>CAYLRE010000134.1:0-2133 GCA_964385715.1 uncultured Planctomycetaceae bacterium
CCTGGCGCGATCATTACATTAACGACCGACTTCGGCGTTGGCAGTCCTTACGTGGCGGCCATGAAAGGAGTGATTCTTTCGATCAACCCTGACGCCACGCTGATTGATGTCACGCACGATGTTCCGCCCCAGGATATTCGGGCCGGGGCGATCGCCATTGCCGAGACAACCGTTCGTTTTCCAGAGAATTCGATCCATGTGGCCGTGATCGATCCCGGGGTGGGGACTAAACGAGAGATCGTTTACGCGGCATTCGGCCAGCGGCACTACATCGCTCCCGACAACGGATTGTTCACCGCCTTGGCCCGCCAGAGGGCTCCCGATAGAATAATTGCCGTTACGAACCGGGAGTTCTGGTTGCCAGAAGTTTCTTCGACCTTTCACGGTCGGGACATTATGGCACCCGTGGCGGCTCGCCTGAGTCTAGGCGTTCCTCCGGAAAGTCTCGGTTCGCCGCGTGATGATTTACAGTCCATCGATTGGCCGGAGGTCCGGATCGTGCCCGGGAAGATTGAAGGATCGATCACCTCGATCGACTCGTTCGGTAACTTAATTAGCGATATTACCGATGAGATGCTGGCCGATACGCCAATCGACGAGGGCGTTGTGATCACGTGTGACGAGCACGAGACGCAGGGTATCTTCAAGACGTACGGCGATCAGCCTGAGATGACGCTGATGGCCCTGGTCGGCTCCAGCGGCAATCTGGAACTGGCGATCGTCGGTGACAGTGCCAAGATCATGCTTGGTGTTACGGTCGGCACGCCGATCGTCGTGAAGTGGTAGCCTAGAAGAGTCTCGGCCCACGTTCGTTGTATTCGGTTTCGTCTCTCGGCGGATCGCGGTTCGCACGGCCACCTTGGCCCTTTCATTCTTGAACGATTGCTTGTCATGTCTTCGTCTGTCTCTCCTGCAACGTCAGCCCATCCCGCTAGCGAACAACTCAAACGGTGGGATCGCGAAATCGTCTGGCATGGCTTCACGCAGATGGCTGAGTACGAACCTTTGGTCATCGATCGGGCCGAAGGCTGTACCCTGATCGATGTCGACGGTCGTCGACTGATCGACGGCGTCAGCAGCCTGTGGTGCAACGTGCATGGTCACCGGCATCCTAAGATCGACAACGCCATTCGCGGACAGCTCGACAAGATCGCCCATTGCACGTCGCTCGGTTCGTCCAACTCGACCACCGTTGAACTTTCGAAGCGACTCGTCGATATCACGCCGGAGGGGCTCTCGCACGTCTTCTACGCCGGCGACGGTGCCAGTGGCGTTGAAGTGGCGCTGAAGATGGCTTTCCAGTACTGGCAGCAGTGCGACACGCCACGGCCGACGAAAAAGAAGTTCATCGCCTTGGGCCAAGCGTATCACGGCGACACCATCGGCAGCGTCAGTCTCGGTGGGATCGATCTATTTCATTCGCTGTTTGGTCCGCTGCTATTCCATGTGGAACGCGTGCCGGCACCCGATACATATCGTCTCCCCGAGGGCGTGTCCCAAGAGGACGCCTGCGACTACTACATCGGCCAGCTGGAAGAACTGCTCGCCCGTGAGCACGAGCAGATCGCGGCCATGGTTGTGGAGCCGTTGGTGCAGGGCGCCGCGGGCATGATCATGCAGCCGCCAGGCTACCTGCGCCGCGTGCGTGAGCTGACCGAACGATATGACGTGCTGCTGGTTGTCGACGAAGTCGCGACCGGCTTTGGGCGCACGGGCACCATGTTCGCTTGTGAGCAAGAAGGTGTCGCGCCCGACCTGCTCTGTGTTGCCAAAGGGCTGACCGGTGGTTATCTCGCCATGTCGGCGACCTTGGCCAACGATCGGGTCTACAACGCGTTTCTCGGCGAGTATGCCGATCTGCGAAGCTTCTTTCATGGCCACACCTATGGAGGCAACCCGCTGGCCGCGGCTGCCGCGATCGCGACGCTCGATGTCTTTGAGGAAGAGCACACCATTGCGGGCCTCTCGGCAAAAATTGGGCGAATCGAACAACACTTGGAGCGAATTGCCAGGTTGCCGCATGTTGGCAGTGTTCGACAGCGAGGTATGATGGTCGGCATCGAACTCGTTCAAAATTGCGAGACGAAAGAACCGTTCGACTGGCAAGAGCGTCGTGGTGCCCGAGCCTGTCAG
>CAYLRE010000134.1:2143-12391 GCA_964385715.1 uncultured Planctomycetaceae bacterium
GTCTGGCTGCGACCGCTCGGCAATGTGGTGGTTGTGATGCCGCCGTTGGCGATTTCGCTCAATGAGATTGATCAGATCATGACGGCCGCAGAAAACGGTATCGTGGCCGCCACCACCGACTGACGCGGCAACTGAGAATCAAGAAAGACAAAGCTCGTCGCCAACCACCAAGGTATCTATGTCTGCTAAGCTGCGATTTCTCCTGATGCAAATTCGCGTGCCAGACGACCCCATGCGCGAGCAGGAGATCGGTTGTTTCGCGAGGGCGCTGCAGTGCGAGTCGGAGCAAATCACCCCTTGGGACGTTCTGGAGTCGCTCCCTGGCGAGGCCAAGCTGGCCGCGCACGATATGGTGTTGATCGGCGGCAGCGGTGACTATTCCGCTACCAGTGACGAGGCTTGGATCGAGCCAATCCTCGACGAGATGCGCATTCTGCATCAACAGTCGAAGCCCACATTCGCGTCCTGTTGGGGATTTCAGGCAATGGCCCGCGCCATGGGTGGTTCGGTTGTTCACGATCTAGCCCGTGGCGAGTTGGGGACGCTTCGCCTTACGCTTTCGGACGCGGGACATGACGATCCGGTTTTCTCGCCGCTGGGGGTGAACTTCGATGCCCAGATGGGGCATACCGATCGAGTTGATCGTCTGCCGGCGGATGCCGTGTTGTTGGCATCGACCGAGAAGGTCGAGAATCAGGCGTACCGCTTCCAGGGCAAGCCGATCTACTGCACACAGTTCCATCCGGAGCTGAATCGAGAGAATCTGATTGGCCGACTTGTGCAGTACCCTGAGTACGTCGACCGCATCGCCGGCATTACGTTTGAGCAGTTTCGTGATACGGTGCACGATACGCCCGAGACCGAGCGATTACTGCGACGCTTCATTGAAGAGGTCTTTGGGTAACGCGTGTCGGATTTCCCGGCCATGAAATCGCCGCAGCTGGCGATACAAGAGGAAATCGGGATTCGCTATTCAGCGCTCGATCGCGATCCCTTGGGCGAACCGCCGATGAGGATGCCGTGTGTTAATGGCCGTGCGGCGGTGGCAAAGCCCTGTTCGAACAGGCGTTTCTTCATCTCTCGGAACATGGCGAAGCTGTCAGGGTAAACCCACAGTGTCACGGTCGTTCGTTCCCGGTCGAGGCTGGCAATTCGTTGTTGGAACTGGCTGGCCGGTTGCATGGCCTGTTCCAGCGTTTCGCCAAGTTGGCCACCGGTGGGAACGAGTTCGAATCGTTTGAGCTGCACGACATAGCCGGTTCGCCCCATTTCGATTCGTTTTTCGACAGGGATTTCAACCTTCTCCATCGTGTAACGCATGCGGAATCCGTCGATGGGGCCGGCCGTTTCGGTGACCTCGGTAAGTTCGTTGTCGAGCTTCCAGAGTCGCGCCCGTCCTGCTGCCTTGAGTTCGCCGACAAGTTCATCAATCGGCACGTAGGTAACGCGGTTTTTGAGTAGCCGGAAGTGAATTTCCTTGCCGTAGACCGTCTTGCCGATTGGCGTGGGGTAGTTTTCTAGCTTGACGACATTCTTCGGTGCTTCGAGTGCTGCTGAGAGCGACTCGCGAATCCGCTCCAACTGAGCTTGTTCGGTCGTGAGTTGATTCTGGAGGTCGAATTCGACTTGCTGGTTGCCGTCGAGCGATTCGCGTTGTTCCGCGATTTCGTCTTCCTTGGCGGCGATCCAGGTGGCCATGAGATCTCTCTCGGCACGTCTTGCCTTGAGCTCGTGGTCGAGATGCTTGATTGCATTATCGAGCTGGTAGACTTCCGACTCCTTCGACTTCGCTTCTTGTCGAGCGGCTGCAACGGCGTCCAGCTGTTCTTGGTCGGCGGTGATCGAAAGCGACGGCAGTTGCTTGGCACTTGCCGTTACGACAACAACGAGAATAACCAGGATGCCGACAATATTCGCCACGATGTCCAAGAAGGAATCATGATCCGGGCTTTCATCATTCTGAGAAGTCGTGCGGCGTCGCATAGTTGGTTAGTCGTTGATTGGCCTTATGGGCGTTGTTGTCCCTTGTCTGTCGTCCGCACTAACGTGGATGTTGTGCGGCGGGCGTGGCAAGTTCCAGTCCGCTGTTCTTCAGCAGGACCTCCAAGTCGCGGGCACGCTGTTCGCCACCGGGGTAAACCTGCAAATGGATTTCTGGCCGCCAGTACATTCCGCGTCCGGCGCTACCCCAGCCTTTCATTTCCTCCCACACCTGGGAGACGAACTCTTCAACTCCGTCCTTAGTCGAACCTTGCATCATCACGGTGGTTGGCACTCCAGACGGATCTTGCGGCAGGATAATGAGCCGGTCGCCCGCGACTTGAACGCCCATGGTGCGGGTGAAGGGAATGAGGCCCTTGCTGGCACCAGGAGAAGCCCAGTTCTTGCCGCGTGATTCGGCAATGCTTTCGGCCGCGGCACTCGCGCCGCCTGCCACGCCGCTGGTGCCGGTCGGCCCGTCCGCCGCTTGGCCAGCCGTTTGGCTCATCGGCTGCGAAGTACTTTCGCCATTGGCGCTCTCGCTTGATTCGCGAGATGAGCCATCCGGGTTCGAGCGATTCCAAGATTTTCTTTGGTGATCTCCGAAGATATCGTGTCCGCCGTCCTCTTCGCCCTCTCCGTTTTGTCCGTAGGAGCCGCCGGCTTGGGCGTAATCACCTTCTGAATTTGACCCGGAGCGACCGGAACCGGAACCGCTACCTTGACCGAGACCGCCGAACCCGCGCCCGGCTCGTCGGCGTCGGGCGGCCGCCACGGCCTCTTCAGCGGCCTGCGTCAAACGTGGATCGGTCGCCGGGTATTCGAGGTCCATATCGGTGCCGACCAGCTCGTAGCCGAAATCGGTCTCCCAGGACTTCATAGCCGCCCGCGCCGCGTAGTAGGCGTCGATTCCGTCGGGGCGGACTAACAGTAGGGGGTACGGGTCGCCCACGTTGTGGCCAGCAACGGCCATGCCGATCCAATGAGCGCTGGCGGCGCGGATCGCCGAGACCAAGGGATTGGCGGGTCCCAAAGGTGGTAGGAAATCGCGTTCTTCTAAGCGAATTCCGTCCGGTTGCAGGATGACCCCGTCGCTACGACACTCGATATAGATGGGGCGTCGCCGCGTCTGTTGGGCGCCTTCGTAAGGGATGATCGCGAAAGAGGCTTGCTTCTGGGCGCGTTTGTTGGCCTCTTCGAGCTGCTTTTCGGCGTCGGCCAGTTCTTGCCGAATTCGCTCGAGTTCGCGCTCAAGTTCATCAGCTCGAGCCGAGGTGCTGGGGTCGTCGCTGGCAAGTTTGGTTTGGGCTGCTTTGATCTCTTCCATGCGGGTTCTTAGCCTCCGCATGTGATCTTCGATATGTGCGAGCTGGGCCCGGCGATGTTCCAAGTCTTCCTTAGTGCGGGCCTTCATTTCGTCCCACTGTTCAGACCACATCTGGAAGTCTTCCAGCTGGCGTTGAGCGTTGGCACGTTCCTCTTCGCTGCGTTCGGCTCGTTCTTTCGAAGCCGTCGCTTGGGCGTGTTGTGACATCACGACCAACAGCACCAACAGCGCTCCCATCGTGCAGATCAGCACGGCGAGAAACGGGAAGAGCGAAATGCGATCGTCAGATTTTGGACGAGCGGAACGTCTCATGCAGCTTGTCCTGGCTCCATTTCACGACTGACATTAGGCGACGCTCCCAATTTAGTGCTGAATAGATTGATCGCCGCAGCCAGGCTCATCACCGTCTGTTCGAAGTTGTGGGACTCGGCCAGCGTTCCCAAGTTCTTGTTGAGCGCCTCTTCGAGTTTTAAAACACGACCAGTGGCGTCGACCGCTTGGAGCATGACGTTGCCTTGCTGCTGCAGTTCCAACTGCTGGGATCGCATTTGTTCCGTCGATTGCTCCAGGGCCGCGACGGCACTCGCCCATTGCTCGTTGTTCTGTGAGTTCTCCGCGGCGGCTCGTTCTTCGAGCTGCTTGGAATGGGCTTCGTAGCTACTTTGCAGAGCGCGGCTGAGTGAAGTTTCGAGTTGTCGTTCCGTGGTGACCGAGAGCGTGCTCCAACGCTGGTGCGCGGCGTCGATCGTCGCTTCCCAAAGTTCTGATTGCCGGCCAACGAGCTGCTCGGTTGCTTGAACAACCTGTTCGCACATGCGACGGAGCGCGAGCACTTGCGGATTGTCATGTGCCGGATCGGACAAGAAACGACCGAGTAGTTCGTCTTCCGCCTGGCGTTCCACATCGGCCAGCAGTTTGGCTTCGCGACGATTGACGAAGTGCATGGCGAAGATCAACACGATTGACAATGCCAACGCCAACGCGGTGGTGTCGAACGCGACGCTAAGACCCGAGATGACGGGATTGATGGCCGCCTCGAGGCCGACTTCGCCCACCTGCACGACCAGCTCGGCAACCGCTTTGGTCAAACCGATTACGGTACCAAGGAATCCGAGTAGCGGAATCGTGGAAGTAATGATCCGGACCAGCGAATAGCTGCGATGAGATTCGGCCTCTGCCGTGTCGGCGAGGTGGTGCAGTTGTTCCTCGTAGTCGTCAGCCGAACCTTTGCGCTGGATGTATTCCAGGATACCGCGTAGTCGCTTGCCTAGCAGGCTGGTTTGGACAGATCGTCGATGTTGGTCGAGCGTATGCAACAAGCCGGTCGCGGCTTCCGCGTTATCGGGGCGATCCGTAGGCGGACCAAGCAGCGGTTCACGCCCGGTTTTCGACTGACCAACGACTTGGAGGTACTTGAAGACCAAGGCCGCGATACCGACACAGAACATCGTCGTGGCGATGTACTCTACCGGATGACTGGCGAAGTATCGTGTGATTAGCGGATGCTGGATTTGGCCGGAACGTACCGCGGCGTAGAACAACGCCGAGGCAAGGCCGCCCCAGATGAGCGGTTGTTTCAAGATGGCAGAAGTGATCGAGTCGAGTGACTTCGTCGAGTTTGTTGACACGCGTATTTCCTTCCATGAATTCAACCGCCGACAGATGTGATGCCGGCGCGGCGACACTCTGCTCGCGATTATCTGGCATCGCGCATCGCAGGCGCAGACCTCCGGATCCTAACCGTTAAAGTCGGTATAACCGTTACAGTTTAATGAGCCGAATTGGCTGGTTTGTCCGTGGTTGCAGCCAAATGGCCGCTATCACAGGCAGCGATGCTGGCGAAAGCAGACGTGTTTCCCGAATGTCGCCTGTGAGAGTTCGCATCCGATGGTCTTGTGAGAGGAGCTCGGCGGCAAATTTTTCCTAATCGGCAAAGATTGCCAAAGTCTGGTTGGACCTGAGTCGATACTTGGTTGCACATCGCTGCTCGAAGTCAGGGCAGGGACAAGACACGCTCCGTCACCGAATCGGGCAGGATACGGGGTAAGTGACGGAGCGGGTTTTGTGCCTGCGGCCAGTGCGCAGAGCATCGCGATATTCCCAGGGGGGACCAGCAGCCTGGTGTGGCATTAGCGCCATACCAGGCTGTTTCTTTTTGAGCTGACGAAAATTTTTCGTGGAGCTAGCAGTGGCCTCTTCCCCCCATACCGGCGGGGTTTCTGTTTCGGCTGCTTAGTGCCATCCATGAGCCACTTGGCCTTGTCGAATGAGGGCCTCAGCGGTACACTTCCGCCCCATTTTCAAGGCGTTTTCGCGCTCGGGCTGACGCATATTTCGACCGCGTCGCTCTCCCTGAATATTCGATAAAACCGCTAGTTTCGGAGGCTGTAGGTCGCCTTGGCGTGCACCCGTAGTTGGTTTCTGCGCGTTGGTGAAATTGCGGAGTTAGGCAACAAAACGTCCAAAAATCCTTGATGGGAGATTTTCGGCTTTTAGAATAGATCTAGAGGCCCAGTCTCCTGTTCGCGTGCGAGTTAGGAGTCGCCCGTTATGAAGCAGCTGGCAATTGGTGTCCTCTTAGGTGTAGGTCTGGTGATGGTGGCCGGGTGGTCGCCGACGTTTTCCAGTCCGGTCTTTGCTCAGCAAGGATCCGCCCGTGAAGGCAATCCGGAGTTGATTGCCCTGTCTGCCCAGCTTGCCGACGGCAAGCAGCAGATCACGGTCATCGATCCTCGGCAGCGTGTGGTCAGCGTGTACCACATTAATCCGGCGAGCGGAGAGATTGGGTTGAAGAGCGTTCGCAATATCCACTGGGACCTACAGATGACGCAGTTTAACGCACAGGCGCCCTTACCTGAAGAAATTCGCAACGTGCTCACGCAGCGATAGCCACCTGGCATATGCCACCTGGCGAGGCTGCTAGATCTTGAGAGATCGAGTGCGTCGGTGGCAATCGTGACAGAGTGGAGTCGGAAGATGATGGCAAAGAAGTTTTTTGATCTTGAAGAGACGGCTGAGATGCTCGGTGTATCGACCGAGGAGCTCAACGAGATGCGTGCGCGGAATGAGATCCGCGGTTATCGCGACGGCCCGACTTGGAAGTTCAAATTTGAAGACGTCGATCGCGTGGCACAGATTCTTCGTGAGAAGAGTGCCTCGGAATCGGGCGTTGGTTCCGACGACGCACTGGGTGGGGACGTGCCCAGCGAAGAGGAAGGTAGCGTGCTGTTGAGCGAACGCGAGCTAGGCCCCGCAGCAGGCGGCTCGCCGAGTACGATCATCGGAGAAACGCCCAAACGGGGTGGCGACGAAGATGACCTTTCGCTTGCAGATAGTGACATCGGACTTGGTTCCGACGCACCCTCCGCCGGTTCTCCCGACGACGCAGTACAGCAAAGTGACGTTCGCCTGGCGGGCGGATCCGATGTGCTCGGCGGCGGGGAGCCTGCCTCGGAGCTGGGATTGCAGTTTGAAGAACTCGATTCGCTGGAACTCGACTTCGACGGTGCCACCGATAGCACGGCGCCGCCAGCTAAGAAGAATGAACCAGTGATTGCCGGAGACGACCTGAGCCTGGGCGGCGAGAGTGACCTTTCACTGGAAGTTGACGAAGACGCGACCGAGACCGAGGACTCGATCGACCTAGGTGGCGATGATGACCTGGTGCTCGGCGGCAGCTCGTCCGGTAGCGATGTAACGGTACGGCCCGGGGAAAGCGGCATCTCGCTTATGGACCCGTCCGACAGTGGCCTCTCGTTGGAAGAAGTGCCGTTGGAACTCGGTGGTTCATCGGTCGTGAGTAACGACTCGCTGATTCTCGACGATGAAGAAACGCTCACGCTTGGCGACGGAACCGACCCGAGTTCAATCTCGTCGGTATCGACGGATGCCCAACGGCCGTTTGATTTGACTGTCGAAGAAGAGCCGGAAGATGCTTCCGAAAGCGGCTCGCAGGTGATCGCCTTGGGAGAAGAAGAAGGCTTCGATCCCGAAGCGGCCACGATGATCGGGGGGGCGTTTGCCGCAGCTCCGGAGATGCTCGAGGCGGAAGCGGAAAGCGATCAACAAGACGAACTAGATCTGGGCGTGGCTCCGCAGCCGATGTCGGCTGGCTTTGTTTCGCCGGCGCTACCAGAGGCCCCTTACTCCATTTGGAATGTTCTGAGCCTAACGGTTTGCATTTTGATTCTTGGACTCTGCGGAATCATGATGTTCGACATGGTTCGTAACATCTGGAGTTGGGATCAGGCGTATCCGGTGAACAGTACGCTGATGACCGAGATCATCAATATTTTTTCAGGGAAGTAAATAACGGACCGACGGGGCCATCAACGATTGATTAAGGTGCTTCGGTCCACCAAGTGATATGTAATGGAATACGTTCGTTGGGCTTGTTGCTTGGGTAATGCCTAGGTGATGAGTCAAGCGATTCAGAAAATGCCGCGGGTTCGAAAGGAGTCGAATCATGACGCACGTACGCTTCTCATTGTTTGCACTAGCCGCTGTCGCATTGGTGACATCTAGTGGTTGTTTCTTGGTGCCGGGTTCTCGTCTGACGAAATGCCGCAATCGCTACTGCGAGTTGCAGACACAGAATCGGGCGATGAGCTCCGAGCTTGCCAATCTCGATTCACACAATCGAAAAATCGGTGACGAGTTGGCCCGCGCCGAAGAGCAGGTTGCCAACCTCGACACGCAACTTCGGGCCGCCGAAGATCGATTGGCCAATTACGAAAACGAACGTAGCCGATTTTATCGACGATTTGGCCGCGGTTCTGGCAAACTGCCCTCAGGACTTGGTGACCAGCTGGCCGCGCTTTCTGCAAAATACCCCAGTTTGCACTACGACGAGTCTTCTGGGATTAGCAAGCTCGACACCGACGTCCTCTTTAACGAAGGGGAGGCCGAGTTGGCGCCGGAAGCTCGCCGCATGTTGGCCGACTTCGCCACGATTTTGCGGTCTCCAGACGCGCGCGACTTGCGACTTATGGTGGCAGGCCATACTGACGATCGACGCATCGCCGGGGAGTCGACTCGTGACATCTATCCGAATAACTGGCATCTGAGTGCTGGTCGCGCCCTCACGGTTGCCGACTTCCTGCGTGCCCATGGCATCGACTCAAGCCGGATGGGAGTTGCCGGATTCGGTTCCCAGCAGCCGTTGATCGCCAATTCCACGCCCGGCAACCGCCAAAAGAACCGCCGCGTCGAGGTGTTTCTCGTGGCCCCAGATGTTCCCGTTGTCGGTTGGACGGAAACGCTCACGACAATCTATCGTTAACGGCTGCACTGATTCTTTGCTAATGTCAGCTGCAGGACGCCTGGGTTGGACGAAGGCGGCACGACCTCGTCGCCAGTAAATGCCACGAAGGCGGGGTCGTATGTCGCTATCGAGGGGGCTGTCGTGGTGCGGTTGCGCCGGCCGGTCCGGTTGTCACGGTGTGCCAAGGCGGCCCGTAACTCTTGGGGGCGGTTCGTTTTTCGCCCATTTCGCTCGCTCTACCCCCCGGCGCATCTTGCCGTATAATGGAGGGTGCACGCCGCGACGTGCTACTTCCCGCCGATGGCCCAGCGTCGGAGACGCGAAAAGCAGCGCTCACGGCCGTCTGAATCCCTCCTCGATACGATCTAAGAATCCAACCGACGACCTGGTGCCCGTTCTCAAGACGCCCGTTGCTTGAGGTGCCCGGCCGATGAGGTAACCCGATGTCGAACCGCCCGCGCCGTTCGCTTTTACTGATTCTTCTCGCCAGCTTTCTTTTGCCAGGCTGTGCCGAGGAAGAGATCTCCGAGTATCAAGTCGAGAAGGCCCTGCCGCCGTACCGACTGCTGGCCGCCATCTTTCCCGATACGGATCGAACCTGGTTCATTCGCATGGTTGGCCCCCGAGTAGAGATTGGTCGTAGCCGGGCGACGTTCGATCAATTCGTAGAATCCATTCGCCTCACAGGCAAAGTCGATGAACCCATCACATGGACGCGACCGTCGGCCTGGAAGAAGAACGACGACCTCAGCGTCGGCGGGATTCGTCGCTACGCGGCATTTCGGATTGGCTCTCAGGACGATGGGGTCGAAGTTGTCATAACGTCATTGCGTGGATCGGGCGGCTCCATCTTGGCCAACGTCAATCGCTATCGAGGTCAGCTAGGTCTCCAGCCCATCGGCAAGGTTGAGCTAAGTCAGACCGTTGAAAAACAGGACGTCAACGGTGTGGAAGTCACCCGCATTGACTTGCGTGGAGACAAGCCGACTTCCTCGATGCCGATGCCTCGACGCGCAACGCGTGCCTCTTCCGGTGGAAACCAGTCGAATCGTGCCCGCATGCGATTGATTTTCGATAAGAACTTGCCGGAAGGTTGGACAGAGAGACCGACCGGCCGGGAGTTTCACTATGCATTTGCAATCAAGCAGGGCGAGGATGTTGCGTCTTTCAGTATCACACCGCAGGTGATGGTGGCCCAAGAAGCGTATCAGATCATCAACAGCTGGCGACAGCAACTTGGCCTTCAGCCGCTCGGCAACGGGCAAACGCAAGACGGAGTCGAGTTTCGTAAATACGCTTCCCGCGATAGCTGGTATGCCCACATCGAAGAGCCCCAGGTTGGCGACCGTGAACGAAAGGCGATCGTAGGAGCGGTGCTGCCTCGACGGGGGCTCGTCTGGTCCTTTCGGTTGCACGGGCCAACCGATATCGTAGCCGCTCAGCGAGCGAACTTTGATGCCTTCATGGATACCGTCAGATTTCAGCCCGCCGTGGCGACATCGGAGGGCAGCGATGGCTGAAGCAACGGAAACGATGGAAAAGGATTCTTTTGGCCCGGCCAAGGACTTCAAATCGCCGCGTACCGCTGGGCCTGCGCAACCTAGTCCCAATCCAGTGAGACTGTTCTTCGAAGGCCTGGCCTCGTTGCGGCTCACGGTCATCATGCTCTTCTTGGGTG
>CAYLRE010000135.1:0-12016 GCA_964385715.1 uncultured Planctomycetaceae bacterium
CGCGATGTCCGTTCGATTCAGTAACAAGAAAACGACCTACGACAGGCGAGCCTTTGCATCTTATGAGTGCACCGCTGCAAACAACGATTGGCTTTATTGGAGCTGGCCGCATGGCCCAGGCGCTAGCTAGCGGCTTTGTTTCGGCCGGACTTGTCGACGGAAGTTCGATCCGTGCTAGCGATCCCTTCGACTCGGCTCGTGAAGCCTTCTCCGAGCTGGTGCCCGGCGCACTGGTCACGACCGACAACGGTGAAGTTGTGACGTCGGATGTGGTTTTTCTCGCGGTCAAGCCACAGATGATGGACGAAGTACTCGCCGATTTGGCCGAGCAGATCAGTCCCATGCAGTTGGTGGTGTCGATCGCTGCCGGCGTACGCTTGGCTCGCTTCACCTCCATTCTTGGCGATGACACGCGGATTGTTCGTGTGATGCCGAATACGCCTTGTTTGGTAGGACAGAGCGCGAGTGCGTTTTGCTTGGGCGGAGCGGCCTCGGCAACCGATGGAGATCTTGTCTCGCGATTGCTGTCGGCCGTGGGCGTGGCGTACGAACTGCCAGAAGAACAACTTGATGCGGTAACGGGCCTTTCGGGCTCGGGGCCGGCCTTCGTCTGTGTGATGATCGAAGCGATGACTGCCGGCGGCATCAAGATGGGGCTGAGCGAAGAAGTTGCCTCCGCCTTGGCCGTGGCCACCGTGCGAGGAACGGGAGCTCTCGTTCAGGACACCGGCGATTCGCCCGAAACGGTACGCCAGCGGGTTTCGAGCCCCAATGGCACCACGGTCGCTGGGCTCGCGGCACTGGAAGAACACAACATGCGAGACGCGGTCATCGCCGCGGTCGAAACGGCAACACGAAGAAGCGTGGAACTGGGAGAATAAGAATGTCTATTTTTTGCGTTATCGACGAAAAGCATATCCCGCTCTATCGCGTGATGTGGGTCGCTTCGCTGCCGCACTTTTGCGGTGAAGAAGATTGCCAATGCGAAGGTCGTTACGAAGTGCGTCTGGAGCAGGGAGAATCGATCTGGGGCAATGGCGACGAACGGGATAAGGTCCTTGAGGCCCTCGAGCGTTGGCAAGGTGGCCTCGGTTCGCCTGACGACGATGATGACGATGGGCTAGGGGCCTAGCAGCAGTACGTTGGAGACTAGCTCAAGGCTGTGTCCAACAGGCGGTAAGACACGAACACCTGAGCTTCAGAAGGAAACTTGCGATGTCTCTATTCGACGACGACCATTATCGCTGGCGAGAAACCTACTTCGTGTTCCTGGAAGCGAAGAAGCGGCCGCTTACCGAACAGGTTCTAGAAACGGTCGGTTCGCTCAATCCCAACTTTGATCTGCAGCGGATTCGTAGCGACGACGAAGGGCGATTCGAGTCGATGACCGTCGTTGCTGGCGATGCCTACTCGGCCGTCGATATTAGCTATGTGCAGGGTGAGGAAGTGGAGGAGCAGATTGCGGCTCTCTCGACGGAGATGTTGCCTTTGATCGACGATCCCGACGAGCGCAAGGCCTTTGACCGGCTGGCCGATTTCAATGGCCGCTTTGACCTACTGCACTTCGAGCAGATCACCGGAGAAGACGATTTCTCCGCCGGCGAAGAGGAAGAGGACGACGAAGAGATGCTCGGCGGTATGCTCGACCCAGGCGCCCTATTGCTTGTGCTTGACGCTATTTCGGAGCTTAGCGATGGCGTCGGCATCGACCCGCAATCCAACTCGGTGATGATGCCGTAGTTGGAGAGGGGCCGATTTGTGATTTGCTCTTATCCCAACTTCTCGCCAACTTCGGCCACCAGCTGGTCTTGGTCGGCATGCTCGCCAGTGGCCAACTTCGAATAGGCCAAATCTCCGTCGAGGGTGAGTTCGAAACAGCCGCCGGAGCCGGGCACCAGCGTTAGCGAGCTGATCTTCTGCTTGTAAGTCTCGAGCAATTTGGTCGCCAAACTGACGGCCCTAGGCTCGTAATTTCACATCGAGCAGTATTGCAGCCGAATTTCCATCAGAGTCTCCTTTTGAAGCGTAGAACGCTAGCAGTAATAGAGGGGACGATCTCAGAAATCAAATTGTTTTTGGACGCTTACTTTTTTCGCGCGTTTTTTTTTGAGCCGGCTGCCGAAGACTTTTTCTTGCCAGCCGCCTTCTTGGTCGATTTCTTGGCGGCCTTCTTCGCTACTTTCTTCGCGCCAGCCTTCTTTTTAGTCGACTTTTTAGCGGTCGTCTTCTTTTTGGCTGCAGATTTCTTCTTTGCGGCGTCTTTCTTGGTCGATTTCTTGGCCGCTGCCTTCTTCTTGGTGGCAACTTTTTTCTTCGGTGCGGCAGCCTTCTTCTTCGTCGACTTCTTGGCTGCCTTCTTCGCAGCGACCTTCGTCGCCTTTTTCTTGCTGCTCTTCTTTGTCTTCTTCTTGGCGGCGGTCTTTTTGGTCGACTTCTTAGCCGTCTTCTTCGTCTTGGAACCGCTCGACTTTCCTCCGCCGAATGCCTTGTCCCAATTGTCCGAGTAGGTCTTCGTCGATCCTAGTCGAATGATACTCATCGTCGTCAATCCTTCGTTTGCAAATGAATCTCTTGCTGCCTTGCGAACGCGTGCGAGTCCGCGGGCAGGATCGTTCGTGTTATCGGAATTTGAAAAATGCGTCAAGGGCTCGGGCTATTTGAACGCATCGCCAAGCCCTTGCGTTAGCTGCCCTTACGTGCGGCTGAGCTTCTTGTACTTGAAGCGATGCGGTTCATCGGCCGAGATGCCGAGTCGCTCGCGTCGTTGTTCTTCGTAGGTCTGGAAGTTGCCTTCACACCAGTGAACGTAACCGTCGCCTTCAAACGCCAGGATGTGCGTTGCCAGGCGATCGAGGAACCAGCGATCATGGCTTACCACGACGGCACAGCCGGCGAAGTTTAAAACCGCCTCTTCCATGGCCCGTAACGTATCAACGTCGAGGTCGTTCGTCGGTTCGTCGAGCAGCAGCACGTTGCAGCCGCGGCGGAGTAGCTTTGCCAGGTGAACGCGATTTCGCTCTCCACCCGACAGGTCGCCGACCTTCTTCTGCTGGTCGGTCCCCTTGAAATTGAATCGCGACACGTAGGCACGGGCGTTGACGCTCTTGCCGCCCATATCGAGCGTGTCGTGGCCACCGGAGATTTCGTCGTACACGGTGGCTTCGGCCGAAAGTTCGTCTCGCGACTGATCAACGTAGCCGAGTTCGACCGTATCTCCGATCGAGAGCGATCCATCGTCCGCCTGTTCGTCGCCCATGATCATGCGGAACAACGTAGTCTTACCGGCACCGTTGGCGCCCACAATTCCGACGATTCCACCCGGAGGAAGACGGAAGTTGAGGTCCTCAAACAGCACGTTCTCGCCGAACGCCTTGGAGAGGTTGTCCGCCGTGATCACGTTCTCGCCCAGTCGTTTTCCGGGCGGGATCTGCATTTCGAATTCGTCGATCTTGTCCTGGTAGGCCTCAGTCGACATCTGTTCGTAGGCTTTGATGCGGGCCTTGTTCTTCGACTGGCGGGCACGTGGGGCCATGCGGATCCATTCCAGCTCGCGAGCCAACGTTTTCTGGCGGGCCTTCTGGGCCTTCTCTTCGCGAGCCAAACGTTCCGACTTTTGCTCCAGCCACGAAGAGTAATTGCCTTCCCAGGGGATGCCTTCGCCGCGATCGAGTTCCAGAATCCAACCGGCCACGTTATCGAGGAAGTAACGATCGTGCGTCACCGCGACGACCGTGCCCGGGTATTCGTGTAGGTGCCGCTCCAGCCAGGCCACACTGTCGGCGTCGAGGTGGTTCGTCGGTTCGTCGACCAGTAGCAAATCCGGCCTCTCAAGCAGGATCTTACAGAGTGCGACGCGGCGGCGTTCACCACCGGAGAGCTTTGTCACGTCGGCATCGCCAGGCGGCAGGTTCATCGCATCCATGGCGATTTCCATTTGCCGGTCGAGTTCCCAGGCGTTGCAGGCGTCGATTTGATCTTGCACGCGAGCCTGTTCTGCGAGGAGCTTTTCCATCTCCTCTGGTTCCATCGGTTCGCCCAGCTTCATGTTGATGTCGTTGAAGCGATCCAACAGAGCCCGGGTTTCAGCGACCGACTTCTCGACGTTCCCTTTCACGTCGAGTTCCGGGTCGAGTTCCGGTTCCTGCGGCAGGTAGCCAACGGTAAAGCCATCGGTGAGCTTCGCCTCGCCGTCGAAATCCTTCTCCACGCCGGCTATGATGCGGAGCAGCGTGCTTTTACCTGAGCCGTTGCGGCCGAGGACGCCGATCTTGGCTCCGGGGTAGAAGGAAAGCCAGATGTCCTTGAGGACTTCACGCTGACCAAATTTCTTGGTCAACCCTGCCATTTGATAAATATATTGCTTACCCATGGGTGGCTGTCTTTGTTGTCTCTCTTCTAGTTCTTGTCTTTTCTCTTCCCGGAGGGCCGGCTCTTCTGCTAGACGAACGGTCGGGAGTGAATCTCGCGGCCCGAGGGCGGACCGGGACCGGTTTGCCGGACCTGTCTTCGCGAGTTGCAGAGCTAGCGTGCGATCGCTAAGCTGCCGTAACGCGAGAGTGATCGTGCCTTTACAGTACGTTCAGCTCGCAGGTGACAATCCCATACGATACCGCAATCGTAGCGGCTGAACTAGACGCTCTCCGGCCAACTGTGAAGTGAAGTGCCGGATCAATCCAAGTCGACCGTTTCATCGAAGCGGGAACCAACAACAAGGAGAGGAAATTCCCATGCCCAAGTACGTCATCGAGCGTGAAATCGAAGGTGCCGGTAACCTAACGGCTGAAGATCTGGCAGGCATTTCGCAGAAGTCGTGCGGCGTTCTCAAGGAACTCGGCCCGACGATCCAGTGGGTCGAAAGCTACGTGACCGACGACAAGGTCTACTGCGTCTACATCGCTCCCAGCGAAGATCTGGTTCGCCAGCACGCCGAACAGGGCGGCTTCCCGGCCAACCGCGTTTCGGAAGTTAAGGGAATCATCGATCCCACCACGGCCGAAGCTTAAAGGGGCCACGGCCGAAGCTTGAGCTCGGCCAGGAGACCGCGAGGAATCACGTCGTGAAGACGATATCCGTACAGCGCACCTATCTCGAAATGCGAGGGAACATGGGCCGGGAGATGAGTCACCCGCTGCCCGAGGTGCGTGTGATACGGATGCCGTCGCCCTCGGTCGACTACTACCGCACGCTCTATAACGCCGTCGGCGAACCGTGGAAGTGGATCGACCGGAACCTGCTTGATGACGACGAGCTAGCCGCCATCATTCAGGACGAGCTGGTCGAGTTCTACATTCTACGAATTGACGGTGAACCGGCCGGCTATGGAGAACTCGATCGTCGCAAGACCGAAGAGAACGAGATCGAACTGGCCTACTTCGGGTTGCTTGAGAAGTATCAGGGGCGTGGCCTGGGTAAGTACTTCTTGAATTGGCTCATCTTGCGAGCCTGGGCCTATGAGCCGACGCGGTTGTGGCTGCACACCTGCGAACTCGATTCCCCGGCGGCACTGGCGCTTTATGAGAAGGCGGGCTTCAAGGTCTTCGATCGCCGGCAGATTGAACAGGTGATTGCGTAGGGCGTCGTTTGCCGCCGCTTTCGTGATCGCCCGCTACTTCAGCTCGCCGCTTATTCCCACTCAATCGTGGCCGGCGGCTTGGAGCTGATGTCGTAAGCCACGCGGTTTACGCCCTGCACCTCGTTGATGATGCGGGTCGAGATGGTGGCCAGAACTTCGTACGGCAGATGGCTCCAGTCGGCCGTCATGAAATCGTCGGTGTCGACGCAGCGAACCGCTACGGCGTCGTCGTACGTGCGGGCGTCGCCCATCACGCCGACACTTTGCACCGGCAGCAGGACGGCGAAGGCCTGCGAGGTTTCTCGGTAAAGGCCCGCTTTCTTGATCTCTTCGACGACAATCGAATCGGCCTCTCGCAGCGAGTCGAGCCGCTCCTTGGTGACTTCGCCGAGACAGCGAACCGCCAGGCCGGGACCCGGGAACGGATGCCGCCACACGATTTCTTCTGGGAGTCCGAGCTGCAGCCCGAGTTGTCGCACCTCGTCTTTGAAGAGATCCCGCAAGGGTTCGATCAACTCGAAGCCGAGTTCCTCAGGCAACCCACCGACGTTGTGGTGCAGCTTGATCGTGGCTGCCGGGCCATCAGGCGCCGCCCCACTTTCAATCACGTCAGGGTACAGTGTGCCTTGGGCCAGGAAGTGAGCGTCTTCAATGCGGCCAGCTTCTTCCTTGAAGCACTCGATAAAGGCGTGTCCGATACGTTGACGTTTTTCTTGTGGCTCGGTAATACCCGAGAGCGTATCGAGGAATCGGTCCTCCGCTTTGACGACGTGTAGGTCGGTCTTGAAGTGTTTCGAGAACTCCTCGATGACGGAATCTTCTTCGTCTTTCCGCAGCAGACCGTTGTCGACAAGGATGCAGGAGAGCTGGTCGCCGATCGCCTGATAGATCAAGGCCGCGACAACGGCCGAATCGACCCCGCCCGAGAGACCGCAGATCACCCGGCTGTCTCCAACCTGGGCACGAATCTGTTCGATCGCCGCCTTGGCGAAATCGCCCATCTTCCAGAGGCCTTCGCACTCGCAAACGTGGAGCAGGAAGTTGGCCAACATGGTGCCGCCGAGCGGCGTATGGGTGACCTCAGGATGGAACTGCATGCCGTAGATCGGCAGCCTGCTATGCTTCACCGCCGCCACCGGGCAAGTATCGGTCGTCGCCAGCGGAACAAAGTCTTCCGACACATGCGTGACCTGGTCGCCGTGGCTCATCCAGACCTGCGTTTCCGCAGGCAGGCCTTTGAATAGTATTTCGTCGCTGCCGCTGATCTTGCACTGAGCCCGGCCGTATTCGCGTACGGATGAGCTTTGAACCTGTCCGCCGAGCGATTCACAGGCCAGCTGCATGCCGTAGCAGATGCCGAGCACCGGAATGCCTAGCTGAAAGATCTCGGGATCGCATTTGGGAGCTTCCCCTTCATAGACGCTCGCCGGACCGCCAGAGAGAATGATTCCCTGGGGAGCCAACTCCTTGATCCGCTCGGCCGAAAGATCGTGACGCACGATCTCGCAATAGACGTTCTGTTCGCGTACCCGACGCGCGATCAGCTGGGCGTATTGAGAGCCAAAATCGAGCACGAGAACCCGTTCGCCAGAAAGTCGTGCGGTCGGATCATTGGCAGATTCGGTAGCGGTCGTCATGTCTCAATCTCGCGATAAGTCCGAAAGCCGCCTTGCTCCGGACATAAAAAACAAAACCGCACGTCACCTTTGTCAGTGACGGGCGGAGCGGAAACGGCCAATTGTATCGCCAGCATCAGGGCTGCCACAATAGCCCGCCAACGAAGATACAGGGTGAGCAGACGGCCGCTTTGCTTCATGTTGCCCACATTAGTCGCTACCGGGGCCGACCCCTTGCCGCTACTGCAGAGCGGCCATAACATCCTTTGAGTAAGCCATTTGCAGCGAGCGAAGGTCGAGGCGAGCTCGGTCAGGAAGAATCGAGAAGCCAGGCAATTCAGCGGCTGCTGAGTGAGCTGCTCCGGATCGCTTCCCCCTTCGAGAATATCATGCAAATCCTCCTCACCAACGACGATGGCGTCTATGCTCCAGGGCTGGCGGCGCTTGAAAAAGAGCTCCAAAAACTGGGAGATGTTTGCGTCGTCGCCCCAGCGGTTGAACAAAGCGGTGTCGGCCACTCGATTACCTATCTGAGCCCGCTGATTTGTAAGGAGGTCTTCGATGGCCAGGATCATCGGGCTTGGGCGGTTGAAGGAAGCCCGGCCGACTGCGTGAAGATTGCCATCGCCGAGTTCTGTCCTCAACGGCCCGATCTAGTAGTCAGCGGCATCAATGGCGGCCTGAACACCGGTATCAACGTCCTCTATTCCGGCACGGTCGCGGCGGCCATCGAGGGTGCCTTCTTCGGCATCGACAGCATCGCAGTGTCGCTAGAGTACGACGAGCACGCCGATTTCACCGGTGCCGCTAAGATCGCCGCGGACGTGATTCAGCAGTTGCTCAAGCACAAAGGTCCTGAGCCGCATCTCTACAATCTCAACATTCCGACTGCCGCTCTTACCAGCGATGCTGAGCTTCGCGTCGTGCCGATGGGCGTCGAGCGGTGGGGCGAGGAGTTCGAGAAACGTCGCGATCCCAAGGGCCGGGCTTACTTCTGGGCTAACAATCAGCCGCCCCCTTCGGCCAGTCACCAAGAGACCGATTTAACGGCGACCGCTGATGGAGACGTCGCCCTCACGGCACTCAATTTCGACATGACCCACGGTCCCGTACTAGAAGAGATGCGGAGTTGGGGACTTCGGCTACAATGATGGCAGTCTCCCCTGCCCTGACGAATGGCCCTGCTGGACAGAATGCGATTAGGAGAACGAGCATCATGAACCAGAACAGCGTGCAACAATGTGTCGTACGTCCTGCGGCTACCTCTTGGATGCTGTCCATCACGTTGTCGGTTGTATTGCTCTCAGGCTGTTCCGAGCCGCCGCCGAAAATGAAGTCGCCGCTACTTGGCCCGCCGCGGCTGACCCGGGTCGATAACGAAGCGCAGCAGGTGGCGCTCAATGAGGCCAGGGGCGAACCGCAAGCGCATTTCGTGAAACGTAGCGATGCGAAATCAGCTGGCGTTACAGGCAAGAGCGACCGCACGACCAACTCACGACGAACCACCGCGAAGAAGAAACCCGCCCCACAAAGAACTGAAGTCGTGTCGACTCCCGCCCTGCAGAAGAAGCAGAATCTCGGTCCCGGCTTGATCTCGACTCCCATTTCCGCCTACTGGGGAGCCAAGGCCGACATTGCCAAGGCACAGATCACGCATGCCTTGAACCTCTACAAGGCCCAGCATGGCAAACCGCCGCAGACCCATGACGAATTCGTCAAGGAGATTCTCGATCCGGCCAACATCAAGTTGCCAAAACTCCGCGATGGTGAGCGATATCGGTTCGATCCCAGCCGCGGACCGCTTGGCGAATTGATGGTCGAAAAACCCAAGACGCTCAAGGAATAGCGGCGTTCTCCCTTACTTGGCAGGGAGCCAGAGAGAAGTTTTTCTCGTTTCGGCATCCAATTCGCTTATCTCTGAGAGCGAAGACCGAAACACCGAGAAAAGGCCGCTGCCATGAGAATCTTCCTCACAATCGTTTTGACCGTTAGTGCGTCTACCGCCCTTGCTGGAGAAGGCGATTGGATCTTCTATCCCGGCGACTACACGCACGAACCGTATACCGGTAAACGAGTTACGCAGTTCGCTCCCGATCCGGTCGCGTATTACGCCCACGGTCGCAACTACCAAAAGAGCGGGTATCGATATAACAACAGCACGTTGCGAATTGGCAACAGTGTTGATCGTTACTCGACCGTGGAGACCTGGGGCAACGGTGCCGTGGCACTCGGATCGACCTTGCTCTTCCAGCCCTATGACAATCGCTGGGACGATACGGTCGGACCGGCCGATTTCCGTCGACATGCGAGACGAGTTCATCGAGACTATCACGACGTCCATCGCGGCCGTGGGTACCACCGACACGCACGTGACATCGACGACACCGACGACGATGGCGACAGCGATCACCGGCGCGGTGGTCATCGACACGGTCGACATCATCGCGACCATTTCTACGCGGTGCCAGGTTTCGGCTGGAACGGACCAGGCTGGTGGGGCGGTCCCGGTTTCGGGACAGTTATCACCCCCGGCGTTGGTCCTGGTTACGGACCTGGCTATGGCCCCGGCGGTTGGGGGCCCGGCGGCTGGGGTTGGGGCCCCGGCGCTGGATTCGGAACCGGCTTTACCGCTGCGGGTTCGGCCTCCAACGTTGGCCGCGTGCAGTGGGACGAGAAGGGCGACTCCGGCAGCGTTGAATGGGGGCTCGACCGCAACTTCTACCGCGACGGCCACGCTTACGGCTGGGGTGGTTGGGGAGTGCCCTGGCATGGCGGAGGCGGATACCGTGGCCATCGCCCACGCCCGGTGCCTCATCGCGGCGGGCGATAGAGGCGGCTGTCCCCCCTGTTTTCGCGCCGACTTTTTTTGCCATATGCAGAAAAACGGGGTGGGGGTGAAAAAACTCCAACGTGTTATGCACGCTTGAGTTGTGACAAGGACCGTTTTCGGTGAATCTGGCCGCAACTCTGTGGTGCGTTTGCCCTTAGCGTAAATTCGCCCGATTTGAAGGTGAAGCAAAAAAAGTCTCCTCTCCGTTGTGGAGCGGTCTCCTGACCTGCCCACAGCGGCATATCTTTTTGCGAGGGCGAGGCTCGCGCGCGAGCCATGGTCGTTCAGCGAGTGGACGAACTATGTCGCCTCATCGAGCATGGGTTTACCTCGTATCCAAATTGTCAAAGAACGGACGCCACTCTACAAACTCCAACCCGAAACGTAAGTGAGGGACCACGCTGTTTGGTTGTGTCCCTCGCTCACGCTTCGGGTTGAATGTTGTTGGAATTCTCGCGTGCCACTGGCTACGCCAGTGCTAAATGCGACGTCCACCAGCGGCGCAACCGCGGCTCGGCGGGAGCCTCGCCCTCCCGGTCTAGTGCCGCGTGAGCATGAACTGCCGCAAGACTCACCCTACCACACCTACCGGGTTCAAAACAAACGAAGTAGCGGCAAGCCGCACATATCGTGTGGGTGAACATTCGTGGAACAAATGTTGAACGGAGAACCGTTGGGGTCTGGTCTGGTGGTTTCTATTGACGCCAACCATTTGGATCTCGTTTTGCCAGAAACAACAGACCTGACCCCGTATCCGCGATCCAGGGCAATGGGGTCAGGTATCGATCGTTCTATTCACACGATCGGCAAGTGGCTCGTCGGTTGAGAACGACGAGACCAGACCCCGACGGCGCCGCACTGGCAGAGCCAGTGGCACCCCCTCGTGCCAACAAAAAAGCCCTGGCGCCGTTGCGACAGGGCTCTTGGTGATTTGCGGTTAAATATCCTCTGACAAGACGCGTTAGTCTAGCCGGCGTCGCCAGCCGAGCAAGGCTAGGCCAATGATGCCGAGGCTCGCCAGGACGTAGGTCGATGGCTCCGGCAAAGCCGACGAGGACGTGCTCAACAGTGACAGGCCAGAGCCTGAATTGTAGAGCTCGGTTACTTCCGATGCCGAGAGCGCCCGACTCCAAATCGCGACGTCATCCAGTTCGGCGGTTCCGGAGTAGTTGCCCGGTCCGCTGGCACCAATGAGCGTGGCGAACGAACTGCTTGACCAGAGGGTTCCACCAGCGGGGCGAATCGTTCCGTTGAGCAGGTTCACGCCGTCGAAGTAGGTGTGCACCGTATCGGTAGAACGGTCGAAGACTGCCGAGATCATGTGCCAGGTGCCGTCGTTCGAGCCCTGGGGCTGGTAGTTGATATCCCAGCGGATTCCGCCAGGCGATGTCCAATTGATCGTCTTGTTGCCGGTGGTAACCAGATTCCATCCCTGGTTGCTTCCCGACGTCCAGTTCTTGTTGCCGAATACGGCCCGGTCGTTGAAGTTGCTGGTCTTCATCCACAGGTTGAACGAAAACCCGGCGGTGTTGTTGGTGCCGTAAATACCATCGCTGGCATTGGCACCGTTGAAGCTGTCTCCCGCGGTTCCGATAGCGACCGACCAATCGTTAGGGACAGAGCCACCACCATTGGTATTGCGGAAGTCGCCCGCAGAAGATCCGACTTTGCCGGAGGAGTACCGCGCAGAGCCGGTAAAGAGACTGGTCGCCGGTCCGCCTGCGACCTTGTTCGCGAAGCCGCCTTCGAAGTCAACGTAGACCTCAAGGTCGGTCTGGAGAGATCCGTGTGCTGGTACCCCGATCAGCAACCCGCCGACAATCGCGGCGAGCGAGGTAAGCACCTCTGATTTTCTACTGGTCATTAGCTAACCTCACTTCCTCAAAAAGTAGGAAACGAAACGTTCAAACGAACTTGCTAATGCCTCTGCCTGCCCGAGCGTCGGATGTCAGGAGAACGAAGTCGTTGCCCCCTGAATGTCAGACCCCCTCAGTATAA
>CAYLRE010000136.1:0-11970 GCA_964385715.1 uncultured Planctomycetaceae bacterium
CACACGATTACGCTGGACGCGGCCGGCTCCCTGCAGGACCTTCGAGACAAGATTAACGAACTACGTACGGGGCACACCCACGCGCAGGCTAAACGCAACTCGGCTAGCAAGCTAGCGCGCTGTTCGCCTCTCGCTCTAAACGAGATTGCGACGCACAGCCCAGACAGCGGCCTGGGTTCGATCCGAAACGCCAATCTTTCGCAAGATGTTTTGGACGTGTTCCTTGACCGTCTCGACGCTGATTTCCAGCGACATGGCGATCTCTTTATTGGAAAGTCCGAGCGCGATATGGCGAAGCACCTGCGTCTCGCGATTCGTTAGCGGAATGTCGTCGTCCTGCGAGAGCCGACGCTCAAGCGTACCGGCAACACGACGCATCTCACCGCGACGCGTGGGCGACTGTCCCGCTGCCGCGGCCCGAATCGTGGCAATCAGGTCGCGACGACTGCAACCCTTGAGAACGTAGTCCGCGGCACCCAGCGCGACGCTACGAGCGATGTAAGTGGGATTGTCGTAGGTCGAGAGCATGATGACCGGCGTCTTGGGCAGCTTCTTGTGAATCTGTCCCAATGCCTTGAGACCGTCTTCACCCGGCATGAGAATATCGAGCAGCACAACATCCGGCTTGTGCTTGACCGCCTTGGTGACGGCTTCTTTGCCATTGGTCGCTTCGGCCACAATCTTGATGTCTGTTCCATCAAGCAAGCTAGCTAAGCCGGTACGGACCACCTCGTGATCATCAGCAATGAGAACATCAATACCCATCGTTCCACCTCTCTTACTCTTATTCGTTGTCGTGAGAATCTCAGTCTCTGCCGTCTGAGTTATGCTCGTTTGAGCGATGACGGCATCCCACCAGTCCTCGGACTATCCCAGAAACACCTCGTCCCAAACTCCTGACCAAGCCTGTTCCCAACCCAGTCCCAGGAAGCAACTTAAACGACGGTGATGCCTTTCTAGCGGCCCTGTTCCGTAAGACCGCTCCAAGTAATAGTAGCGGACAACCGTCAAAAAACAGCCCCCCCTATCTTACTATAGATGAGGGGGTACGTCCAGCCACTGGAGGGGAACAAAACCGATCATTCCAAACCTGTCGATGGGAACGATTATTCAGGCCCCTATTTCGCCAGCCGGGGCATGTTGATTCGGAATTCAATCGTTGACCGACCACTTCCCGTGACGTAGATATTTGTCGACAGCCACCGGTTTTCGTATCGAAATCACTCCCCACGGTGGAGCTTTGTCAGCATTCGCGAAGCGACGCACGTTGAAAAACGTGTCACACGCTACGCGTACGGCAAGACAAGACAGACGAGACAAAACAGATCCTCCACAATCGCCACGGTTGGTGCAAAAACGCACCGTCGGGAGTTATCTCCCAGAAACATCGCTAGGCGAAATGTCGAGGTTAAGACGACATACGAGCCACGAGCTCGCCACTGGGGAGAGAGATCGAATGAAAAGCAAGGGATCACTGTTACTGGTCGACGACGATCGGCACGTACTCAAGTCGATGGCCGAATGGCTACGAGACCAGGGTTACACCGTCGATGAAACGGCCAAATTCTCCGAAGCGATCCAGGCGGTCGACTCGCGTCCCTACGACATCGTCCTGGCCGATATCCGTCTCGACGACGGCGACGGCTTCGACATCTTGGACCATTGCCGGAAAAATCACCCCCAGCTGTCCGTCATTTTGCTCACGGGCTACGGCACGGTGGAAACCGCCACGGAGGCGATTCGGGCCGGTGCATTCGATTTCCTGACAAAGCCGCTAATCGACGAAGAACTCGAGATGGCCATCGATCGGGCTCTCTCGCAACGTCAGGTGCTTCGTGAGAACGACAATCTCAAGGCCCAGCTCGACATGCGTTTTGGCATGGAGAACGTGATCGGTCACGATCACCGCATGCAGCGAATCTTTGACATTATCGACAGCGTTGCCGACACCAAGGCGACGGTGCTCGTAACGGGCGAGAGCGGTACCGGTAAATCGATGATCGCTCGTGCCATTCACCGCCACAGCAGTCGTCGCGACCAGCCATTTGTCGAAGTCGCCTGCGGAGCTTTGCCCGAAACCTTGCTTGAGAGCGAACTATTTGGCCACGTCGCGGGCGCCTTCACGGGAGCCGGCACGAACAAGGTCGGTAAATTTGCCCTGGCCGACGGCGGCACCATCTTCCTCGACGAAATTGGAACCGCCAGTCCTGGCATGCAGGTCAAACTGCTGCGAGTGTTGCAGGACTTGCAGTTCGAGCAGGTCGGTGGATCGGAAACTTTCCACGTCGACACCCGCGTGATTTTGGCCACCAACGAAGACCTCTCGGCCCGCGTCGCCGATGGCTCTTTCCGCCAGGACCTGTTCTATCGAATCAACGTGATCAATCTGGAGCTGCCGGCGTTGCGAGATCGCATTGCCGACATTCCCCTGTTGGCCGAGCACTTCCTCAAGGAAGTCAGCGCCGACTGTGGCAAGCAGGTCCACGGTTTCACCGAAGAGGCCATGGCCGCCTTGCAGCGTCACCCCCTACAAGGAAATGTTCGCGAACTTCAAAACATCGTTGAGCGAGCGGTGCTGCTCGGCAAGGGAGACATGATCGGGCTGGAAAATCTACCGCTTGGCTCGGCCGTGATGCCGACGGCAGTCATGCCAACCGGAACGATCACGGGCAAGCAGACGCTCAAGGAAGCGCTCGAGGGCCCTGAACGGCAGATCATTCTCGACGTGCTCAACAGCAACAACTGGAATCGCAACGAGACGGCCGATCAACTCGGCGTGAACCGAACCACGCTCTACAAGAAGATGAAGCGACTCGGCCTGGAAGAACGCCGTCAGGTCGCCCCCACGGCGGCCATGTCCTCGGCGTCTCCGATGAGCCACGGAGGCCTCCATGTTAACTAGCGCCATCCTCTCGGCTGCGTTCGGCTATTGGTTGCGACTGGTCTCGAAACGGAAGCGAGCTGCAGACGTCACCACAGGTGACGTCACCGCCGACCTCGCTGCCTGTGATATTTCTTTCGCGGAATAGCGGGATTCACAGCCCAGCTTACGCCCGGGGCCAAATCGAGGCGACGGCCCGGCCTGAGCACGCCTCACTCGCCTAAGGGCGATTTGACTAGGCATTTGCGGCCGCAGTAGAAGCGGTTTCTCCGCTGACGTCGACAGGCGTCTGATACTCGCGAATCATATCTCGCGAGAAGAATGCCATGCTGGCAATCAACATCGCCACGCAGAACGGGGCAATCCCACTCACCAGCGCCAAGGCTCCCCACATCGGAAAAGCGATGAGGAGCATCAGCGGACGAGCCATGCGGTTCCAGACAAGGATTCCGAACGCCAGTTCAAAGAGAACAACGGCCAAGGACCAGAACTGGAATAGCTGGGGATAACTCGCCAGCCAGGACAGGTCGTAGTTGTGCGCCTCCGGACGAGCAGCGAGCAGCCAGATGGCGTCGCCAGACTGCCAAGGGTTAATCCACTCCCCGTCGCCAGGCGGAACCACCGGCGGGCCAGACAGCTTCGCCAGTCCCATGGAAAGGTAGATGATCGTTACGTGTATCTGCATGAGCCTCAAGGAGATCGTACTTCCCCAGGAAAGAGCCTTACTCGCGAGCTGCTTCGCAAATATTGGATCCCGCGCGGCTCGTCGGTTAGCCATCCAGCGATCGACTGACAGATATGCCCCACTTTGTCCAAAGCAAAGGTAGAACAGCAGCAGGCAAACAATTCGATCCACCTCCGTCGTAATGAACGGAGCGCGGTGCATGTACGAAAGGGTCAATAGCAGTGCTAGGATCGTCGTCCACCGGCTCTTAAACCCGATGGTAAACAACACCAAGATGCCAGCCCCGATCGCATGTGCTATCCACAGGCCTTCTGTCGAGCTGATGTGATAGAGGTGCGAAAGATACCTTGGATGAATCGTAATGAGACGCCTGTCGCCGTCTTCCTCAAAGATGACCGGACGCATGTCCGAGACGAGCTCACTAGGAACTAGTCCGTCGGGGCCGATGAACCGCTCCAAATCAAGACTGAAGGTCGCAAACAAGTAGAGCAGCAAAACGCCCAAAGAAATTCGGATCAAAGCGAGCGGGTAAGGATCGCTAGGCTTGAACCAGAATTGATTCCAACCCTGACCGAACCGGTTGACCAGCGCACTCAGATAGTTACAAACGACGGTGACCATGAGGGGTGCCTGCCTTGGCTTATGGGCTACTGTCCGGGCTGCTTCGATTGGCCCGATTGATTTCCTTGATTTGAATCGCCCGACTGCAATTGCGTCGTTTCGCCACGGCTGGCGACTTTGACCAGGCTCCACTCTCCTGGCCCACTGGCGACAACATCAGCTCGATAGTCGTCTGCGTACATGCGGGGATCGCGCGGAGCTAGATTGATCTCGCCCTCCCAATGTCTGGGACGAAGCGTTCGGCAGCGGAACTGATGCTTGCCCCCTTCAACATTCGCTTGGGCGAGCATGCCGTCGACAAGCTCTTGAGGTATGCGACTGGAAATATCGTCGTCGGCGGCGTTCATGAAGACCCGCAAAGCGAGCATGAGATAGCGACGACGACGAGCATTCGACCAGATTCCTTCGGGCATGAGTGGAATCGATTCAAGCCCTAGGTCCGTGATCTCTTCGTCCGTGCCTCGAAACCCACGAGGTGCCTCCAGAACGATATCGCAAACGTGATCGGAGTCGTCGCCCATCCTTCGCGTGAGGGCAAAGTCGTAGCCTAGGTCCATTCCTAGCGTATGCAGGTAGAAACTGGCACCAGTACGCTCAAACAGATTTCGCTCGAACCCCGATCGCGTGCCGGTTCTAGATACAACCGCGACGCCCAAAGCAAACAGGTGGACGAAGATCAGAAAGGTGATAAATGTTCGCAGCCCCTCAGGAGGCTGATTGCTTGTTTCTGCATTCACCTGGTCGGGTTTGGTCATGGCGTGGCTCCGCCTGTCTGGCGCGGTTTCGATTCGGCCGGACATCTCCGCCACGATCGATCGGGAAGATGCCCAGAAACGGCATCTGGACACATTCCGTGGCATCGACAAGAAGCAACACGATTCTCTAGCGGAACGATCGTCAGCCGCAGAGGCCAAGTCGATCGGCATAACCCATACGACACCCCCAATAAAAAAAGCCGGACCTCATGAAGAGGTCCGGCCTTATATCTTTACGCAATCTGTCAGTTCCGGCGAGTTGTCAACGTGCTACACAGTAGCAAGTCCGACGACTCGCTCACTCGGCTTAGCGAGCGAAAGAAACCTGACGGAAAGCCGTGAAAGAAGCGGGAGCCGACTTGGGCTCGGCTTCGCTGTGGACTTCGCCACCGCAATCGCAGCTGCTGGCGCAATCGCACGAGCAACGACGACGACCGCAGCATCGCTTACGACCACAGCAACGATCGCGTCCGCAGCAACGATCACGACCGCAGCAGCGATCACGACCACAGCAACGACGACGACCACGGCAGCTGCACTTGCAGCTATCGCTGCAATCGCAATCCGACGAGCAGTCACAACCATGGCAACCGTGGCAACCGTGGCCAGCGACAGCCTGCTTCTCACCGCCCACGAGGGCGAGACCAACGATCGCGATGAACAACGCGATCCCAAATACTAGAGTACGATTCATCCTCGAATCCTCCAAAGAACAGGTACCTAAAACAGTAGGGATTCCCACTAATACAATGCCGCCTTCTCTTCTCCCCAACGACTAGGCGACATTTGATCGTCGGGTTATGTAATCTGCCGATCTTGCCAATCGGCGTCGGTAACACGTCTATCTCACCCGAAGAGAGACTTTAACGATTAGGAAGTCTCCCTCGAATGAATAGGTTAGGCTGGTAAATTAGCATGGCTGGTCGGATTGTCAACCGTGCCCGCTGATAACATACAACCTAGTTGGCAACATGCAAGGCATGGGAAAACGTTTATGCCTGGGCTACATGAGCCGACTCCATATTACCTAGCTTATTAATCTACCGCAAAGGGCCCTTGCGTCTAATCTTTCCGATCTGATTCGCAAAGAAAATTTGATATGCGGCGCCAAGAACCCGTAATCCGCGCCAGAGCGCAAAGCCGGAATATCGCGAACTCGAACACCCGTCGCCGGCTGTTTCAGCCCGAGCAGAGGCCGATTTCCCTGCCGGCTGGGTAAGAAGAGCCCCGCTCGCGATGGCCCAGGAATTCTCAGGCCTCGAAGCTTGAAAACGGGGGCATTACGTCTCAAACGTCCCAATCGTGTGCACAACCGCTCATCAGAAGGCCGCACAGGCATTGGGGGCCCAAACTTCTCGGACGAGCAGGCCACAATGCCTTAAGTTGGCCCAGCTGGCGACGATTCACGAGCTTTAGCGACCAGAATCAGCCTGAGAAGAGCGCCGGGCGAGTTCCTCATCGGCCGACTGCTGCCGACGAATAACGTCTTCGGGATCCTCGAAGTTGAAGGCCGTCGCCGGCTGATCCTCGAAAAGCTGGGCGATCATTCCCGCGATCCGCCAGCCATTCTCCTCCCGTTTTGCGACCCAGATGATGTCGAGCGACTCCTGCGTCCCATTTGCTCCTACGTCGGTCCAGCGACTGGCCACATGGGACGTGAGCTGCTCGGGATCGAGAAACTCGTGGGCAAGGACCTCGAATTGAGCCGTTTCGCTACCGGGCGGCGCGACCGCAATGTCCATTTCCTGCGTCTTTTGACGGGCTATCGAGGTCAAGAGACGGTTTACAGCGGAAAGATCGCCTGCGCGACAGGCCTCAAGATAAGCCGCGACGGTAGCTTCAGGTCCGCTGTCAGACCCCTGTTCGGCCGGAACCGCTCCAGCGATTGTGGCAGTTTGACCACTATCCTCCGGGCTGCCGACCACTTGGTCGAGCGACTGACCGCTCGGCACCAGGCCAGCGTCACCGCATCCCGTAAGAAAACAGGCGGAAATAAGACCGACCACAAGTACCCGCGTCGCTGCCGACATACACCAACCCTCCTGATCACGGCATCCGATTTCGTGATCCACTGCAAATGGAATCCTGCTTGATGAGCCGAATGCGCGCGAAGTGTCGCAGGCGTGCGAAATCGAGTCAAGACAAACCGCCCACCCATCAGCAGCCGCCAATGCGTAGGCGGCTGGCCCGGGCGAGATCAATCCGTAAGAACGCGGCAGGACGGATCAAAAGGCGGTCGCTAGCCAGCCTGCAGGCCTCGCTCCACCTTGTCCTGATCGCGCACACAGACGGCCAGAACCGATTCGAACATTTCGCTCGAAATCTTCCACTCCGGCTGCGTTTCGGTGTAGGCGTTACAGTGGGCGACGAACAGCTGGTACATGAATTTGAAGAGATTTCGAGGCACCCGCAACGTTCGCATTGCCTCAACGAGCCGGGATTCAGTGATTTCGTCAGCGAATAGCTCGGTCAACGTCGGCGAGCGGTCCGGCATGGCACAGGCGGAAATTCGCGCACAGGCGATGTCGTAGAGGGCTTCCCCCGTCCATTCAAGAGATCGAATCATATTCTGCTTATCGAGCCGCGATCGCTGGAAAAACTCGCGATCTTCTCGATCCAGAAATGGCGTCAGATCGATCGGAAGCAATAGCTTCAAACCCAAACCGGGATGCTTGAGGAACTTGTTGTCGAGCATCGGCCACAGAAAGGCGCGCATCTGTTCCGCCGAACCGTTAATCAGATGTGGTTCATCAACGCGATCAACCAACACGATCACGCCGCCGAAGCCCAGTGTGTTGAGTATCCCTTGAAACTTATCGAGCAGTTCAAACCGATCGTCGGTCCGCTGCTTATTGGGGAGCGGTTGGCTGGCGATTTCGCCCGCTGAGAAATGGGCCAGGATCTGACGAAGCGGTCCGGTAACGCGATTGCCCGTGCGAACGTGCTTAACGATTCCACGCGCCTTGAAGAAGCAGCGAACCACCCGCCAAAGCCTGGGCATCCAACTGGCGGCGATTATCAAATAAAGCCAAGGGTGCTCGAACCAGGACCAGCTTCCGGTAAAGGCTGCAACGCTAAGCGTCGTTACGGTGGTCACGGCCCCGAGTGCCATGTCAGCAAATGATCGGAACGTACGAAACTTCAGCTGCTTTCGTAGCCGGTGCCAGCGACCTTTGACGGTTTCGGCCGTCGACATGTCGTAGCAGGCGGCCAAGAGGAGCAAATCGCGAGCCTGATTTCTGTCGAGCATCTGCACGCGTGAGGCGGCAACCTCCGTCGCCACGCCCGTCGGTTGACTCGTTTCCAAAATACGATCGATCAGGCTCGTCACACCGAGCGACAGAACCGCGTCGATGTGATCCCAAAGCTTCCACTCCGACAATACGCGGTCCGCACGTTGTCGCCGTGTGCTTAGCGTATCCCGAAAACGATCAAGAAACGGATTCAGGTCGTCGTAGGTGATTACGAACACCCCTTCGCCCGAGTGCTCGCGGTTGTAAGCGGCAAGATGCTCGACAATCTGCAGGCGAATGGCCGTTTTGCCGGCACCCTTCTCGCCAAACACGACCGAAGTCGCAGGCTCTGAAGGATCGCCGTAAATCTTGTCCCAGGTCGGATGATAAACATCCCGCAGGCAATGCTCCTTGAAGACCAGATCGGTCTGGGCATCCTCATCTGCGAAGGGACTGCTGGCGATTCCGTGGTATTCAAGAAACTGCTGGACATTCATCCGCGATGACCTTCTGCACGTGCCAACTTCTGAGACATGGAATCAAGCTTACCGGAGCGGCAAACGAACGCCCAGGCGTATTCCCCAAATCCATTCTACCTTTATCTTGACGTGCCAGCGGGCGTTTCGCCGTGTAATGGGCTCGAAGGAGAAGCCCAAGAGAAGAAACTCGCCCAATAGCCCCAACACAAAGCTTACCAGATAACGTAAATCAACACCGGCACAAGAATCACGGCGATAACCGCAAGCGAGACAACCAGCCACAGTGAATTGGAACGGCGACCGTGGCGAATCGGCAACGTCTCATTCGCTGCATCGCCGGTCGATATAGCCCCGTCGAAGTTGGTGACCCCAGCCTCCTCCACACGCGGATCAAGCGCCCCACTATATCCCTTCGTCTTAATGGCAACTTCGCCCGATCCGATCTGAAACTGCGAGAAGGCCGCGGACGCTAGTTGCCAGGTTGGCCAGCCGTCGCGCCAAACGTACGTATCGGCGGCGACACGTCCCTCTTCAATCCACTGTCGCAAGACGTCGCCACTGGTGGGGCCGTATTGTCCACCGGTCACGGGTCGTACATACCAAACCGCCTCTGGTGCCTCGCTGATAGGATCGCCAGCTGCCCCAATCGCGTCCGCCGACGATGCTTCGCCGGCAACCGCTGCTGGTGACGCATCGATGGCTACGTTCGCAGTTGCGGCGGTCGTGGTCGGCGTAGGAGTCGCAACCTGAGGCGTTACGGCACCGCTTGACACTGAATCGGACGAAGCGTTGGCCGGTGGAACGACGGAAGGAGAAGTCGCTGTGGCCAGCGATGCATCGGCGGCGACGGTGATTTCGACATTCGCGGCGGCAACCTGCTGGGCAACGTCGCCATACTCCGTCGTCTCCAATCCGGCACCGGCAGCTTCCTCAGAGGCAGCTGCACGACTACTACGGCGAGTCGAGGTCAGCGGAATGTCGACCTTCGCATTGCAATGCGGACAGAAGCCTTTCTTGCCGGCAAGAAAGGACTTCACATTGAGCTTGTGTCCCTGAGGACAAAAAAATCGAATGCCCATACTCTTCTCCGGGTGCCTCGCCGCAAAGCCCCGACTCCACGGAGCCTCGCATCTTGCGACATCGAACCGGACGCTTGCCTATTCCGGCTACTCGCCTTGGACTACGTCCGATTATAGGGGCCGCCGAGGCCCGTGAAAAGCAATTCGGCTCTTGAACCAAGGTTTGAGCGAGCGAGCCACGATCAACCGTGCTGCGGAACCATGGGCAAAGCGGCACCCCGATTCGCCTCTCCTCGCCACCACCGCTTAGCATTCCTGAATCGTCAACTGTCGCATCGCCGCGGCATCATCGCTACAACCTGTACGATCGCTCGTTCAACCCGAATGCCACTATGAATTTAGGCAATTCACCCCGGTTCTACCCTGCTGGAAGGAGTGCAAGGATCACCGAAAATGTGTAAAATAAAAAGCGTTGATGCGTATCGATCCAGGGTGACGATCAAGGCCGGCGTGTAGAGGCCCAACTCAGCGAATCGTCGCCCTGAAAGATTCAACATCGCAGGCCAACAAGCGGGGCAACTTGCGTCCCCACGGACGACAACAGACGACCAACGACTAGGACGAGAGTGATGGCAGACAATAGAGACGACGAGATTGTTGAAATTGGCTTGATCGGGGACCTGACCGATAACGAGGCCGACCTGTGCGACAAGCTGCTCAGTATTGAACCGGGCGGCGAGTGCACCCTCTATATCGATTCGCCCGGCGGCAGTCCTTATTGTGCCATCTCGCTGATGTCTCTCATCTTGCTCCGTCGCATTCGAGCCACGGCCATCGTTACTGGTGAGTGCTCGTCGGCCGCACTGTGGCCCTTTGCGGCTTGCACTCGTCGCATCGTCACTCCCTACAGCGTTCTTCTCTTCCACCCCATGAAATGGCAGAGTGAAGAGAACGTCGGTCTGGCCGAAGCCGCTGAATGGGCCAGGCATTTCGCCGATCTTGAGACCGACATGGACGAACTGCTAGCTCAGCTACTCGGCGTCGATCGCGACTTGATCGACAAATGGATCAATCCTGGCCGCTACGTTTCCGGACCAGAGCTAGCCAAGGCAGGGCTGGCAGAACTCGTTCGCTTGCAGCCGGTCGCCGAATCCGCGAAAGACGCCGCGGCCCAAGATCGCGTAATTCGCCCGCGAGCCCATTCGCCCGCCTAAGCGAAAGACACGGCGATTCCGCCCGATCCTGCCAATCCGGGCCCAGCTGTAGCGACATTGCTCTTGGTGCATTTCCACCGCGCCGCCTAGCATACGGCTTCCTACAGAGGCACATGCTATGCGCACATATCAGACCATCCTCCGCCAGGCTCGCCCGCTCGCCATCGTCTTGGTGGTAACGACGGCGTTTGCCGGATGTAGCGAAGAGCAATCGATCGACCTGACTCCAGAAACCCTGGAGAAGTTCGCCGCGCTCGAAGGCATGCAACAGAGCACGAGCGAACCATTGCGGCGCCATTACGATCTATTAGTGGCCGAGAAAACCACGCCGCTTGATTTGCGAAAACCGGCACTCACGCCGGAGCAGAATGTCGCTGCCGTGTTTGACGCGCTGTTCTCCAAGAGTTTTCTTTCCCAGCAGCTGGAAAAATCTGCGGAGATGTTTCCTAGGCCGCGCTTCGATGTCGACACCAAGCTGCTCGAACGAATCATCTTGTTCCGCCGCCGCTTGGAACCACAACGGTCGAAGGTTGCCGCTGCCCTCAGTCGTCCCCAGTGTGACTTCGGGCTCGACCCGGCCCGCGGATGGTACGCCGACGCAAGCATTTTGGACGCCGCTACGGTCTACGTACGCCTAGAGGCCTTTCTGGCGGCCGAACGACTTTCCGAGAACGATCTCGCTGCTGCGGCAGATGCAGTCAAACGGATGTTCCATATGGTCGGCCTGTTGTCGAACGAAATGGACGTTCGTGCCCGACTGCTAGCCGGCAATCTGCGTGAAGAGGCGCTCTCCGTTCTGTCCGCAACACTCCACCACATGGCTGCCGACGAGACCACCGCCCGCGAATTCTATCATGTGATCGAAAACCAGCTCGCGCATTGGCCCAACGACGCCGACGCCTGGATTGGAGATCGAGCCCGCAATCTGGTCTCGTACGAAGCAGTGCGCAAAGAGGCCTTGTTCACGCTACGGACCGAGCCAGAACTGCGTCTCATTGTGCTCAACCATCGCTCGAAGAACCTATACGTCACGGCGGCCGAAGGTGCCGACAGCGATCAGCTCTTCTACCTAGACGAAATGCA
>CAYLRE010000137.1:0-11859 GCA_964385715.1 uncultured Planctomycetaceae bacterium
ACGACATTACGCCGCCTCAGCTGTTCGTTCTCAGCTGCCTGCAGGAACAGGATGGACGGCGAGTTCGAGACTTGGCGGACAACGTCTGTCTCGATTCCAGCTCCCTGACGGGCCTGCTCGACCGCACCGAGAAACTTGGCCTTCTGGAACGTCGTCCCGATCCGGAAGACCGCCGCGCACTGCGCATTCACCTAACCGAAGCTGGCCGCGAGCGAGTAGCCACACTCGCCCCCGTCATCGAGGAACTCACCGAGCGAGTCCATGGGGAGTTCTTTGAAGGATACAGCCGAGAACAGGTCGAGTTGTTCCTGAAGATGCTCCGTCAGGCGCAGGAGGTGATGGCATGACCGCGCAGACTCAATCGAGACCGAAGCCAGCGAAGGAAGCCGAGCCTGCTCGAATCATGGCCGCTTTGTTCCTACGAACGTCGCAAACTTTTCGCGATGCGTTAGAGCTTGAGGACTTTGAAACGGGAGATCTCGTCCTGCTGAATTTCATGATGAGCACGCCGCAATGGCGAGAAGGCCTCGTCGACTTTTTGCTCAACATCACCGGAGATGATCCGCAACGGATCTTAGATCGAGCGATCGAATCGGGACGACTGCGAGCCGATGACGATGGCCACCTTTACGCTACGGAGAAGGTAGACGCGCTCATCAAACGGCTTCTGCCGGCTGCCCAAGAGTTTAATCACACATGGAGAGGCGAGCTCGCCGATCGATTCTCGACCGAGGACCTCAATACTTTTCTTGGAATGCTCCAGCACGCAAGCCGCTAACGGCTTTCGGCGAATCACGTACCAACCACTCACGCTTCCTTTGTTCAACAATTTCTTTTGCTAAACAGGGAGACCCGTTCTATGTCACGCCAAGACCGACTCAAGACCAGCCTGACTCAGGCTCGCGAAATGACCGAAGGCATTTTTGCATCGCTCAATTCACCCGAAGATTGGACGCACCAGGTTCACCCCAAAGCAAATCACCCGTTGTGGATTGCCGGCCACTTGGGCCACGCCGACAACTTCTTCCTATCGCTGATCGCTCCCGAAAAAGCGGTCGAAAAAGAGGGTTGGGGCGAAAAATTCGGCATGGGTTCCCAACCGACATCCGATCCGGATGCCTATCCACCCGCCGCCGAAGTCCTAGATTACCTGCGAGAACGCCGGGAGACACTGCTCGAGGTGCTCGCAGGCCTCAGCGCCGAAGATCTGACTAAATCGACGCCCGAGGGCACGCCTGAGTTCTTGTCGGACGTCGAACAGGTATTTGAAGTCGCGATCTGGCACGAGGGCGTTCACAGCGGCCAACTCACGGTCGCTCATCGCTCGTTGGGTAACGCTCCGCTGTTCGGCGCTGAAGAACCGTCTGAAGTGTAGAGCGATTGCCGCGTAGATCGGCACCTGCAACGAGCACCCAACGCGGGCGTCTTACACGCAGGCCACGAGTAACTTGGCGGCCGCGATGTGACCAATGGTCGCCTCGCGGTCGTCGATCGAGATACTGACCGTGCCTGCCTCTTCGCGATTCTCGACGAGGCGGCCGGTCGTTCCGATCGCCAGTCCCGCATCGCTTAGGTAGTTTAAGAATTCGGGCGATTGATCGGTAACGCGGGCCAGGCGGAAATCCTGTCCCGGCTCGCAGGCCAAGAGCGGTTGCGTATCGGGTTCCGGCAACGAGCCATCGGCTCGTGGAATCGGGTCACCATGCGGATCGGCCTCCGGATGCCCCAAATAGGCATCGATTCGGTCGACCAATAGGTCGCTCACGGCGTGTTCCATGTGCTCGGCTTCTTCGTGCACTTCGACCCAATCGAGGCCGAGTGTTTTAACGAGGAACACTTCAATCAGTCGATGGCGTCGCACGATGCGTAAGGCTAGTGCGTTTCCGGCTGCCGTCAACTTCACACCCTCGTAAGGCGTGTAGGTGGCCAAGTTGCTTTCACTGAGCGTCTTGAGCATGCTCGTCACGCTGCCGGGCGAAACGCCTAGTTGCGTGGCAATCTGCCCTGTCGTGGCTGGCTTGCCGCCGGCCGCCGCGCAAATCTGATAAATCTGCTTTGCGTAGTTTTCAACGGTCAGACTTGGCATTCGCTGTGCTTTCTCGAGATCGCTGGAGATATTCACCTGGTGTGTGGCCAACGGAGCCTACAAGAAACTCGGATCGGCCCTGGCCCATTGTATTTCTTCGTTCTTCCCGCCACCGGTAGCGGCAGAAGACACCATTCTAGGTGGCCAGCCGCGGGGCGCAAACACCATAGACTTCACATGTTGCTGCGGTCGCAATCCTGGCCGGCAGCGCATCTCGGCCATTGCGTCGGCGCCCGCCCTGAGAGAAGATGTCAGGCTAAGTAGCTCACAACCGGCGTTAAGAAGCTCACGCCTCTCTCGCCTAACCGGTAGAACGCCCGCGCTTTATATACCACCTTTTGCCCCCTCCACTCGAGCGAAATCGTGCAACTCAATCGACGAGCCCTGGAAATCTGCCGACACATGGTCGACAACGCAAACGCGTTGGGAATTGAGACCACAAAGCTACCGAGCGGTGCCCTGCTCATCGACTGCGGCATCGACGCCGCCGGTGGATTGGAAGCGGGACGGCAACTGGCAAAGTGCTGCCTGGCCGATCTAGGTTCCGTTGAAATTGTCCCGGGCAGTACCGAAGTCGGTGGTCAGCTGGCGGCGAGCCCCGCCGTGCAGGTCTACACGGACCAGCCAGTCGCCGCTTGCATGGCGTCTCAGTATGCCGGCTGGGAAGTCAAACAGGGCGATTTTTTCGCGATGGGCAGCGGACCGATGCGAGCCGCTGCGAACAAGGAAGAGCTGTTTGAAGATATCGGTTTCATCGAGTCTCCTGCCGAAGTCGTCGGAGTGCTGGAGTCACGACAGTTGCCGGGCGAAGAAGTTGCCAAATATCTGGCTGACGCCTGCGGCGTGGCCCCTCGAGATGTGATCCTGCTAATCGCCCCCACCGCCAGTCAGGCGGGAAATGTCCAGGTCGTCGCCCGTAGCGTTGAAACAACGCTTCACAAACTACACGAGCTCCAGTTCGATCTCGATCGAATTGTCAGCGGCTACGGCGTGGCTCCACTTCCGCCGATCGCCAAGGACGACCTGGAAGGCATCGGCCGCACCAACGATGCGATTCTCTACGGCGGCGAAGTCACGCTGTGGGTGCAAGGAGACGACGAGTCGCTCGAAGAATTCGGCCCCAAGGTCCCCAGTAACAGCTCTGCCGACCACGGGCGGCCGTTCGGTGAGATCTTTGCCAACTACGAATACGACTTCTATAAGATCGACAAGAACCTGTTCAGCCCGGCGGTGGTCACCTTCATGAATATCGAGACCGGCAAGACGCAGCGTTACGGAATCACGATGCCGGATGTCGTGAAAGCTTCCTTCTTCGGCGAGTAGTCCAGCTCCCCTGCCCTACCAACTACGATCCCGCGAATTGCGTCGAACATGAAACTGGCCGTGCTCGGATCGTTGGAGAGTTGGTATCTCAAGGACCTGCAACGGGCTGCGGGCGATCGGCACCTTGTAACGCCCGTCACATTTAGCCAACTCCGTTCGACGCTTCACAGTGGCAAGGCGACCGCCGCCAGTGGCGAGAGTGACTTGGGCGATGCCGAAGCGGTCTTGGTTCGCACCATGCCGCCGGGATCTCTTGAGCAGGTCGTGCTGCGGATGAATGTGCTGGCCCAGCTGGAAGCCGCCGGCACTCGGGTCATCAATCCGCCACGTTCGCTGGAAATCGCGGTCGACAAGTATCTGGCCACCGCTCGCTTGCAGGCGGCCGGATTGCACATCCCCAAGACGATCGCCTGCCAAACCGCAGACGATGCTATGGTGGCGTTCGAACAGCTCGGGTCGGACGCAGTGCTCAAGCCGATCTTCGGTGCCGAAGGACGAGGCATTACGCGCCTGACGGACGAAGCTCTTGCGCTGCGGGCCTTCAAGATGCTGGAGCAGCTGGGAGCCGTCATCTATTTACAGGAATTTATCGAGCACGAAGGTTGTGATCTTCGCCTGCTACAAATCGGCGAACGCATCTTCGGCATGCGGCGTTGCAACTCGCATGACTGGCGAACAAACGTCTCTCGCGGAGCCGAGACAACGCCGCTCGAAGTGACGCCGGAACTCGAGGATCTTGCACGCAAAGCGGCCGCCGCGGTTGGGGCTCCTTTGGCAGGCGTCGATCTGCTGCCGGGTCGGGACGGAACGCTTTACGCGATTGAAGTTAACGCGGTCCCCGGCTGGAAGGCCCTAGCTCGCACGCTCGAAGTCGACGTCGCCCAGCTGGTACTCGAATACCTCGAATCGATTCAGTAACTCACACCCCATAACGCCGCCCAACAGAAGCCGTGAGTACGCCACACGCCAAGCCTGCGAATGAGTCGACCGTCGTCAATGTGGCGTCGCGGATGGCGGAGCATGCCAGGCGTAATCCAGACAATATCGCAATCGTCGAACCGGCCAAACCCAATGGTCGCGGGCAGTCGGGCTACCGAACCATTACGTTCGGCGAGCTGGAATCCCGCAGCAACGAAATCGCGTCTGGCTTGCGGGCGAAGGGAGTACAGCCGGGAACGCGGCTCGCACTGCTCGTTCCGCCGGGCATCGACTTTGTGACGCTGGTCTTTGGGCTGATCAAATCAGGTGCGGTGGCCATTTTGATCGATCCCGGCATGGGAAAAGACAACCTGGTCCGCTGCCTTTCCGAGGCGGAACCGGAAGGTTTCGTGGCGATTTCCAAGGCCCAGGCGGTACGGACCGTGCTCCGCAAGCGGTTCCCCAAGGCCCGTTTCAACGTGACCGTCGGACGTCGCTGGTTCTGGGGTGGGCTTACCCTGAAAAAGCTACGATCGCTTGGTAGCCGGGCTATCTTCGAGCCCGACTCGTCCGCCGACGATCCGGCCGCGATCATTTTCACGACTGGCAGCACAGGGCCACCGAAGGGCGTTCACTACCGCCACGAGAACTTCGACCGCCAAGTGGTGGAGATTCGTGATCAGTACGGAATTGCATCGGAGACGGTCAATCTCGCCGCGTTTCCATTGTTTGGCCTGTTCAATGCGGGCATGGGAGCGACGACGGTCTTTCCCGACATGGACTTCACACGACCGGCGGACGTCGATCCGGAGGCCATCCTCACGGCGCTCACTGACTGGAACGTCACCCAAGCGTTCGCCTCGCCGGCGTTATGGAAGCGAGTTGGAAAGTACTGTGAAGAGACCGGCAAAAAGATGCGGTCGCTTCGCGCTATCTACTCCGCTGGGGCTCCCGTACCGGGCCCCGTGATCAAGTCGATTCGCGATCAGATTGCAGACGACGGCGAGTTCCACACGCCCTACGGTGCGACCGAAGCTCTTCCTATTGCCACGATCGCTGGAAGCGAGGTCTTGAGCGAAACGCAACAACAAACGGACCAGGGTGCGGGCGTTTGTGTCGGCCGCCGATTTCCTGGCATCGAGTGGAAGGTAGTGCAAATCAGCGACGGTCCGATCAAGCGCATCGAAGATGCCCAAGAATTGGAGCCCGGCGAAATCGGCGAGCTGCTGGTGACCGGCCCCGTTGTGACTCGAGAGTACGTCACCCGGATCGAGGCTAATGCGACCTCGAAGGTGACTGACGGCCAGGGGCGGCTTTGGCACCGGATGGGAGATACAGGTTATCTCGATGAGCACGATAGATTTTGGTTCTGCGGTCGTGTCGCACATCGAGTGACCACCCACGACGAGACGCACTTCACCATCCCCTGCGAAGCGATCGTCAACACGCTGCCGGAAGTGTCACGCTCCGCTCTCGTAGGAATCGGCTCCGCCGGTGCCCAAACAGTCGTCCTGATCGTCGAACCGTCGTCCACGGCGGCCACTGATAGTGACGCGGCGAAGCAAGACCTGGTGACCACGGTCCAGCATTTCGCCACCTGTCAAGCGAAACTCCAGGCCATCGAGCACGTTCTCGTACACCCTCAACTTCCCGTCGACATTCGCCATAACGCCAAGATATTTCGAGAAAAGCTAGCGATCTGGGCTGCCGAACGCCTCGCTTGATACAACAAGGCGATTGGCTGGGCGCGACGAATGCCTCGATGTTAAACTCGTTATGAGGCATTCAGGAGCATTTTGGCCCCAAGAGTAACGGGGCGAGCGAGAGGACGACTGCGAACATGGCACAAGAGTGGTACTGCCGAATTGCCGGCAAGCAGTACGGTCCGATGTCTCCGAAGCAGCTGAAGAGCCTGGCCGCATCTGGCAAGCTAAAACCAGACGACGGGGTCCGCCGTGAGGCGGACAAACAATGGGCGGCCGCGTCAAAGGTCAAGGGCCTTTTCTCTGCAGACGCAGCCGAGCAAAAAACTTCCACTCCGAAGGCGAAGCCGTCGGGGGCAACATCCGCTCCCGTCAAGAAAGCCACGCCCAAACCGGCGGCCAAGATCCCCAGAGCCAAGCCGATCGAGCCAGAGTCTCCGCCGGACGACGATGATGATGACTTCCAATTGGCGCCGCTGGAGCCGCTTCCCTCGCAGGCGGAAACACCTGCCGCCGCGGCACGCCCCGTAGGCGCAAAAGCGCCGGTGGCACGAGCCGCCGCTAGTCAGCAACCAGCTGAGCACCAGCAGGAGGAAGCGTTTGGCCCCCCTTCATCCGGCGACAGCTTAAAATTCGCTCACGCCATTACCACGGCAGGTTCTGCAGCCGCAATTGGTTTCGCAACAATCTGCCTGGCCATGCTTCCGATTTTACCGCTCCTATGTGGCGTGCTTGGAATCATCTTTGCATTTCGCGCGTTTGCCATGGCGAGGTGGGACCGAAACGTTTTGGGCCTGTCACTGGTGGGCGCCATATTGTCCTTGGTCGGACTGTTCTGGGGACTGCAAACGACGCTCAACGATCCGAGTCGAATTCAAACAATCCAGCAAGTGTTCGGGATCATTCCACCGGTTGAAAAGGACGTCGATCTCGAGGCGACCAAGGAGGTTGGTACACTCGGAGACGTTGAGGTGACGGTAAGCAAGATAGGAATTGGCCCAGCACCCGGTGTGCGGGATAGCCGCTTCTACATCCTGGTGCAATTGAAGCTAACGAATTCGTCCCCTAGCGAGACCGTCAACTATACGAGCTGGAGCCACGCGGAAAGCGGCGCCGCCTTGCGCAACTCTAAGGGCGACGCCTATTCTCTCATTCGAAGCGACCGAGTCGCCGGACAGCTGTCGGGAACGACGGAAATACCGCCTGGGGCTAGCAAGGTGGACATTCTTGTATTCGATACGGAAGGAAAGCTGCCCGCGGGACCACGCTTGACCCTTTCGGGACGTGCCATCGCGAAGCCGGACGAACAGCTTCATTTCAAGATTCTGCCAGAATCGATCGCCGCCATGCGGCCTCCCTCGGCAAAACCCAAGAAGTCCAAGCGTGCCAAGACGACCGTCGAGGTTGGTCCCGAAAGCGAATAACTGGCATACGAGTCACTCCCACCCCAGCTCATTCCTAGCCGAGCGAACCTTTAGCCGGGCAATATCGCCAACGCATTGTGAAAACACTTGTCACCGGTGCCACCGGCTTTCTGGGCCGCTACGTCGTAGAACAACTTGTCGAGGCCGGCGCTACGGTGCGCGTGCTCGTTCGCCGCAAGGACGACCAGTTTGCGTCACTCGGCGTTGAACAAGTCCTCGCCGATATCCGTGATCGTGACGCGGTCGTGGCGGCCTGCCAGGATGTCGAAACGGTTCACCACGTCGCCGGCGTGGCAGGCATTTGGGGACCATGGTCGCACTTCTACGAGATCAATACGCTCGGCACCCAATACGTCATCGAAGGTTGTCGCCGCCATGGTGTGCAGCGACTGGTCTACACGAGCAGTCCAAGTGTGACCTTCGACGGTCACTCCCAGGAAGGCATCGATGAATCGGCCCCGTACCCAACCGACTGGCTTTGCCACTACCCGCACAGCAAAGCTCTGGCCGAGCAACAAGTTCTGGCCGCGAACGAGGAGGGAGGGTTGCTCACATGCAGCCTGCGACCGCACCTGATCTGGGGACCGCGTGATCGCCACCTAATACCGCGACTCCTGGCTCGGGCTCGCTCAGGCAAGCTCCGTCGCGTCGGCGATGGCACAAATCTCGTCGATACGATCTACGTTGAAAATGCGGCAATGGCGCATCTACAGGCGGCCGACGCGCTGACTGCGGGCTCGGCGGTCGCCGGACGTGCCTACTTCATCAGCCAGGGCGAGCCAGTCAATTGCTGGGATTGGATCGACCAGATCCTGGGACTGGCAGGCTTACCACCGGTTGAAAAATCTATCTCTCTCGGTATCGCTCGGAATGCTGGCCGCGTTCTGGAAATGGCCCATGGTTTACTCGCTCTTGGGGCCGAACCACGAATGACCCGATTCCTGGCAGCACAGTTAGGAACCTCGCACTACTTTGACATCTCGGCCGCTCGTCAGGACTTCGGCTACAGCGCAAGAATACCCACCGATGAGGGACTCGCCAGGCTGGCTGCGGAGCTATCGTCGCTTCCAGATTGAGTGGGGGCCGCACCTTGAAAAATGCGGCTAAAGCCTATAACCTCTTGTGTTTGCGGACATCTCCCGTTCGCACAGCTTAGCTACGCCCCCGCCCCTCTCCCCGCCAGGTTACAACGGAATGATTGCCGCCGGACGCGACAGCCAGCGCATCGTCATCACCGGTATCGGTTTGACGGCGCCCAACGGCAACAACCTCAAGGACTACCGCGAAGCCCTGCTCGCCGGTAAGAGTGGCGTGCAGCCATACGAGATTCGCTATGTCGGCAAGACGCTAGCCGGTGTTTGCGATTTCGACGAGCTGAAGTACCAACGCCGGAAGGATGTTCGCCGTGGCACACGTGCCGGCAGCATTGGCGTCTACTGTGCCCACGAAGCGATCGCCGATTCGGGCGTCGAGTGGGACAATGTCGACCCGGCCACCGTTGGTATCTACATCGGCGTCACCGAACATGGCAATGTCGAGACCGAAAACGAAGTCTACGAACTCAAAGGTTTCGACTACGACACAAAATTCTGGTCCCACCACCACAACCCGCGAACGGTTGCCAACAATCCGGCCGGCGAGATCTCGCTGAACCTGGGCATCACGGGACCGCACTATTCGATCGGAGCGGCCTGTGCCGCCGGCAATGCTGGCCTGATCCAAGGGGCACAAATGCTCCGGCTCGGCGACTGCGACATTGCCCTCGCAGGCGGAGTCTCCGAGAGCATTCACACCTTCGGCATCTTTGCCAGCTTCAAAGCGCAAGGTGCCTTGGCCGAACACGAAGACCCCACACTCGCCTCAAGACCGTTCGACGTCGATCGCAACGGCATCGTGGTGGCTGAAGGTGGCTGCATTTACGTCCTGGAGCGTTACGAAGACGCGGCGGCTCGTGGAGCCAAGATCTACGGCGAACTGGCCGGCTACGCCATCAACAGTGACGCCACGGACTTTGTATTGCCCAATGCGAGTCGGCAGAAGGAATGCCTGGAAATTGCCCTTCGCCGAGCGTCACTCGCTCCGGAGCAGATCGACATCGTGAGCACCCATGCCACAGGCACTTCGACCGGTGACATCCAAGAATCGGACGCCATGCGGCAAGCTTTTACCGGCAGCAATCGTACCCTCTTTAACAACACAAAGAGCTTCATTGGCCACGCCATGGGAGCGGCCGGGGCGCTTGAACTGGCAGGCAATCTTCCATCGTTTGAAGATGGGGTCTGCCACGCTTCGATCAACCTGGAAAACCCCGATCCCGAATGCAATTTGCCGGGCCTGGTCGCCTGTCAGCCGCGAGAGACGCAGAAGGTGGAGTACGTGCTCAACAACTCCTTTGGCATGCTGGGAATCAACTCCGCCGTCATTATCAAGAAGGTTTAACGGCGGTACCCCCTAAGGCGGTCGGGAAAGACCTACCGCATGCGGCAATTCGGAGCCGTTGCCAAACAGGCCAGACAGCCCCATAATCAATCAATTCAAGTAATTTGGACCACAGCCGCCCAAGCGCGGTCTGCGAGGGAGAAGAGCGGGACATGACGCGAGACGATATCCGAGAAACCATCATCGACATCTTGAGTGACATCACCCCGGATGAGGATCTGTCGGGCCTGAAGGACGACGTCGCGTTTCGCGAGCAGCTCGAACTCGACAGCATGGACTTCCTCGACATCGTGATGGAGCTGCGTAAGCGATACCGCGTGCAGGTTCCGGAAGAGGACTACGGCGAATTGGCCAGCATGGCGAGCACCGTCGCCTACCTGGAACCGCACATGCAGGACCTCGAAAAAGTCTGATGTACGACACGGTCATCATTGGCGCTGGAATGTCCGGCTTGGCTGCCGGAATTCGATTGGCGCACTACGACCAGCGAGTCTGCATCCTCGAACGCCACTACACCATCGGCGGCTTGAACTCTTTCTACCGCCTGGCGGGCCGCGACTACGACGTCGGCCTGCATGCCGTTACGAACTACACGGCCAAGGGAAGCCGCAAGGGGCCGCTGGCACGCATTCTCAAACAACTACGATTTCGCTGGGAAGAGTTCGCGCTCTGCGAACAGATTGGTTCCTCGATCGCTTTTCCCGATGTGCGAATGTCCTTCAACAATGACATTCGATTCTTGGAATCAGAAATCGAACGCTGCTTCCCCTCGGAAAGAGACAACTTCCAACAGCTGCTCGCTCGCATCACCGACTACGACGACCTGGACCAGGAGTCGTACGAACTCTCCACGCGTGAGATTCTCGGCGAACTCTTTAGTGACCCGCTTTTGGTCGAAATGCTCCTCTGCCCGACGATGTGGTACGGCAATGCCCGCGAACAGGACATGGACTGGGGACAGTTCTGCATCATGTTCCGCAGCATCTACATGGAAGGGTTTGCTCGCCCGTTAGCCGGCGTGCGACTGATCCTCAAAAAGTTGATCCGTCGCTTTCGCTCGCTCGGAGGCGAACTCAAGCTGCGCAGCGGAGTGGAGCGAATCCGGACCGAGAATGGACGGGCCGCGGGCGTCGTGCTCGACAGTGGCGAGGAGATTGAGGCCAAGCAGGTTCTCTCTTCCGCCGGCTGGGTCGAGACGATGCGGCTCTGCGACGACATCACAGAGAGCGAACCCGCGGCAGCCGGAAAGCTATCGTTCATCGAGTCGATCTGCGCGCTCGACTGCCAGCCGAAAGACCTGGGACACGACGACACCATTGTCTTTTTCAACGACTCCGAGTCCTTCCCTTGGGAGCAACCAAACGACCTCTGCGACACACGCACCGGCGTGATCTGCTCGCCCAACAACTTTGCCTACGGCGAAGCCCAGGAAGAGCTTCCGGAAGGAACGATGCGAATCACGATGCCGGCCAATTTCGACCGCTGGTCTTCCCTCTCAGATGAAGACTACGAACTTGAGAAACTGCGTTGGTTCGATCGCTCGCTGGAGTCGGCCGTCCGCTTCGCTCCCGATTTCCGGCGACACGTCGTGGCGACCGACATGTTCACTCCCAAGACAATTCGCCGGTTCACCTGGCACGACAATGGCGCGGTTTACGGAGCCCCCAAGAAACAGCTCGACGGATCGACCCACCTGCGGAATCTCCTCCTATGTGGAACCGATCAGGGGTTTGTCGGTATCATTGGGGCGATGATGAGCGGTATCTCGATTGCCAATCGGCTTCTGGTAGGTGATATCGCCGAACCGTCACCAAGCCCCTAGGTCTCTGGCGATCGACAAGCACGCCGTCCTGCTTCACACCCAGCCACGCCCGACTGCATCCCTCCTGTCACACCATGCCTCGCGATTTCCTTAAAGATGCTGCCGACGAATACGACGTGATCGTGATTGGCAGCGGTCTGGCCG
>CAYLRE010000138.1:0-11820 GCA_964385715.1 uncultured Planctomycetaceae bacterium
GAATTGCTCCGACCGATGCCACCGTGTTGATTCAAGGAGCGACCGGAACCGGTAAGGAACTTGTTGCCCAGGCGATCCATCACAACAGCCCACGCAAGAAGAAGCCCTTTGTGGCTCTCAACTGTGCGGCACTCTCTGAGAACATCTTGGAGAGCGAACTATTCGGACACATCAAGGGCGCGTTTACCGATGCCTCGGCCGATCGCGTTGGCAAATTCGAGTTCGCCAACGGCGGAACATTGTTCCTCGATGAAGTTGGGGACATGCCGCTGCCGACGCAGATCAAGCTGCTTCGGGTGTTGGAGAATGGAGAGATCACCCGAGTTGGCTCGAACGAACCGATTCAGGTCAACGTACGGCTTCTGTCGGCGACGAATCGTAACCTGGAAGAGTCGCTCGAAGATGGTAGCTTTCGCCGTGACCTTTATCACCGGTTGAAGGTGGTTTCGGTGTTGCTGCCGAATCTTTCGGAGCGGAGTCAGGATATTCCGCTCTTGATCGACTACTTCATGAAGCAGTTCGCAGCTCGCCACGACAAAGAGATTAAGAGCATGGCGACCGCCGCCCGACGCCGGCTCATGGCTCACGACTGGCCCGGCAACGTTCGTCAGCTTCGCAATGTGATTGAGAGCATGGTCGTGGTCGATGTCGACGGGGTACTGTCGGTTGATGACCTGCCGGAAGAGTTCACTGAGCCGGGCGAGGTGCCTGTCGATGGCGACGGTACGAGCCTGCGTAGCTTGGTCGGTCGCCCGCTTGTTGACTTGGAGAAGCAATTTGTCGCCGAGACGCTCACCCTCACCGGAGGCAATCGCGAGGAGGCGGCCAAGATTTTGGGCATCGGCCAGCGGACGCTGTATCGGAAGATCAAGGAGTATCAGCTCTAGTTGCTCGACTCTCCCGCACCGAGCATTCAATGCCGTTGGTCGAGAGAAAGCCGTTGGCCAGGATGAAGCAGATAGTCAAGGGATAGATGTCGCGTGCCGGGGCTCCTTTAGTCAGTTAGACGGAACGAAAGCGAACGGAATCGATGGGTAAGATCCAACAACTACCGCCGCACATTGTCAACAAAATTGCCGCTGGTGAAGTCATCGAGCGGCCGGCTAGCGTTGTCAAAGAGCTGATGGAAAACAGCGTTGACGCGGGGGCCGATCGGATCGATGTCACGATCGAGCAAGGCGGCAGCCAGCTGATTCGCGTTGTCGACACCGGGCGTGGCATCGTCCCGGAAGATTTCGCGCTGGCGATCACGAGTCACGCGACTAGCAAGATCGAAAGTGACGACGATCTATTTCGCGTTGGCACGCTCGGGTTCCGTGGCGAAGCACTGGCATCGATTGGCTCGGTCAGTCGAATGCGGCTGAAGAGCCGCACGCCCGATTCTGAAAGCGGCATGACGCTGGAGGTCACCGGCGGTCAGGCGAGCGAGTTAACACCCTGTGGCTGCCCGATCGGTACGATCATTGAAGTGCACGATCTGCTCTTCAACACGCCGGTGCGACGCAAGTTCTTGCGCACCACACAGACCGAGATGGGCCACATCACCGAGGCGTACACGCGAATCGCCCTGGCCTATCCGCACATTCATTTTTCGCTGACGCACAACACGCGACAGGTTTCTGATCTGCCGGCGGTCGAAAGTTGGCGGGAGAGAATCGCGGCGATGATCGATCCGGCAATTGCTGACAGCCTGATCGATGTCGATAGCATGGAAGACGATGTCCGTCTAAGTGGCTTCGTGGCGCACCCGAGCCACAGCCGCGGCAACAATCGCATGCAGTATCTGCTGCTCAACGGTCGATTTATTCGCGATCGATCGCTGCAGCATGCCCTTTCAGAAGCTTACCGAGGGCTGCTCTTGACCGGACGGTTTCCGATTTCGTTCTTGAAGCTGGAAATGCCGCCAGAGATGGTCGATGTCAACGTTCATCCGACCAAGCTCGAGGTTCGTTTCCGAGAAGCGGGGCAAATCTATCGGCAACTGCTTGGCACGCTGCGAACGCGATTCCTTTCGACGGACTTGACCGCACGCGTGGAGTCGGCCGATCCGCAGAGCCCCGAAGCGGCCCACGATGCCGATCGCACGGCCGCTTTACGACAGGAAGTCGTCAATTGGGCGACGGCGGAGTTAGGCAGTCAGGCGACCGGAGCAGCCGTTACTCCTTCCGGATCCGCCGGCGGAGGATTTCCGTCGCCGGCAGACGGGAGCAGTTCGTTCGCACACGGGCGTCACGAACCGCTTCAACTCAATCGGCTCGATCCGAGTTGGGCAGGTTCGTCTGCGGCAGCAACGGCTGCACGCCCCACGGACACCGGGGAGTTTCCTTCGGTGCCCGTCGAAGCCGGCCAGGAATTAATGCGCCAAAAATTAACGGGCCAAGAAGCCGCGGCCGCCGGGCAGCGACTCATCGGGCTACAAGTCTGTGATCGCTATCTCATCTCGGAAGGAGAAGGAGGCATGGTGGTGATCGACCAGCATGCTCTGCACGAACGAATTTTGTACGAACAGATTCGTGAAAAGGTGCTGGCCGGAACGATGGAGACCCAGAGTTTGCTGGTGCCGGAGCCGGTCGACTTGAGTGCGGCCGAAGTTGCTGCCGTGCTGGATGCCAAGGAACTGCTCGGCAAGTTGGCGGTCGAGGTCGAAGCGTTCGGAGGTAATACGGTCATTGTGTCGAGCTATCCTGCGATGCTGGCCAACTGGAGTCCTGCGGAGCTGTTGCGCAACCTGGCCGACCAGCTGCTTTCTGGGGGCAAGGCACCCGACGCTCGCGATCTGCTCGATGAATTGCTGCATATGATCTCCTGCAAGGCGGCGATCAAGGCGGGGGACCGCCTGAGTCACGAGGAGATTTCTTCGCTTCTTGAGCAGCGGCATCTGGTTCAAGATAGTCATCACTGTCCGCACGGGCGGCCAACGTCGTTGGTCTTTTCTCGCGAGGAACTCGACAAGCAATTCAAGCGGACCTAGGGCAATTCAAAGAACGTAGGTTGGAACCGCTTCTGAGCGACATGCGCTGCGATGCCCCACGAGGCAGTTATAATTGAAACCACCTTTGTCGAACGCTGGCTTGCTCAGCGTATCGAGGGACCTCCTAGCCTGTAATCGATCGCCTAATCGCGATTGCTCTCAATATGATTTGTGTTTCGATCGCCCGTAGTCGTATGCGTCACCTGATGGCGGAGCATAAGCATCTCGTCGATCAGGGCGCCGCTCTAATTGAATTGCGGCTCGACTACATCGCCGGCGATATTCAGATTAAGAAGCTGCTCGAAGGGCGACCTTCGCCCGTCATTGCAACCTGTCGTCGCGAAGAGGATGGCGGGCGTTATCGAGGGACCGAAGAGCAGCGGCTGCAAATACTGCGTACTGCAGTTGCGGAAGGCGTGGACTATGTCGACTTGGAGGAAGACACCGCTGCGCTCATTCCTCGTTTTGGAAAAACGAAACGAATTGTCAGTCATCACGATTTTGAGAAGACGCCTGACGACATCGCGGATATCCATGCCCGACTAGCGGCACTCGATGCGGACATCGTAAAAATTGCGACCATGGCCTGCACGCCTCGCGACAATCTTCGCATGCTCAAGCTTGTTCAATCGTCGAAGGTTCCCACGGTTGGAATCTGCATGGGAGAGATTGGTACCCCTTCGCGATTGTTAGCCGGAAAGTTCGGCTCGCCCTTCACCTTTGCCACGTTCCATCACGAGCGGACGTTGGCCCCCGGGCAGCTGAGTTTTCAGGAAATGACCGAGGTCTACCACTACGACGAAATTAAATCCGACACCGATGTCTATGCGGTCATCGCCGATCCGGTCGGACATAGCATGAGCCCGCTAGTGCACAATGCCGCGTTACACGAACAGGGCGTGAACGGGGCCTACGTTCCGTTTCGCGTGCCACGGGAGCATCTCGCGGAGTTTCTGAACGATGCGCCGCAGCTCGGAATTCGTGGTCTGAGCGTGACGATTCCGCACAAAGAAGCGACCATTCCGCATTTAGACAAGATCGACCGCGTTGTGCATGACATTGGTGCCGCGAATACCGTAGTTATGTCGGAAGAAGGGCTTGTCGGATACAACACGGACGCCCGTGCGATTCTGGAAAGTATCGCCCATCAGATGGATTGTTCCTACTCGGATGAGCAGTTTCTCAAGGGCAGGAGAGCGTTGATTCTGGGGTCTGGCGGAGTCGCACGAGCCGTGGCCTACGCCCTCACTCGCAGTGGAGCGAGTGTGGATATCGCGGGACGAACGCCGGAGAGGACGAAACAGTTGGCAGATCGATTCGGATGCCAGGCGGTTGATTGGGCCGCCCGTCAGGGAGTCGACTGCGACATCTTGGTGAATTGCACGCCGGTCGGCATGCACCCCAACGTCGATGAATCACCCTATGCGAAGCATCGGCTCAAACCGTCGATGTTGGTATTCGATACCGTCTACAACCCCGAATCGACGTTGTTGGTCAAGGAAGCTCGCAGCCAAGGTTGCGGGATTGTCTCGGGTCTTGAGATGTTCGTTCGCCAGGCGGCCATCCAATACAATCTATTCACGGGAGAGAAGGCACCTGTGGATTTGATGCGTGATGTCCTGCGGAGAGCCATCGGTCCGGCACGGATTTCCTGAATTCAACACAGCCCAACGCGTCTTGGTGTTCTTGCTGTACGTTCTGCCCGCGGAGTGATTTGAAAATGGCCGCAGAATCTCCCGATTCCCCGTTCGATCGAGAAGTGCTGTGCCTGATTGGTTATCGCGGAACCGGGAAGACATCTGTGGCGCAGGAGTTGGCCAACCGGATCGGGTGGAATTGGATTGATTCGGATCATGTGATCGAGGAGGACGCCGGGCGAACGATTGCTGCCATCTTCGCGGAAGATGGGGAGGACGGTTTTCGTGCCTTGGAAGAGGCGGCTGTGAAGGCCGTATTGGGCGTTCCTGGTCGCGTGGTTTCCGTCGGTGGGGGAGCTGTGTTGCGCGAGGCCAATCGACGCTGTATGGCAGAGCGAGCCGCCGTGGTCTGGCTGAAGGCGGAGCCAGAAACGATCCTCGCTCGGCTGAATTCGGACGTGGCGACCGCGTCACAGCGTCCGAATTTAACGGCGGACGGGGGTTTGCAGGAAATTCAGTTCCTGTTGCAGCAGCGCGGACCACTTTATTGCGAGTGTGCCGATCTGGAAGTCGATACCGAGGGTAAGGATGTGGCCACCGTGGCTACCGAAATACTCGATCGAATTCACTCGACTTCAGACGGCGCGTAACTACCGTGAACATGATTGTTGGCATCCCGTTTGAATGGCGTTTGGCGGGACTCTTCGTCATCGGGGCGACGCTAGCGAGTGTTCTAAATCTGGCCGTCTATCGCCTGGCTTGGGACAAGCGATTGATCAGTCCCTGGTCACCGCCACCCGAGGGTGCAGGGGCAAGGATCTGGTTCGATCGAGTGCCGATCTTTGGCTGGCTCTCCTTGCGCCGGGAAACACCCGTTCTGGGCCGCGGCTTCTGGATTCGGCCGATGCTCGTCGAGCTAGCTGCCGGTCTTGGTTTGGCAACCCTCTACTGGTGGGACGTCGATCAACAGGCGATCCTGCCGGCGGTTGAGCGAATTCCGCTGGAGAAAATGTCACTTGCCGCGCCGCTGACCGACGGCCTATTGCACGCCATTTTCTTGAGTCACGCGCTGCTGTTTTCCTTGATGCTGGTGGCGAGTCTGATTGACTTTGATGAGAAGACGATTCCCGACACGATTACGGTTCCCGGAATGCTCCTCGGCTTGGTCCTGGCTGCCATATTGCCTTGGTCACTATTGCCGGCGAGCGTGACTCACGAAGCTGGTGTGGCGACTCCACTGATCGACTTCCTGCACGTTGCCTCGCCAAATCTTTGGCCCGCCAGTTTGTTGGGCAACGAAACGGTGACCTCGCTGTTGATCGGCGGCGGATGCTATGCACTGTGGTGTTTCTGGCTTCTGCCACGAACTTGGCATGGCCGTTATGGTGCTCGGCGGGCGTTGCGATATTTGGTCGCTCGAATCGCCAGAGAGCCTTGGTCGGTGATCGTCTTTGCGATGTGGATCGCAGGCACGATCGTGATTGCGACGCTTTGGAAGAGCAATCCAACACATTGGGCGGCGCTCGTCACAAGTCTTGTCGGCATGGCGGTAGGCGGCGGAACGATTTGGCTGGTACGACTCATCGGCTATGCCGTGTTGCGGCGGGAAGCGATGGGCTTCGGAGACGTGACCCTGATGGCAATGATTGGTGCCTTTGTCGGCTGGCAAACGGCCATCTTGGTCTTCTTTCTTGCTCCGGCCGTGGGACTGGTCTTTGGCACCGTCAATTGGTTACTCAAGAGTGAGAACGAGATCCCGTACGGGCCATTTCTCTGCGTAGCCACGTTGGCGATCGTGATTCGCTGGGCCGATGTTTGGTTGGCCGTGCGGCCTCATTTCTCGCTTGGAATCTGGATTCCCGTTCTGCTGGGCGGCTGCCTGGTGCTGATGGTGGTGCTGTTATTCTTGTTGCAGGTAGTCAAGGCCGTCTTATCGCCTCGAGACTGAGCGTCTACGACTGCTTCTTTAGCTGGAAATGTCGCCAGGGAGCCCGTCTTCACTTCCCTGGGCGAGCTACACTTGAGGACGGATACAACCCGCGAACGAAGACGCACTTCGTTTTCTGCGATTGTTGATTCTTGCTGAGGTTCCCCGTGGCATCCCTATTTGAAACCGTTACCGACATCGCGGCACAGGCAGATCGATTGCGATCGCGTCGCTATGGCGTGATCGAAGTTGTGGATGGGGAATTGCACTCGGTTCGCCTGCGGCCCTTTCCCAAAATCGTTACCGCCATCGGGCCGCGACTGTTTGGAGAACGTACGCACCGTCACCAACCGGGAGACTGGTGCCGGCTCTATTACAATCAGCCGCTGCGGCATTCCAACTTTTTGGCGGTGACGTATGTGGTGTCGAGCCGTGACTGCACCTTGCAGACGTTTCGTCAGGCAACCAGGCTGCTCGACCGGATCGCGGAAATCAAACGGACCGACGCTTTGCTCTGCGACGTGGCGAACTCGCGTATCTCTGATCGACTGCTAGAACGCTGGGGGTGGGAGGCTCATTGCCCACAGGCCTGGCATCGCAACTTCATCAAGCGGTTTTACGGCGTTTATCCCGGTTCCACGCCAGCCTGCTAGCAGCGACAGCAGCATACGTTCTTTCTGCCACGCCGGCCGCGGACAGACTGCTCTTGTGACTCGGTCGGTAGCTTGATAACGTCCGCACCGATTCTTTCCCGGCGAGGGTGCACCGGCGCGTGCACCATTGGCCGACTTTTCTTGTTAACTGCTGATCAGGAGACGTTCGCCATGCGGGCTTTCTCGCGTGCGATCTGTGCGACGCTGGCCGTCCTTGCGATATCGGTATCTGGTTGTCGTCGAAATTGGATGGTTCCGGCGCCGGTGTACCAGAACCAGCTTCAGGCTGCGCAGCAACAGCATATGAGTTCGCTGGCGCAACAACAGCAACTACAGTCACGCGTTTCGTCGCTCGATCGCGTCAACGATGAGAAGGAGCGGCAACTCGCCAGCTCTCGTCAAGAAGTCATGCGACTTCAGAACCACCTCGCCCAGGTCAACGAGCGTCTGCGCACGACGGCCACCGAATTGGCGCAGGCTCGCGATGCTAAGGCCGCGGCTGAAGAACAAGCCCAACGAGCACTAGCCGCGACGCAGGCTCGCGGGGGTGCCGTCATCACCGCGAACAACAGCCTGAATAAGGCCATTCCTCAGTTCAATATTCCAGGTGTTACTGCCGCCCAAGACGGCGATGTGGTGCGGGTACAAATTGCTGCCGCCAATCTCTTCGCGGCCGATGGTGCTGTGATTCAAGGAGGCGGTGCCGCTACGCTCAATCAGGTTGCCGCGGAACTTGCCCGCACATACCCGAATCAGATTGTCGGCATCGAAGGTCACACCGACGACTCGCCTCGTGCGGCAGGTGGTCCGTGGCAGAGTAATCATCATCTGTCGACGGCGCGGGCGATGGCCGTTTACAACCACCTGTCGGGGACCGGCACACTGCGTTCGGAGCAATTGCACGTGGCTGGGCACGGATCGAATCACCCTCGCTACTCGAACTCGTCGGCTTCTGCACGAACCGCGAACCAACGGATCGAGTTGGTTGTCTATCCCGAGCAGATGCGTACAGCTCGTCGCTAGTTCCCCTCTGCCTGCTGAGGGTTGCTGCCGCTGCCGGGAGCCGGGCGGTCAGCGTGATACCGACTTTCGCCTGAGATGGTGTCTTCGCGATTCCGCTCAGGAGAAGCTGTCTCAATGGCGACGGCGGCTTGAGAAAACGATCTTCCCACAACGGCGTGGCTGTCAGGCATGAGAGACTTTATCGTATCGATCGAGAAGCGAATCTCCGATACGCTCGGCTTCGCGCCGGAGACGCAGGAGAAGATCGCCCTTAGCCTGATCATCATTCTTGTGATTTGGCTGATCCGGTTCTTCGTATTGCGGATCGCGTATCGAAGTTACGACGACGTTCGGATTCGATACCGGTGGCGCAAGGCGAGCAATTATCTCGCCTATTTGATAGGGATTCTGGTTGTCGGCCGCGTATGGGTCGTCGGCTTCGGTCCGCTTTCGACCTATCTCGGTCTGGTGTCTGCCGGCGTGGCGATTGCCCTGAAGGATCTGCTCACAAACCTTGCAGGCTGGACATTCATTCTTTGGCGGCGACCATTTAGCACGGGCGATCGCATTCAGATCGGCGAGTTTCGCGGCGATGTGATCGACACCCGGTTGTTTCAATTCTCGATTCTCGAAGTTGGTAACTGGGTTGACGCCGATCAGTCGACAGGCCGTATCATCAACGTACCCAACGGTAAGGTATTTACCGAGCCGCTGGCTAACTACACGATCGGTTTTGATTACATTTGGGATGAGCTGCCGGTGCTGCTCACGTTTGAGAGCAATTGGGAAAAGGCGAAGCAGTTGCTGACGGAGATCGTTGAACGGCGATCCGAGCATCTGGAGGGCGAGCCAGAGGCACAGATCCGCTCGGCTTCCCACAAGTACATGATCTTCTTCTCCAAGTTCACGCCGATCGTCTACACGAGCGTGGAAGATTCCGGTGTTCTGTTGACGATGCGATTCTTGACGAAACCCCGTCAGCGGCGAAGCACCGCGGAACGTCTCTGGGAGGACATTCTGCGGGAGTTTGCCAAGTGCGACGATGTGGACTTCGCTTATCCCACACAACGTTTCTACAACAACGTGGCCGAAGGGAAGTCAGGGGCGCGGGCTGCTGGCCAGGCCAGTGGGCCTGGCTCTCCATCTGCCGACACGCCCAGTGAGGCGGCCTAGACCGCTTGCCTGCGAATTCTTTTGAGCCGCCGCGGAACTTGCGCGAGCGCGTGTCGATCCGCACGCCGTGCGAATGCCGCTTAGCCTGACATTGGAGAGCCGCTCCAGGTAAGATGAGGCAAGCCGCGGCGTGGACTTGCGCTGCTCTGGCTTTCGTTTTTCAGCCTTGTTGTTCTTCGTTACATGATTGCGATTATCGATTACCAGATGGGGAACCTTCGCAGTGTGCAGAAGGGGTTTGAGCGCGTAGGGCACGAGGCGGTCGTGACGTCCGATGCTGCGCAACTGGCCGACGCGGACAAGATTGTCCTGCCAGGTGTGGGGGCCTTTGAAGACGCCATTCGCGAGCTTCAGGATCGAAATCTTGTGGAGCCAATTCGCTCGGCGGTGGCGGATGGACGACCGGTGCTTGGCATCTGTCTCGGCATGCAATTATTCTTCGAGCGGAGTTTCGAGAACGGGGAGCATGTAGGTCTAGGGTTGATTCCAGGCGATGTCGTGCAGTTCGATCTGCCCAGCGAATACAAAGTGCCGCACATGGGCTGGAATCAAATCGAGGTCCAGCAATCGACGCCACTTCTCGAGGGCATCGCTAGCGGAACGCATTTCTACTTTGTGCATTCGTTCCACGTGGTCAGTAAAGATACGCAGGCGATTGCCGCGACGACCGACTACGGGTCGCCTTTCTGTTCGATCGTGGCTAGAGACAATCTTTTTGCGACGCAATTTCATCCGGAGAAAAGTCAAGAGTTCGGGCTGCAAATCCTCCGTAATTTTGCTGAGCGATGTAGTTAGCGAGACTTGAAACTCGATCGTCTCTGTGCGATATTCGAGTCTCAAGTCAGGGATCCGAATCACATCTTCTATTCGGGAGTATTCCAGGGCAATGGAATTATGGCCTGCCATTGATCTACGCGGTGGTCGTTGCGTGCGGTTGGCACAAGGCGATTTTGCGCGCGAAACCGTGTACGGCGAAGATCCCGCGAGTATGGCTCGCAGTTGGATTGACGGCGGTGCCGAGCGTCTGCATCTGGTCGATCTTGACGGTGCCCGCGACGGCACTCAAGCGAACCGGGAGTCGGTGCGAGCGATCGTCGAGGCGATCGATGTTCCCTGTCAGCTCGGCGGCGGAATCCGTAGCGAAGAGACAATTCGTGAATTGCTCGATCTGGGGCTGTCTCGGCTGATCGTCGGAACGTTAGGGGTGAAAGACCCCGAGTGGTTCGGCAAGATGTGTCGCGCCTATCCTGACAAGTTGGCCCTCGGAATCGATGCTCGCGACGGCATGGTTGCCACCGATGGTTGGGAAACTACGAGCCAGCGTTCGGCCATCTCTCTAGCACAGGAACTTGAATCGCTGCCCATGGCCGCGATTATTTATACGGACATTGCCCGAGACGGTACGCTCAGCGGTCCTAATCTGGAGCAACTCGCGGAAATGGCCTCCGCCGTTGACGTGCCAGTGATTGCCTCGGGCGGCATCGGCTCGATAGCCGATATCGCGGCCGTGGCGGAGTTGCCCGTCGCGGGTTGTATCGTTGGCAAAGCGCTATACGAAGGAACATTTACGTTGGAAGAAGCACTGGCTGCGAGTGATCCGGCTGGGTCTTCCTCTTAGAATCCTACGGAAGTTTGGCAAACCACGAAATTTGTTTTAGAACGGAACAACTGGCAATACTGGAACAGCAGACTGAGGCGAAACTGTAGAAAGGAATACGGAAAGAGACGCGAGGCGAATAAAGAGTGACAACCTGATTACCCGCACGAGGCGGTGACTACTAGATCTTTCGGGCTGGGGAGCGAAATGATTTCGTTCCGTCCGTTTCGATTTGAAGGAACTCTCGCATGGCGAAACACAAAGTCGACGACATTCGGAACATTGTTTTGGCGGGTCACGGTTCGGCAGGCAAGACGACGCTTGCCGATAAATTTCTTTCGGCCTGTGGCGAGACGAAGGCAAGTCCGAGCGTTGACGACGGAACGAGTATTTGTGATTTCGACGAAGAAGAGAAACACCATAAACATTCGATCGAAGCGAGCGTCACTCATTTCAATCACGATGGCAAACGATTCAATGTCATCGACACCCCTGGCTATCCCGAACTCATTGGCCAGGTGATCGGTGCGATGCGTGCTGTGGACACGGTCGCTATTTGTGTCGACGCCCACTCGGGCATCAAGGTCAATACCCGCCGTGCCTACAGAGAGGCCGAAAAGGCCGGCATCGGCAAGATGATCGTCGTTACGCACTTGGATGCGGATAACGTCGATTTCCCAGGGCTCGTCAACGATCTGCAAGAACTGTTTGGCAAATGCTGCGTGCCGCTGAATGTTCCAATCGGAAGTGGTGCTGACTTTAAGGGGGTCGTGAGCACGCTAAAGATACCCGACGATACCAGCGGAGCGCTACTTGATCCCGCGGATGTCAGCGAGTCGCTGATCGAAGCGATCGTCGAG
>CAYLRE010000139.1:0-11793 GCA_964385715.1 uncultured Planctomycetaceae bacterium
GACGACGATGGCCAGATCGAGTGGTGCCCGATGAATGAGGAACCGCTCCATCTCGTTCCACTTCGCTTCCGCCCCGACGTGGAGACGCAACTGCACGAAGGACGCAATGGCGTCGACTATGCGGTCAAGATCAAGGGCGAGATGTGCCCGCTCTGCCGCCACCAATACGGCGAGCGTCTCAAGAAGTACGACGGCGACTGGACGCGTGTCCTGGAAGACGTCCGCGTGAAGCGGCTCATCCTTAGCGAGCAGGATCGACTCGGTATCGGCACTTTCCAGCCGAAGGACGAGAAGAACCAGGACTCCACTGAACTGACCGGCGACATCAACTATCGCAAGATCGCCGAGTTCGGCAGCGACAGCGACCCCCGCGCCTTCAACTTCGATGGGGAGTTCAATATCGCCAACCGCGGCATTATTGAATTCGTCGAAGTGTTAAAACTCGACGTCGCCTTTCTCTACGACCTGCTCGGAGCGAGTCAGGAGCACAAGGTCAAACCCAAGAAGTTTGCGCAAACGGACATTGACGAGGTAATCCTCGGACACACCAATGAGCCCGAGTATCGCCGCCTGCAAAACAACGAGTTCATGGAGGCATTGCGCGACCGAACCGTGAAGATCGATATTCCCTATGTCACTATCCTTTCGGACGAAATCAAGATCTATGAAAAGGATTACAACAAGAATACCGTTCAAGGCAAACACATCGCTCCACACACGATCGAGATGGCCGCTATGTGGGCGATACTCACCCGGCTGGAAGAGCCGAAGAATGCAAGCCTTTCAAGGTTGCAGAAACTTAAACTCTACAACGGCAAGAGCCTGCCTGGCTTTACGGAAGAGAATATCAAGGAGTTGCGCGAGCAGACGACCAACGAGGGGATGAACGGAATTTCGCCACGATACATCCAGGACAAGATTTCCAACGCCCTGGTCGCCCACCCCGACGCGAAATCGATCAATCCATTCATGGTGCTCAACGAACTCGAATCGGGACTCAAGCACCACACACTTGTGACCAGCGACGAGCTGCGAGCCGAGTACATAGAACTTCTGTCGGTCGTAAAACAGGAGTACGAGAACATCGTCAAGAACGAGGTTCAACGGGCCATCGCTGCCGACGAAGACGCTCTCAAACGTCTCTGTGGCAACTACATCGACAACGTCAAGGCCTACACCCAAAAGGAAAAGGTCAAGAACAAGTTTACCGGCCAGTACGACGAGCCGGATGAACGCCTGATGCGGTCGATCGAAGAAAAGATCGACATCCCCGACAGTCGCAAGGACGATTTCCGCCGCGAAATCATGAACTACATCGGCGCCTTGTCGATCGATGGCAAGAAATTCGACTACGCGACGAACGAACGACTGCACAAGGCTCTCGAACTCAAACTGTTCGAGGACCAGAAGGATACGATCAAGTTGACAAGCCTGGTCTCTAATGTGGTCGACGAGGAGACGCAAGGTAAAATCGATGTCGTGAAAGGTCGACTAATCCGTGATTATGGTTACGACGATGAGAGTGCAACCGATGTCCTGAACTTTGTAGCGAGCATCTTCGCTCGCGGTGATGCGAAGGATTCCGCGTAGGTCCATCCCACTTACGCTACCCGATGCATCACTCGCGAGTGTTCGGATACACCCGAAGTGCCATGTCGGCAAAGAGTGCTCGGCAGGCGCCTTCGGAAAGCAGTGGTAAGGGACGACCGCTAACAAACGGATGCCAAGGTGCTTCAAGACGCATGTGCGTCCTGGTTGGACGTGCGTGTGTTTGTGAAGACGGCACGGTTGCCCTCAATGAATGAGGCGCAAACGCATGACGATGAAGATCGAGTCCGATCAACGGCGATTTCGCCAAATTGTTCGCGGCAAGATTCGCGAGAATCTGCGTAAGTATATTGCGCACGACGAGATGATCGGCCGCCAAGGGCGGGAATTGGTCAGCATTCCGATTCCGCGCCTCGACGTACCCCATTTCCGCTATGGCAAGAACGGTTCCGGCGGCGTCGGTACCGGAGACGGCGAAGAAGGTACTCCCATCGCTGGCGGCGGCGAAGATGGCGACGGCCAAGGCCAAGCGGGCAGCGATCCGGGCCAACACATCCTCGAAGTCGACATCACGCTCGAGGAACTTGCCGAAATCATGGCCCAAGAGCTGGAACTGCCCCGCATCGAACCGAAGGGCAAAGATCGAATCACGCAGCTCAAGTCCCGCTACAACAGCGTCAGAAGGACCGGACCGGAGTCGCTGCGTCACTTCAAACGGACTTACATGCAGGCGCTCCGCCGGCAGATCGCCTCGAACACCTACGCCCCGCACCGACCGCGAATTGTGCCGATCAACGAAGATCGCCGCTATCGATCGTGGCAGGACGAAAGCGAGCCTGAAGCGGCCGCCGTGGTTATTTACATGATGGACGTGTCGGGGTCGATGACCGATGACCAGAAGGAAATCGTCCGCACCGAAGCGTTCTGGCTCGACACCTGGCTCACCAACCAATACGACGGCATCGAGGTCCGCTACATCATTCACGATGCCGCGGCCAAGGTCGTCGACGAAGAAACCTTTTACCACACCCGTGAGAGCGGTGGCACGCGAATCAGCTCCGCCTACAAGGCCTGCGCCGAGCTAATCAAGGAAGAGTACCCAGCGTCGGAGTGGAACATTTACTGCTTCCAGTTCTCCGACGGTGACAACTGGGGCGAGGACAACGACCAGAGCCTCAGCATCCTAAGAGACACCATATTGCCAGCCTGCAACTTGTTCTGCTACGGCCAGGTCGAGAGCCCCTATGGCAGCGGCGAGTACATTCGCGCCCTACAAGCGTCCTTTGGTGAGGACCACGAGAAAATGATTCTCTCGGAAATAGAAAACAAAGACGCCATTTACGATTCAATCAAGCTGTTCTTGGGAACTGGCAAGTGATTCGGTCATCCGTGACCGCCTAACAATTGCTAGTCCCTTGAGCAGCACCGGACAACGGAAACCCACGAGAGAGCCCATGAGCAACGCGCGACCGACGATCGCCTACTCCATCCAATTGGGCCACGCCCGGGTCACGGTGCACGGAGACAGCCCCGACGACGCGCTCCACAAGGCCCGCGAACAGTTAAGCCTGGAGTATCCACGATTGTGGGACGCCATTCACGAAGCAGACAACGAACAGTTTCGCATCGACCGCGCGGCCTGACGTTATTCGCGGCTATCGCCAACCCAACAATGAGAACGAAGCACTCGACCACCTTTGACATAAAGCCCCATCATTTCGCAATCTTTTACGCCAGAGAGGCATACCCGCCATGGCTATCGTGACCTACGATCCGCTGCCGGACACGTTGGCAGGACTCCAGGAAGTCATTGAGGAGAACGCCCGCGCCTATGGCCTGGACTTCTTCCCCACGATCTTCGAGCTGGTGGATGCCGATCAGCTCAATGCCATCGCCGCCTACGGTGGATTTCCGACCCGTTATCCGCATTGGCGATTTGGCATGGAGTACGAGAAGCTCGCTAAGAGCTACCACTACGGGCTAGGCAAGATTTACGAACTGGTCATCAACAACGATCCTTGCTACGCCTATCTGATGGCGTCCAACTCGCTGACCGATCAGAAACTGGTCATGGCCCACGTCTACGGGCATTGCGACTTCTTCAAGAATAACGCCTGGTTCAGCCAAACCAATCGCAAGATGATGGACGAGATGGCCAACCATGGCAATCGCATTCGCCGCTACATGGATCGCTTTGGAGTCGAGACGGTCGAGAACTTCATTGACTGCTGCCTATCGATCGAAGACTTGATCGACATTCATTCGCCGTTCATTCAGAGACGCGACGCGGGTACCGATCGCTACGCGTTCCAGGATGCAGACGACCCCGACCAGACGCCTTCCTCGGGACGCTTCCGTGCCAAAGGGTATATGGAGGACTACATCAACCCTCCAGAGGTCCTCGAGGCCCAGCGACGAGAGCTTCACGAGAAGGCGGCCGACAGTAGCGGTTTTCCGGCGCAACCAGAATCGGACGTGATGCTCTTCGTACTGGAACACGCGCCACTCAAGGCTTGGCAGCTCGACGTCCTATCGATCATTCGCGACGAAGCCTACTACTTCGCCCCGCAGGGACAAACCAAGATCATGAACGAAGGCTGGGCCAGCTTCTGGCACTCCACGATCATGACACAGCGCCAACTCGAACCGGACGAGGTCGTTCACTATTGCGACCACCACGCTGGCACCATGGGTGGTTCACGCACCCAGCTGAATCCCTACAAGCTGGGCCTAGAGCTATTCCGCGACATTGAAGACCGCTGGAACAAGGGTCGTTTCGGTAAGGAGTACGATGCCTGTGATGACATGCGTGAGCGTCACGAGTGGAATACGGCCGCGGGCAAAGGACGCGAGAAGATCTTTGAAGTTCGCCGCATTTACAACGACCTGACCTTCATCGACACGTTTCTCACTCTCGACTTCTGCCGCGAACACAACTTTTTCCAGTTCGGCTACAACGAAGCGGCCGACGTTTATGAGATCGAAAGCCGTGCCTTCCCGCAGATTAAACAGCAATTGCTATTCAACCTCACGAATGCTGGGCGACCACAAATCTCCGTCGTCAATGGGAATCACGAAAACAGAGGCGAACTGTTGCTGCGACATCAGTTCGGGGGCGTCGAACTCAAAGCCGATTACGCGCAAGACACTCTGGCGAATCTGTCCAGACTTTGGATGCGTCCGGTTCACATAGAAACCGTCCTGGGGGACAAGCGAGTCCTACTCTCCTACGACGGCAACGACCACAGCACAACGGAAATGGGACAGGCGGAGGAAGTCGCCCAAAACTCCGACACCGCGGATGCATGAGCACATGCGAAACGCTTGATGCACTCGCGGGAGAATTACATCGGAGACACAACCATGAATGCCATCGACCAAATACATCAGCAACTCGACGCGCTCGGCCCACAAGCCGATTTCATCGGTGGCAGCCACAGCCTGCAGGCCTCCGACGAGAGCGTACAGATCACCTGCGAGTTAACCGCGCTCGGCTCGCTCGGTTGCGCCTTCGGTCACCTGACCATCGAGAGCGATTCCTTGGCCGACGCTTCGATGAAGCGGATTCAGGAGATTAGCACGACGCTTGCGAAGAAATTGACGTATCTACTGGAACCGGTCGCCCCGATCGAATCGGACGCCGAGGGCTGCGTTGTGCAGCTGCGATCGCAACCGCCGCATCGCGTCGAGAACAGCCACGCCTACTACGAACTGCTCGTCCGTCGTGGCGGCACCATTTCGCTCCGCCGCTTCACCAAGTCGGGTGGAACGCCGCGGGAAGAAGTCCCCGCGAGTGTTACCCGAGAAGTGCTCGGACGCCTGCTCGACGATCTCGTGGCGGCTATCGCCTAGGGCTCGTGGCCGCCATCGCATGCACAACGAGCTTCTGACGCGTGAATATGTGCTGAAGTGCCGCACGTCTGCCCCCTGTCTTGTGACTCTCATCGGCGAACCGCATAATGCGGACTAATTCGTGGCATTTCTTCGTCTACGGTTGCCACGGCACAATCGCCTCTGCTTTCAGCCGATGAAGGATTCTTATGAGCTCGCGTCCGCACCCCCCCAGCGGTGAAGCCGCCGAAATTTCGCTCCAGCCACAAGAAGGTTGGCACTGCAATCACTTCTTCTATCGCTTCGACCGCACGGCTCTGGCAGCGATGGAGAGCTCGGTTCGCGAAGATGGACGCAAGCAGCTCATCGACATTCTCAACCCAGAAGGGGACGATGCCCCTACTCGACTGCAGACGTCGGTCGTGAGCGGTCACAAGGCCGACTTCAGTCTTATGCTGCTGGATCCCGACCCTCTGGTTCTCGATTCCGTGCATCAGCGGATTCTCGCCAGCCCGCTCGGCGTCGCGCTTGAGCCGACTTATTCTTTCGTCTCAATGACGGAAGTCTCCGAGTATGTGCCGACGCTTGAGCAATACGGCCAGCGGCTTGTGCAGGAGGGAGAAGAAGAAGGCAGTCCCACGTACAGCGCCAAGCTCAAAGCCTACGAGCAGCGGGAAGTCCACATGCGACGTCAGCGGCTCACGCCCGATTTCCCTGCCTGGCCAGCCACTTGCTTCTACCCCATGAACAAGAGTCGCGTTCCTGGAGCGAATTGGTTCACGCTCGACTTCGCGGAGCGATATGGCCTAATGGCCGAGCACGGTCGCACTGGCATGACATTCGGCGGCAAGGTAACCCAGCTGATCACCGTCAGTGTCGGCCTCGACGACTGGGAATGGGGAGTCACGCTGTGGGCTAGTAATCCCGAGTTCCTCAAAGATATCGTCTACAAAATGCGGTTTGACAAGGCGAGCGCCGAGTATGCCGAATTCGGCCCGTTCTACACGAGCTATGTCACCTCGGCCGGAGAAATGCTCGATCACTGCCGAGTTGGCTAAGCGACTCGGCTGCGAGAAAATGTGCCGGTCAGATTCTTAGCCGCATCCCCGCGTACGGGTTAGACGCGTCAAGAACTTCGTGCCCCATGCGCGACGCTCACTCCGCAGCGGCACTTTCTTCCGCAGCACTGCCTTCCTTGGTGACACCGTCGTCGCTGGTCGCTGCGTCATCGTCGCCAGCGGACTCCTCGTCGGCTGACGCCTCCTTCTTTTCTGCCGCGTCTTTTTTGGGCACGCCGCCACCTTTCTCGTTCACGAGCCGCGGCTTCATCACCACGCGGACCTTGGTCCCCAGTGGCGGCACCAATTCCGTATTCGGAACGAAGGCGAGCATTGCCTTATCTGGGCTCAGCTCGGCGGGCAGATCCAATAAGCAAGACGAGAAATTGGAAACACAAACAAAATCGCCGGTCTGGTCTGCCTGAAAACGCTCAGGGCCACCGTCGTTCGGCTTCCAGAAGCCGCTTCCTGCGAAGACCCATGGCAGCTCCACAACTTCCTGCGTATCGATATCGACGATCAGGTCCTGTGCCGGCACGACAACCTCCTCGTCGCCTTCCATCCAGTGCACCATCATGTCGATCTGCGTACCGTGCGCGGGACGAAACTTCGGATCAAACTCCGCGGGTCCACCAGGAATCGCCCCTACGACCATGAGCGCCGCCGTCACCACGCTGGGCTTCGTGTAAGCGGCGATGACCGATTCATGCTCCTTGAAACCGCCGGAGCAGACAAGCATTTCCAAAAGTCCTGTCTTGCGGCAAATCCAGCCGTCGAAAATGACCGTGCCGTTCTTCTTGTCGATCCAGGTCGCCTGACCGGCAGCGATCTTCTTCCAGTCTTTGGGTACTTCGCCATATAGGTTTTGCGGATCATCATTCGGAACTGGCGGAGGACCGTCCGGAATCTCATTGCCGTCCTCGTCGAACTTCAATCCGGAACCAATCGGCGGCAACGAGTCATCGAATTCTTCGTCCTCATTCGACTCGTCGTCTCCGGCGTCCTCCTCCAATGATTCGTCGTCGTCATCCAGGTCGACATTGTCTTCCGTATCGGTTCCCTCTTCCGCAGCTCTCTCGCCAACAATGGGCGGAATCTTCTCCCGGCTTGGATCGCCCTCGGAAGCGACGCCCTGACCTTCGCCCGCATGAGACGACGCAGCCACGGGATCGGCCACCGACCCTCGGCCGCTGGCGCCTGTCGCTGAAGACGTCAACTCGACATTGGACGCGACCGAGACCTGGGCTGCGCCAGTATCTTCGCTTTCCGCCGCGGCGGTGCCTGACGCACTGGACGCCTCAGGCGATGACGGCGAGCCTGACGGCTGGCTACAGCCGCTGACAACCAGTCCAGTCACGAACAGGCAGCCAAGAGGCACCATTGCGAGAAGATGTTTTCTTAACATTTCCGTCCTTCAAACTGAGACATTTTGCCCCGCGCGGACCACAGAGCTGGGGGGAGACAATAGCCCGCATCTGCTGTTAAGATACCCGCTCATAACGATTTGGTCCAACGCGACCTTGCCAGCAGCAGCACCTGCTGCTCCACACGACGAAACACGGACCCCCGAACTGCAGGACGCTCACCTCGATGGCCGCTACCGCAACGTTGTATTCCACCGATTCCGACACCGATCGCCTCGCGCAGATGCTGTCCGACGACGCTTGGCATTCATCGGCTCCCGGTAAACTCCGCCGCATGGCGGGGCAAGACTCGAACGCCCTTTGGAAAGCCTGGCGAAAGCACCTGGAGCGACGTGACGTGGCCCCTACTTGTAGCCTCGTTCCCGGCAAGAAATCAGCGCTCGGTTGGACACTCGACTCGAACACTAGCCGGCAGACCGCCGATCTCGTTGAGCTGCTCACCCGTGCATCGGCCGGTCGCCGCAAAGCAATCGCGGAAGCTTCTGAGCAACTACCGGCTTGGCTAGCCGAAAACGAGGACGCCGCGCCGACCCGTCTCTTAGCATTGGAGTCGCTTGCTTGGTGCCAAGCACTTCCGGCATTGGCCTCCGTCACCTCGGCGGAGGTGTGGTGCGAATTGCTGGAACGCCTCTTCTCATTGGCCGACGACTCGGCCGCCCTAGATGAGAATGCCAATGCGGCCGTCGCCCAACTGCTTCGCTCAGAGCTGCCACTCACGCTGGCCTACTTGCTTCCGGAGCTCAAGCGCGCCCGCCGACTAGGCAAGCAAGCCCGCGACTTTCTCTCGACATCAATCTTGGAAATGCTCGATGGCGAAGGCGTGCTGCACGGCCGCTATCGCGAGGTGGCCCGCGACCTGCTCGCCTGCTGGACGCGTTGCCGCTCGCTAGGCGAACACCTGAAGAGCGCCAAACTGTCCTCGGAAGCGGACAAGCAATACTCGTGGTTCGTGACCTCGGCCATGCGTCAGTGTCGGCACGACGGTTCGCAAACGCTCACCTCGGGTGAAAGCGGTCAATGGTCGGCCCCCCTGTTTGAAGCGGCACTTGAACTGGACGGCGACGAGGCGGACGAAGAAGTCGCCGACGTCTCCTTGCCTGGGCGAACCGGAGGCTACGAACCGGAAGAGGAATGGCCCGACGCCGCCAACGATTCCGAATGGGCTGGCTTTGCCACGCTCCGCAGCGACTGGGCCCGTTCGGCCAATCATGTCTCGGTCGCCTACGATCGCCTGCCACTCGCTTGCGAACTGAACATCGGCAAGCAGACCATCTTCACTGGCGACTGGGAATTCGAGATCAAGCTCGACGGCAAGCGAATCACACCCCCAAAGGATGCCGAATGGGATCAGGTGTGCTGGGAGTCGGATCGTGATTGCGACTATCTAGAACTCGAACTCGACCTCGGCAAGGAAGTGAAGCTTCAGCGCAGCTTCCTGCTCGCCCACGAAGATGAGTTCCTGGTCGTTGCCGACACGATTCTCGGCACCTTTGCCAAGCAGGTAGAGTACCGCGGCCGCCTCCCGCTCTTTGGCGGTGTGGACGTAGCGACCGACAAGAAGAACACCGAACTGACCGTCGGCCTTGGCGAACCCAGCTTCCGCGTGTTACCGCTGAATCTTTCCGAATGGAAAAGTGACTCCCACCGAGGAGCGCTTCAGGTCGTTGACGGACACCTGGAACTGAAACAACAGCTCAACGGCAGCTCTATGGCGGCGCCACTGTTCTTCGACCTCTCCAAGAGACGACGCAAATCGCCGCTCACCTGGCGACAGCTGTCCGTCGGCGAAGAACGTCAGGTCGTCCCGCCCGATGTCGCGGCCGGATACCGTGTTGAAATCGGCAAGTCGCAGTGGCTGTTCTATCGATCGCTCGCCCCGCGTGCCAATCGAACCGTTCTGGGACAAAACATCAATTGCGAAATCCTAGCTGCCCGCTTCTACCAAGACGGAAGCGTCGACGAACTTCTTGAAATTGAATAGTTAGTTAACGGAACCAGGCGGCCAAGTGCACCTTCCTAGTCGCACGTTTTGGCCAGCCGCGTCTGGCGATTTGCCCGTAGTCATGACCGACCGGCTCCGCATCTTCCGAGGCAACCTGGACAAGGTTCGCGAGCAAATCGAATCTGCCGCCCAGCGCGCCGGACGAGCAGCTGGCGAAATCCGCACCGTGGCGGTCTCCAAGTATGTCGATGCCGAGGTGACCCGCGATCTGGTCACCGCTGGCTGCAAGACGCTCGGCGAAAGCCGACCTCAAGCCCTCTGGGACAAAGCCGACCAACTGCACGACCTATCGATCGAGTGGCACATGGTCGGCCATCTGCAGCGAAACAAAGTCCGTCGCACCATCCCGTATGTCACCATGATTCAGTCAGTCGACAGTCTGCGGCTGCTGACAACTATCAACGACGAAGCGAGAGCGCTTGAGCGCGTCATTCCAATTCTGCTCGAGGTCAACATATCGGGCGATGCTGACAAACATGGTTTCGCCCCCGATGCCATCGAACCGCTACTTGAGACGCTCGTCGACTTTAAGAATGTCACGATCCGCGGCCTCATGGCCATGGCACACCGCGTGGGCGGGGCGGAAGTCGCCAGACGAGATTTCGCCGCCGTACGCGAGTTGCGGGATCGACTCCGCGCCGCCGCCCCGGAGAACGTCTCGCTCGACGAATTGTCCATGGGCATGAGTCACGATTTCCCCGAGGCCATCGCTGAGGGCGCAACCCTCATTCGCGTCGGCCGCGCGCTCTTCAGCGACATCCTGGCATGACCGCAACCGAGCCTCACGAATCGGGCACAATCCTTCGCGTCAAAGCCCAACCCGGTGGTCGCAAGAACGGCATATCATCACTCCACCACCATCAGCTGCGGGTAGCCGTCACACAGGTTGCGGAGCGTGGTAAGGCAAACAGGGCCATCGTCAAGCTCCTCGCCAAGCAGCTTGGCCTACGCGGTAGTGAGATCTCGCTCATCAGCGGCGAGACTGCGGCGGTAAAACGCCTCCTGATTAGGGGTTACCCCCCGAAAGAAATCGACCGACGCATCGAACAAATCGTCGCCGAGTTAACGTAAGCTAGGTATTGGCGGTTCTCTGTGGGTCGACTAGACAGAAATTGCCTTGCCGTTTCAAAGGGCTCCACCTAGAATTAGTTAGCTAGCTAATTACTTTCGGCGATACCCCGCAGGCGGCCGTCTCGAGCGGCGGGAATCGGCACCGACGCAAACTCGTTTTCGCACAAGGACCACCACAATGCTCCGCCGAGCCTGGACTTGGATCGGTCTCCTGCTCGTCACCGCGGCCGCGGTAGCGGTCATGATCTACGTGAGCACGAGCTGGCAAGATGACGACCCGCAGGCGGCCGTCGAAGAAAAGCCGGCTCCGCTAACCAAGACGCCGGTATCTGTGCAACGGATCGAATCGAAGCCGATTCGAATCGTCGAGAAATTCTCTGGCCGGCTGGAGCCGTACGAGTCGTTTACGCTCGGCTTTGAAATCAGCGGCAGACTTCGTGAGTTTGGCAATTCACAAGACGCGAAAGACAACAACGCGCCGCTCGACGAGGGGATGCGGGTCAAGAAAGGCCAAGTTCTGGCTCGCCTCGACGATCGCCTGATCAAAGCTCAAGTTGCCAATGCCGAGGCTCAGCTCGACCAGGCAAATGCGCAGCTGGAAAAGGCAGACTCCGATTATCGACGTGGCAAGGAGCTCCAGGAGAAGGGAGGCGGCCTGATCACAACGGAGGACTATGAGACCCGCGTCACGCGCTGGAAGGAAGCCAAAGCGCAGAAAAAAATGGCCGAGGCAATGCTCGCCCAGGTGACCCGAAACCTGGAAGACACCCGCATCATTTCCCCAGTCGACGGCGTGATCGCCAAGCGTCACGTGCAGGTAGGTGAATCGATCCGTCAGCACGACCCGATCTTCAAGATC
>CAYLRE010000140.1:0-11775 GCA_964385715.1 uncultured Planctomycetaceae bacterium
CGAACCACGGCCGACGTGACCGCTCAGATCACCGCCACGCTCAGCGCCGAGGAGATTGGCAAGTTGAGCGAGATTGTTCGCAAGGTGCCGATTGCTGAGCATGTGGCCCGCTACGCGATGCAGTTCGCCCGTTTGACGCGCGGCGATGGTGACGACGTGCCCGACTTTATTCGCGAATACGTGAGTTGGGGAGCGGGGCCGCGAGCCAGTCAGTACCTGGTCCTAGGGGCCAAGGCGAGGGCCATTCTGCACGGTCGGTTCTATGTCGATCCGGAAGACATTCGCGCGGTCGCCCCGCCGGTGTTGCGGCATCGCATTTTGACCAACTTCAACGCCGAGGCCGAAGGCGTGAAGCCAGACGACATCATTCAACGGCTCATCGACACGATCCCCATCAACGAAGAAGAGGCAGCCCAGCGTGGCAGTCAGCCAGAAGTATTTAGATCCGCAGATGCTCTCTAAGCTCGAGGGTCTCGAGCTACGTGCCAAGCGGGTAATCGAAGGTTATGTCGCCGGACTGCATCGGAGTCCCTTTCAGGGTTTCTCCGTGGAGTTCGCCGAACACCGGGAGTATGCGCCGGGTGACGACCTGCGCTACCTCGATTGGAAGGTCTTCGGCCGCACCGACAAGTACTACCTCAAACAGTACGAAGAAGAAACCAACCTGATCACTTACTTGCTGCTCGACACGAGTGAGAGCATGCATTACCAGAGTGACGCGGCGGCAATGTCGAAGTTAGAGTACGCCAAGTGCGTGGCCGCTTCGCTTGCCTATCTCGTGTTGCGGCAGCAAGACAGCGTCGGCATGGTCACCTTCGACGACCGGGTCCGCAGTGTTATTCGGCAAAGCAGCAATCCTTCGCACATGAAGCAGTTGCTGCACGTGATGGAGCAGTCGGACGCTCAGCGAAAGACCGACACCGGGCCGATCTTTCACGACCTGGCCGAGCGGCTCAAGAAACGCGGCATTGTGATCATCTGCAGTGATCTGTTCGACGACGTCGAGCACATGATGACCGGGCTCAAACACTTTCGGCATCGGCGCCACGAAGTGATCCTGTTTCATATTCTCGACCCGGCGGAGCTCGACTTCCCATTTCGGCAGACCGCCAAGTTTGTCGGGCTGGAGGATTTGCCGGAGGTGGTCACCGATCCTCGGTCGCTGCGGAAAGCGTATTTGGAAGAGTTCAACGGATTCGTCAAGGCGGTGAAGCGAGGCTGTCGAGCGTGCAACGTCGATTACGTGCAGATTCGCACGGACGAGTCGTTGGAGATCGCTCTCTCCGCATTTCTCTCGCGGCGGATGATGCGTTTGGCATAAGTAGCTCAAGGACTGGCCGCGGTAACAGACTGTAGTAGCAGGCGAACGCAACAGATAGCAACGACGGACAGCAAAAAGTAACGCAAGGCGATAATCAGCAGTAGGAATTAGTAGTGGCAGCTTGGTTGGCAGGTTTGTTTTCGAGTCCATGGATGTTGTTGTGGCTGCCTGCGGCGGCCGCACCGATCATCATCCATCTATGGAATCGTCGCCGCTATCGCGAGCACTCTTGGGCCGCCATGGAGTTCCTGTTGGCCGCGATCAAGAAAAGTTCGCGGCGAATGCGTATCGAACAGCTGCTACTGTTGTTGTTGCGAACCGCCATTATTCTGCTGCTCGTGATGGCCCTGGCGAAGCCGCTAGTACAGGCGATCGGGGCATCGCTTTCGGGCGGCCCACGCACGCACCGGGTGCTCGTCATTGATGGTTCCTATTCCATGGATTACCGCCCGTCGGGTGAATCGCTTTTTGAGATCGCCAAGCAGAAGGCCATCGAGATCGTCGAAGCGAGCAACGTGGGAGACGGTTTTTCGCTGGTGCTGATGAGCGAAGATGCCCGCGCGGTGATCTCTTCTGCCGCCTTCGACCGCGAGGACGTGATCGAGGAGATAAATAACCTGCAACTTCCGCACGGTGGCGCAAATCTGTTGACCGCGGTTCGTCGGGCGGACGCGGTGGTTGCGCGTGTGCGGAAGGACAACGACCAGCTCTCTCGCAGTCATGTCTACTTCTTTACAGATATGGGGCAGACGACCTGGGCCGACTCGGTTCGTTCGCCTCAGCAGGAGTCCGAACTTCGCAACGTGATGGAGCGATTGAACAAACAAGGCGTCGCCGAGGTGATTTCGTTGGGGCAGGGGGGAACCTCGAATTTCGCGATTACTGATCTCCGCATGACGCAGGCGTTTGCGACCGTGAAGCATCCGGTCACGTTCGAGGCAATCGTCGGCAATTGGGGCGGGCAGTCGCCGACGCAGCAGCTTGTCGAGCTGTACGTGGACGGGACACGTGTCGATCAACAGACGGTCCAGGTTCCGCCTGGCGAGACTTCTTCGCCCGTGCAGTTTCGCTATCAATTCACCACCGCGAAGGATCACGAGGTCGAGGTTCGCATCTCCGGCGATTCCTTAGAGGTTGATAATCGCCGCTATCTGGCGGTGCCAGTAAAAGAATTCATCAAGGTGCTTTGTGTCAGCGGCAAGCAGGACTCCACGCTCTATGTCGCCCTCGGGCTCGATCCCGACCATGGTCGGCCGAGCGAGTCGATTGTGCAGCCGCACGTCGTTTCGGAGAGCGGCCTGCTGGACAAAAACCTCGCGGAGTACGACTGCATATTTCTCTGCAACGTCGCCCAGTTCACCGCCAGGGAGGCGGCCGTGCTTGAGGCTCAGCTCCAGCGCGGAGCTGGCCTGGTCTTCTTCTTGGGCGATCAGGTGCAGGCCGATCGCTACAATCGCGAACTCAGTCGGACGGCGGGAGCCCCCAGAAACGTGTTGCCGGTCGTGATCGAGGAGACGGTCGAGGCGGACGGCGACGATCGCTTTTTTCATTTCGACCCACTCGACTACCGGCACCCGATGCTTCGTGTTTGGGAGAATAACGAACGAGCTGGCCTGTTGAAGGCGGTCGTAGCCAAGTACTTCCGTCTCGCGATTCCAGCCAAGAAGACAGGCGAACGAGGTGCCGGCGACGCTGACGCTGCGGAGCAGGATACCGACCGGGCCGCAGCCGCCGAGGCAACCGTCGGCCTGGCATTCGATAACGGCGATCCGGCGATTGTCGATGGTCGTGTTGGCCGAGGACGAGTTCTCGTCGTTGCCACTGCGGGTTCGACCGCTTCGGTGATGCGCCGTGACGAAGGGGTGAGACCTTGGACCTACATTCCGACCGGGCCAACCTTTCCGGTCATCGTCCAGCAGCTCTGGAAAACCGCCGTTGCCGGGCGTTTGCTCGACCGCAACGTTCAGGTGTTTGAGCCGATTGGCGGACATCTCGGGGCGGCTCAGGCCGACGATCGGATTTCTGTCACGCTCCCCGCATTTTCCGTACCGTCGGCTACGCAGCCGCAAGTTGCCTCAGTAACCCCAGAAGCCGACACGCACGCCTGGTCGTTTGCTGAAACGGATCAGAGTGGAGCGTACCGCGTTTCGCAAAGTGGCTCGACCAACGAAAAGGTATTCGTTGCCAACGTCGACACGCAGGAAAGCAACCTGGGCAGAATCAACAATGACGAACTTCCGACCGGGTTAGCGGCCCGAGACGGCGGATCGGCTGAAGACGACGAGACGATGCAAGTCGAATCGGAGGGGGCGCCTGTGCATCAGGCGATTCTGTGGTTGGTATTGGCTCTCGTATTTACCGAAACATCCTTTGCCTGGTGGTTAGGCAATCGACAGATATGACCGACAAGCTCACCGACATCTTGCTCACGCTCCTAGGAGAACAGCTGCCTGAAAAGGCGGCCGGGGCTGATCGTGCGCTTGGTGGAAATTGGGTTTGGGATCCCACGGCCGTTGTGCTGTCGGTTGCGTTTGGCGTGGTGAGCTTGGCGTTTGTGCTGTTCTTCTATTTCAAGGAACGGAGCAACGTCGGCGCCGGATACCGCATCGCTTTGGCAGGCCTTCGTCTGGCGATCATCGCGATCGTCTTTGTGATGCTGTACGGTCTACACGTCAACTTCAGCCGCACCAGTCCGCCGGTGATCGCCTTTGTCGTCGACGAATCTGCCAGCATGGCGTTTGTCGATGAATATGGGCAGCACGACGCCGAAGCATCGCCCGTCGAGGGCAGCATTGCGGCGAATTTAGATTCCATGACGCGATTCGACGTTGCCCGTGAGTTACTGCTGGCCGACGACGCGAAGGTTCTTCGCAAGAAGGCGGTCGATCATCAACTCAAGGTCTACACGCTCGCAGGAACGGCTCGCGAGCAGCCGAACACGGTCGATGAACTTGCCGAATCGCTGCGTCGACTTACGCCAGAGGGGAGCACTAGCAAGCTTGGCTCTGGACTACGCGAGGTGCTCACCGAACTGCGAGGCACTCGGCCGACGGCCATCGTGATCTTTACCGATGGTGTGACTACCGAGGGACCAACGCTGAGCGAGGCGGCCACCTACGCCCGTCGCAAGGCGGTGCCGCTCTACATCGTCGGCGTTGGCAGCGAGAACCCCACGCGGTCGCTGGAGATGTCGAATCTGATGGTTGCCGACGCGGTATTTGTTGACGACTACGTCGATTTGGAATTCAATCTGGCCGCTGCGGGGTTGAAGGATCGCGACGTCGAGATCGTGTTGCGAGACGGGCCGGGTGGAGAAGAGCTCTCGCGTAAGACGGTGCCCGCGGGTGCCGATGGAGACGTCGAACGGGTTCGCATCAGTCACCGACCACGGGAGGAGGGCACCATCGACTACACGGTCGAGGTGGGGAATCTCAAGGAGGAATTGAAGCAGGCTGTTACCCCGTTGTCGAAAACGGTCGAGGTTCGGAAAGCCAAGATCAAGGTCTTGCTCGTGCAGGGGTATCCGAGCTTCGAGTATCGCTATCTTAAGAATATTCTCGAGCGCGACTCTTCGGTTCAGCTCCGCTGTGTGTTGCAGGATTCCGATCCCGAGTACGTAATGCAAGACGCCAGTGCATTGACTGTGTTTCCGGTCCGTCGCCGCGTGCCGGATGGAGTGTCGATCGAAGATCTCACCAAACAAAACGAGGAATACCTCTTCACCTACGACACGATTATTTTCGGGGATGTCGATACCCGGCACCTGAGCCGGTTGCAATTGCAGAACCTGGTTGACTTCGTGCAGATCAAAGGGGGCGGCGTGTTGTTCGTTTCCGGCGATCGATTCAATCCTGTGACCTACCGCGACACGCCTCTGGCCGACATCATGCCGATCGATTGGGCGTCGTCGCTGACCGCTGAGTCAACGAATTTTGGCGGCAAACCTTTCACCGTGAAGCCGACGCCGCTCGGCTCGGTCAGCCCCCACATGCAGTTGGGCGATGACCCGCGCGAGTCAGAAGAGCTGTGGGCGAACCTGCCGGATTTGTATTGGATGGTGTCGGTGCCGAAGCTCAAGCCGGGCGTACGCGTGTTGGCAGAAAATCCGATGATGACTGGTAGCGAAGGGAAGCCACTTCCGGTCTTCTGCGCGCTGCATTTGCCGCCGGGCAAGGTTCTCTGGCACGCTACCGACGAAACCTATCGATGGCGTTATCGTGTGGGCGATGTGCTGATGGCCCGATATTGGGTGCAGGCGATTCGTTATCTGAGTCGTTCCTCGCTGTTGGGTCAGAATCAGTCGGTGCGTCTGACGACCGATCGAAACGCCTACCAACGCGGAGCTCCGGTTCGCTTCCGAGTTCAGTTCTTCGACGAGCGACGTGTTCCCGTGGCGGACGACGGCGTGCACCTCGTGATTGAGAGTGAAGATCAGGAGAATCGCCGCGTTAAGTTGCAGCGTAGCGCAACTAGCCGCGAGACGTTTGAGCTTTCGGTCAGTGATCTGCCCACCGGTAAGTACCGTGCCTGGATCGCGGCTCCGTCGATCGGCGATGCCCCGCCGGCGGTTACGTTTCCTGTGCTGCCGCCACCGGGTGAGCTGGCTCGCCAAACGATGGACGGCGAAGAGTTGCGTACCGCGGCGAAACGTTCGCGGGGGCAATTCTATAGCGTGGCCACGGTCGGCAATCTGTGGGACGATTTGCCCGCCGGGCGAGCCGTGACCGTGGAATGGCTGGATCCTTTGCCGCTCTGGGATAACTGGCGAATTGTCACGCTGCTGTTGTCATTGTTTGTCGCCGAATGGTTACTAAGGAAACGGGCTGGAATGCTATAATCGCAGCAGGTTTGGCCGGCAGGTAAATCAATTTGCCATGTCCTAAATCAGCCTGCAACCGAATAATGAAAAGTGATTGCTCCGAAGAGTTCTTAAGAATTCCTTCTCCGAGACGATAACGACCTAAATTGATCTGCGACCTCAGTTGACTATGGTTCACACGCTCCAAGAAACGATCGCGACAGTTCGCCGCAAGGCTCGCCGGCTGACGCTAGCGCATGCCGTTTCTTGGATCTTGACGGTGGCCATTCTGGCGTTGATCTCTCTGACGTTGCTAGACAGCTATCTTCGCTTCGAGCATTGGGTCTCGCGATTTACCTTTAGCATCGTTTTTGCGGTGGCGATCGAATGGGCGGTGCGCCGGTTCCTCTACCGTTGGATCGAGCATAGCCCCAACGATGTGGCGATCGCCCAACGCATTCAGCAGTGCTTTCCACAGTTTGAAGGGCAGTTGGCCAGTGCGGTCGAGTTTCTTCAGCAAGACGAAACGGACTCTCGAGCCGGATCGGCCGAGCTGCGACGTGCCGTTGTGGTCGATGCGGCTACGAAATTGGAACAAATCGATGCCGATGCGATATTCGACACCCGACCAACTCGCCAGGCGATGATTGCGTGCGCGATCGCCGCGGTGGTAGTGGTGTTGTGGTTTGTCTTTTTCTCCGCGACTGCCTGGAAGGGGCTGTCTCGATTGGCGGTGCCCTGGAGCGACGCCCAATGGCCCCGGCGACATGAATTGGCATTTCGCGAACCGCCGGCGCGACTGGCCATGGGGAGCGAATTTGAAGTCGAGTTGTTCGACAAGAATGGTGAGTTGCCTGAGGTCGTGGAGATCGAATTCCGCCTGGAAGACGAGTCCGGCGAAACGCGAACCTTGCGTGAAGAGATGCAACGTTCTGGCGACGTGATGGTCGCTCATCGGACCAACGTTCGCCGGCGATTTTCATATCGGGCGACCGGGGGCGACGATGACACCATGGTCTGGCACGAACTCGAAGTGCTCGAGCCGCCGCGAATCAAATCGCTCAAGCTGACACTCACGCCACCGGAATATACTCTCTGGCGGCCGACTACCAGCGACGGGCAAGTGCGGGCGCTGGCCGGGACCGAGCTATCGCTAACGGCGACTTCGACCAAGCCGCTCACCCAGGCGACGCTCCGTTTTGAAAATGGGACCGAGGTGCCGGCCGAATTAGGCGCCGATGGCCAGTCGATTTCCGTGCCGAAAGCCGACGGTGAACCGGTTGTCGTGCGAGAAAGCGGCACCTACTGGTTTGAGCTGGTCGACCAGGAGGAGATGACCAGTGGCTCCGATACGCGTTGGCGTGTTGAGGCGATTGCGGACACACCGCCAAGTGTTACGGTCGAGGCACCACAGCAAGACGTGTTTGTCACGCCGCAGGCAAACGTTCCGGTTCGCACATTGGTCAAGGATCAGTTGGCCATTCGCGATGTGTCGCTTGTTTACCTCCGCAGTGATGATTCGGCGGCCGGCGCCAAACGCATCTCCTTGTATGAAGCTCCACAGCGAGAGCAAAAAACAGAAGCCAAGAACCCCGCGGTCGACGATATCGGTTCGCTCGATGGCGAAGGACATCGCGAGTTGATTGCCTATCCGTGGGAGCTGGCGAAGCTGGATCCGCCGCTGGCCGAAGGGACAATCATTACTGTCCACGTGGAAGCGAATGACTTCTTACCGCAAGTGGGGCAGAGCCAGCCGCCGCTGCGAATTCACGTCGTTTCACGGGAAGATCTTGAAGATCGATTGAACCAACGACACGCGGCCATTGTCCGCGAGGTCGACCGCGTGTTGAAAGAGCAGCGGTCCGCTCGGCGCAAGGTGGCCGACCTGGAACAGCAATTGAAAGAGGTCGGCGAACTGCCGCAGCAGGATCTCAACAAGCTGCAACAGGCTGATCTGCAACAGCGCAATCTGCATCGCTCCCTCTCCCTGGCTCCGGATAGTGTGTTGCGGCGCATTGAGTCGTTGCTGGGTGAATCGAAGAGCAACAACATTGATAACCCTGAGGCGACGAAACGTCTCGAGGATCTCAAACAGTTGATCGAAGAATTGGAGGCGGCTCCGCTTCAAAACGCCGAGCGTCAGCTGACCGCGGCCATCAAGGAAGGACAGGCACACGCTCGCGAGCAGCAGCCGTCCGAGCAGCAGAGCGAACAGGACGCTCCTGAGAATGCAAAAGAACTCAAAGAGTCGGCCGCTGCCGATGAGCAAGAGCGAGCAGGCGATCAACAGTCAGCGGAGGAGCAGCATCCAGCCCAAGAACCGGTCGAAAAGGCAGGTCAGGAGCAGGACGAAATCGTCGCCAAGCTCGAAGGTGCTTTGGATAACTTGGAGCGTTGGGCTCAGTTCCAGGATCTCGCCGGCGACCTGGCAGCGCTGAAACGCCAGCAGGAGGATCTTGCCAAGATCGCCGCCGCCAAGGGAGCGTCGCTGTTGGGCCGTGATCGCAAGGATCTCAATCGACAAGAGGCGAATGACCTGCGCGAATTGGCTCGGCACGAGTCGGAATTGCGGCGTGAGTTCGACAACCTTGTCTCGCGAATGAAGCGAGCGGAAGGCACGCTCAAGGAAACCGATCCGGAAGCGGCCGAGCAGTTGTCCGATGCAGTCCACCAGGCTCGTGAGAACGGCATTTCGAGTGACATGGGCAAGGCGGCCAAGAACCTGCAGGATAACAAGGTTTCCAGCGCCACCGCCCAACAACGAGCAATCGCTGAGAAGATGGGCGAGATGCTCGATACGCTTTCCAATCGGGGCGAGGATCAGGCCGCTCGTCGCGTGAAGAAGCTTCGTAAAGCGGAGAAGGAGGTTCGGGCTCTAAAAGCGCGGCAGAAGGGACTTCGTAAGGAGATGGAGAAGGCGGCGGCTGAGCAGAGTGGTCAGCCGCAGGCGGATATCGAAAAGCGGAAGCAGGAACTTCGCCGTCTCGCTCGTAAGCAGAAACAGCTGCAAGAAGATATTCAGCGGGCGATGCGCCGACTCAAGCGTCTGGCTGCCGACAAGGCGAGTGCCAAGATGGAGCAGGCGGGTGGAAGTGCCGGTAAGGCAAGTCAGGCTGGCGAGGCAGGGGACGCCGGGGAAGCGCAACAGCAAGCCGCTCAGGCTGAGAAGGACCTAGAAGAAGCAGAGCAAGAAGTCGCCAAGGCGCGTCGGCAGGCGGAGATCGACTTGGCGAAACAGATCCTCACTCGTATCGAAGGTGAGATCAAGGCGATCCACGAACGCCAGACGATGTTGCTGGAAGAGGTGCGACGACTCGCGACACTGAAGGAGGAGAATGGTCGTCTCACGCGGGGACAAAAGTCGACCGTGACCGACCTCTCGGAAGAACAAGCAACGTTGGCCGAAACGACGAAGGCTTACGTTAAAGATCTGGCGGCCGCCGAAGCGTTCGCGTTGGCGTTGGAGCACGCCGCCCGGTCGATGAGGAAAGCGGCCGAGGGTTTGGCAGACGTTGATGTTGGCCAGCGAACGCGGGGCCGGCAGACGATGGCGCTGGCTCGATTGAACCTCTTGCTCGATGCCTTGAAGAAGGGGGACTCCGAGGGTGACCAAGGTGGCGGTGGACAATCTGGTGGAGAAGGTGGTGGACAGCAGCAACAACAGGGCGGTATTCGTTCGCTGGCGGAGATTAAATTGCTGCGGCTGATGCAGGGCGATCTGAATATTCGCACGAAAGAATTACGCGAGGAGATTGGTGAAGCGGTGCCCTCGGTCGAGCAGTTGGAACAACTCGCTTCACTGGCTGAAGAGCAGGGTGAGTTGGCCGAGCTGACCTTCCGGTTGATGGAAGAAGCGGACGACGCCCCGGAAGATCAACTGATCGATCCGCAGCCGGCCGATGATGGTGAAGACGCCGACGTAGACGAGAATGCGGAAGCAGGTGAGGCGGCCGGCGAGGTCGACGGGGTAGCTGGCGAGATTAAGAACGAAGAGGCGGCGTCATGAAACTTAACCTAGTGAAATCTCTGGCATGGTCCCTCGGGCTGCTGCTCACTGGATTGCTGTTAGGCAATTCGCCACTGGTATACGCCCAAGGCGACGACGCATCGTCCCCACGCACAGATGCTGCCGCTAAAGACGAAAACAAAGAAAACGACGATATTGAACTCGATACTTTGGGCGAGCTGTTCGAGGGGCTTGATGATGAACTCGATGGGGATCTCGACGACAGTGAATTAGGTGGTGAAGGCGACAGCGAACGTCCCGCTGGCGAAGATATTCGCCTCGATGGCCGGGGCGAACCTTTGTCGGATGAGGATCTCGACGAGAACGCCGATCCCGCCACACGCATTGGCAAGATCATGAAGCAGGTTCAGCGTCTGCTCAAAGAGAAGGAACTGGGCAAGCCGACGCAGGACCGGCAAGAACAAATCGTGAAAGAGCTCGCCGAGTGGCTCAAGCAGCTGGAGCAGCAACAGAAAAAATCTTCGTCGCAGTCGCAGAACTCTCAGTCGCAGCAAAAACCGCAGCCGCAGGATGAACGAAAGACACCGCAGCAGGCCAGCAAGAAACCGACCAGCGGTAATTCCGGTCAGACGGGATCTCAGACCACCGGGCAGACCAAGGCCGATTCCGGAGAGTCGGACGATGAACTGCGGGATCGGTTGCTTGAGAAGTCGGAATTTGCCGACATCCGCGAGGACATCGAAGAACTCTGGGGCGAGCTGCCGGAGAAGGATCGAGAATTGATTCGGCAGATGGCCGACGTAGAATTGCTTCCGGAGTATGCCCCGTTGATTCGCCGCTACTTCCGCCGCCTTGCGGAAGACAGAATGCGTCGTCCTTGATCAAACCATGAATCGACTGTTCGTGCGGACTCGTCTCACGGTCTGCTCAACAAGAATGACACTGGACCGATGAACTTCACTCGCCGCCAATTCCTGTCACGTACGTCGATCGCTTCCGCGGCGTCGGTGGCCGCTATGTATCCACGGCTCGGTTTTGCCGCGGATCCGCCTGACCCCGAGGAGTCGGCGGTCGACTTGATGACGCCGGCGACCGATCGGGCCATTGAGGAAGGCCTCGAGTCGCTTGCAGTGCGGCAGCGCGAGAACGGCGACTTTGGCTCTGGCGTGTACAGTCGCAATGCGGCCGTGGTGTCGCTGGCCGGATTGGCCTTTATGGGTTCCGGTAGTTCGCCTGGCCGCGGTCCCTACGGCAAACAGGTCAATCGCTGTTTGAAGCACGTGCTCAAATACTCGGGGCAGGGAGGGATGATCGCCGTGCCCAATGCCGTCAGCCATGGGCCGATGTACGGGCATGGATTCGCAACGCTCTTCCTCGCTCAGGCGTATGGGATGACGAAGAGTCCGACGCTTCGTCGCAAGCTCAAGGCGGCGGTGCGACTGATTGTGCGCACGCAGAATAAAGAGGGTGGTTGGCGATATCAATCGCAGCCGGCCGATGCCGATGTGTCGGTCACGGTTTGCCAGATCATGGCCCTGCGAGCGGCTCGCAACGCCGGGATTCACGCTCCCAAGGAGACACGCGATCGCTGTGTCGAGTATGTCAAGAAATGCCAGAACGAAGATGGCGGGTTTCGATACATGCTGCAGGGAAGCGACAGCCTGTTTCCGCGTTCGGCAGCAGGGGTCG
>CAYLRE010000141.1:0-11763 GCA_964385715.1 uncultured Planctomycetaceae bacterium
GGCAGGTAGAGGAAGAATGGTTCTTCCTTGTTCGCGTTGATGAAGCGAATCGCCTCTTCGGTGTAGCGTTTGGTGAGCGTGTCCTGATTGGCCGGGTATTCGATCACTTCCTCGCCACGAAAGAGCGGCACCCAATCCATCTTCTTGTGGCCCGCTTTGACTTCTTCGGGCGTTAAGTTCTCACGCAGCACGATGTCATCAGCCAGCTTGTTGGCCGGATCGATCCACATGTCGTTGCTGTAGGGCACGCCGTAGTAAGTGTCGAAGCCTTGATACGTGGGCAGGCAAGGCGGCAGATGCCCCAGATGCCATTTGCCGACGCAGGCGGTTTTGTAGCCGGCCCCCTTGAGCATCTCGGCCAGCGTGACCTCATCGGGATGCAGGCCTTCGTCCGTGTTGGGGAACAAAACGGGCAGCATCGAGAGCCGCTGGTAGTGGCAGCCGGTCAACAGTGCGGTGCGCGAACCGGAGCAGACGGCACAACCGACGTAGAAATCGTTGAACCGCATTCCCTCCTTGGCCATGCGATCGAGGTAGGGCGTCCGTGGCCCAGTGGCCCCGTTAAAGCCGACGTCGCCGTAGCCCATGTCATCGATGAAGATCAGGATGACGTTCGGCTTGGAGTCGGCGGCGCGGGGCGATTCGGCCGCCGCGACGCCCACATGAAGCGAAAGGATGGCGAGTGCAAAAGCGAACAACGTGGTGAGTCGTCTTCGTCGGTTCATTAGTGGCGTCCTAATACCTGTCGGCGGAGTTGCGCCTTGATGGTGAGCGTGGCTTCGTGGGTGTCGCGAGGTGTTGATCGTATGCGCGGAAGTGAGTGCGCAAACGCAACCTTACCAGGCGCAGACGCGATATCCAAGCGACTGCCAGGATAGGCCTAGAGGTTAGGGGGATAGTGGAGCAGAACCAGACGTCGCTCGCTCGCGTTATTCACTGCCAAGCAGTGCGACAAACGGCTCGTCGCCGAGAATTAGCAGGCCGATGACCTTGCCGTCACTCTGAGCGACCACGCTCGCCCCGTGGAGCGAAGCGTCTAGGGAAAGCGAAGGATCGATCCGCCAGCGGTCGTCCTTAGCGAGAAAGCGGGTTGAGTCGATCGGGAAGCGGTCACTCGCGGTTCCAGCCACCACAAGACAGTCCTCTGGCTTCACCGCTTGGCGAAGATACGACTTCGGCCAGAAGGAATCCGCCGACGAGTTGGCCGCATCTACCGGTAGTTGCAGGTAGCTAATTGCCCCCCCGGCCTCGATCATGTTGGCGGTGACCGTGTAGGTGTTGCCTGCTGCCGAGAGTTGTGTCTTGTCGAGTGCTTCCGCCCGAGGCCGAAAAAGGTCGGTCGGGCCCAACAACCGGTTGCCTTCGACTGGCAGAACCCAACCTTGGTGTTGACGATCGCGAGTGAACCCGAGTTGCGACGTCTGCCAGCGAAGTGATGCGGCGATCGGTGCAGGCAATGCCTTGCGTTCGGGCAGAGCCGCGGCGCCAATTGTGATTCGTGGTCGCCAATCGAGCCAGTCGTCGTCGACTTCCGGTGCGACCGTGAAGCGGTGACCGGTAGTTACACGCCTGCCAGGCGGGTCGGGAGTGGCGAGTTCGATACCGCCGAGCGCGATGGCGGCAAGCGAGTCGGCGTCGAGCGTGATGCCAGTGAAACCGAGTGAAACGTCAAAGCCACTCTTGGCCCAAAACTTGGTGTCGCTGCGAATCAAGTCGACGTAGTCAGGTTCGATAAAGGCCCAGGCTTGAACCGTGGCCGCATCGGTGGCCAGACCGACGGAGAGGATTTTTCCAACGCGCGAACCACGATAGAGGATGGGAGCTCCACGGACCAAGCCGGCCTGTCGATCTTCTTCTAGCAGGATTCGCAGGCCGCCTTCGGCCAGCTCTCCGGCCGGGGCGATGTCTTGTCCAACAAACTCCGCGCGTGGCTCGCCGCCGGTGGGGCCAGGAAGAACGGCCAGGTATCGCCCGCCGACGATCGTGTCGAGCCCGCGAACTTCTGTGACGCCGACCAGCGGGCGTTCCACCCAGAATTGGCTGCCAGATCGAGCCAGCCGTTTGGCATTGCCAGAGAGGCGGGCGAGGACGTCGACGCTTTTCAGGTCGTCGTGTAAGCGGACCTCGACGACCTCGCCGACGTTCATGCCACGGAATCGAATCGGGTCTCCGGCCGCGAGCGAGTATCCTTGGGAAAAGCGAATTGTGATTTCCCTGGAATCGGTATCGAGAAGCGTCAGCGGAGTTTCGGTTCCTTGAAATACATTGGCCGGCGGAGCGTCACGAGGGCCGGGAAGAACACCGAGATACTTGGCCCCCACGACCGTTTCCAGGTTGCTGACACGGGAGAGGCTCACCTGCGGGCGGGCAACCCAGAACTGGCTCCCTTTGCGGGCTATTCCGGCCGCATCCGGCTGTAATTGAACTTCGACACGTACTCCGGCCGAGTCGTGGCGAAGCCGAACGGCGGTGACTTCGCCGATCTCAATTCCCAGGTGCTTTAGTGCGTCGCCTGGCTTGAGTCCGTGGCCTTGATCGAAGTGAATGGTGATGGTTGGTCCGTGGGCCGGCAACGACGCGACCGTAATGGCGATGGCGACCGCCAGACAGGCGGCGGTGAGCCACCAAAGCCGGGTGCCGTGGCCGTAGAGTCGCGTCTGCCAAGGAGAACCGGAAGTGGACGAGCCGCCCACATTGGCGAGCGGGAGATCGCTGCTTTCGTTGCCAGAGTATTGCTGGGATTCGCTCACGCCGGTTCCTCCCCATGCGTCTTGCAGTCGTTGTCGTCTGGCCAGATCGTGTGTGGGTCAAACAGGAGCGATGCGAGCATGCTCATCGCCACACACAATACGAACGCGACGACCGCTGGCCCGAACTGAAATTCGACCACCGATCCGAGCTTCACCAGCATGACCATGAACGCCAAGAGCATGACATCCATCATGCTCCACTTTCCGACATGCTCCATGATGCGATAAGTAACGGCTTTGTGCCGTTTGTGAAGGACGCCGAGCAGGCTCAATTCGATGAGCAGTATGAGTTTGACCAGCGGAAACACGACCGAGAAGAGCAACACGACTCCGCCAACAAACCAGCTGCCGTGTTGCATGAGTTCGAGCGTGCCCATCAGGATGCTCGATTCGTGCTGGTGTCCGAGCTGTTCAATGTGCAGGATTGGTAGCAGGATGGCAGGCCAGAACAGAACGAAAGCGCCGACGGCCGCGGCTGCCGTGCGACTGGCCGAGTTGGTGCCCGAGCCTGGCCGCCAAATCTTGGAGTGACAGCGTACACACTCAGCCCACTCGTTCTTGGCGAGCGTCGGCATGCGGTGGATCAATCCGCAACAGTGGCAGGCTCGGACGGCGTTCATGAATGTTTCGTGGACGGGGATGAGATGGGTCGCTCTTGCCAATTCTTACCGGCTCTCACCGATGCTGCAACAACGGCAGACGCGATCAGGGAAGCCGCCCAACAGAGTTATTCGTTGTCGGCGGTTCAATATTAGCCGAGCCAGGTGGCTACGATATCGTCAATTTCTTCTCCCTCCAGGCGTTCGTGGGCCAGGAGATGATCGACGATTGCGGCCAAGGCGGCCCAAGCGTGATCCTGGTTCAATTCGTGGTAGAGCTGGGCGGTCATCTTCTCGATATAACGAAGCCGCGGCTTCTGTTCGCTGACAAGTTCGGCGGCGGCTTTCCAGGCCTGTTGCCAGTCGTCGGCCCATTCGGCGACGAAGCCAGGGTGGAATTCTTCTTGTCGATGGATGGCCTCAGCGACGGGACCTGCTAGCGCGACAAGGACCAACTTTTCGTAGAACTCGCGCCTGTCAAATCGGTGGCGGTCCCACTCGATTTGCGTGTCGCCGAAGCGCTCGGGGCCGTCGTCGTTGTCGGGGTCGATCGTGACTGACAGCACGCGTGCCCCAAGGCAGGTAGCCATGAAGGCGTGTCCTGCTTCGTGATAGGCGGTGACTTCTGACATGTTGGGATGTTTCTTTGTTTCCAGGTCTTGCGAGTGAGGGCGCTCTTACGGCCTGGTATCGTCGTTACCGCCGGTAGGGGTTCTCGTACCAAATGACGCCCAGGCCGCCGCGGCCTTCGTGTTCCTCGCAGGTGAGTAGGTCAAGGTCGCCGTCGCCATCGAGATCGAGCATCTCGATGCGGTCGTACTTGACTCCCTGTTCGGTGCCGCTGATCTGGCGAGCCGTCCATTGTTTTAGCGAGGAACCTTGCTCCAGCCACAACACGCCATGTTTGCCTTGAGCGTTCCAAGTTGTGAATACCAAGTCCTTGCGGCCGTCTCCGTTGACGTCCTCGACAGCGACAGCCCTGGTGTTACCGGTATGGTAGTCGGCGGAAATTTCTTCAGTCTTCCAATTGCGGCCAGTCTTGTCGAGTCGTTTGAGTAGCAGGATTTTCATGTCGCGAACCGCGACGACCGCGTCTTGAAGACCGTCGTCATCGAGGTCGGCCAGCACCATGCTCAAAACCTCCTTGTCGCGAGCACCGATGAAGTGATTCTTCCATGACTTTGATTGTGCTGGACCGGGCCCAGGGTTTTCTAGCCAGCGGCAGCCGCGAAGTTCGCCGTAGCGATCAGAGACGACAATGTCGATGTCCGAGTCGCCGTCCATGTCTTGTTGCCAGATCGACATGATCCAGCCTGCCGGAGAGATGGTGTGCTGTTGGTAGCTTTCTAGATCGCGTCCGTTTTTCGGAGCAGCAAACCAGGCGATGCTGGCGCCGGGCCCTTTAGAACCGGCGATAAGATCCACGCCGTGCTTGTTGTCGACTTGCATCGGCCAAGCAAACATCCACATCTGCGAGTCGGCCAGCACCTGCTGTTGCCACTTGCTTGAGTTCAATAGATCCCGGCGAGTCTTGGGGCCCCAATGGACGAAGATCTTTCGCTCGTTTTCTTCACTACAGCTGACGACGTCGAGTGCGCCGTCACCGTCGAGATCGGCGAACACGGCGTCTTCCACAGACGGAGTCTTTCCGACCGTGACGGCAGGCCAATTCGTTTTGGCCTTTGCGTGGCCAGGATGAAGATAGACCCGCGTGATTCCTCCTTCTTCCCAGCCGGTCGCGATATCCATTAGTCCGTCACCGTTGATGTCGGCCAGTTTGACACCATCCGCTCCCTGAGAAGACGCATCGATGGTGTGACGGCGCCAAGCAGGACCGGTCGGTTCGCGTCTCTCTTCGGCGAGCGAGAGGGGAGCTGTGAACGTGACTGCGATGGCTGCTACCACAGTGCCTGCGTATGCGAGGGCGGTTGTGCGGTGCCTTCGGTAGGTGTGTCGAACGGTGGTGCCGTGCATGGGCCCTCGACGCTGGATTCAAAATGTGGGGGTTGGAATGTGAGAGGGTCGGCAGGGCTCACGACGGACACAGATTGCAATTGACTTCTAGCGTTACGATTACGGCAACTTGCGGTTTCTCGATTGTCGTGTGGCGGCAACATCGAACAACGAGGCGGGCTGATTCTCATGGTAGGTTAGCCTGATGCGACTGGTGTTCCCAGCGTACCACGAGTTGCGGAGCGATCCCATGGACAGTCTCGAGTGGCAGGAGAAAAGTTAGATCTCATAGGGATATATTATATGTGGTTTGATCGCCTACCGTGCTGTGGTAGCTTAAGTTACAGCTTGGGAAGAGTCGCAAGGGTATGTATGGGCTGCGACGTGCTGTGCTTGAGGGTTGAAGTGGGAGCTTACGATGGGTCCAAGATCGACCATTCGTCGTGCATGGATAATGGTCACGTTCAATGTGTTGCTGGGGTGCACCATCGGCGGTAGTCGACCGGCCTGGGCCGTCGAGTTCACCTTTGGGGTCTATCGAACCGATACCGCTTCGCAGGTGTTCACGAAGTTCAAGCCGGTGATCGACGAGCTGGAGAAGCGTCTGCAAACGGAGTTGGACGACGACGAAGTTCGCGTGAAGATGAAAATCTTTAAGACCTATGTCGAGGCGCGAGAGTCCTTGTTAGAGGGAAAGGTTGATTTCGTGCGGACGGGTGCGGCATCGTATGTCTTGGTGAAGAATAAGGATCCCAACGTGCGACTCCTGGCAATGGAAGAAAAAAAGGGCAAAAAGCATTTTGGGGGAGTGATTGCGGTTGCCAAGGAGAGTCAATTGGGATCGCTGGTGGATCTAAAAGGCAAGCGTTTCGCTTTTGGCGATCCGAGTTCTACGATGAGTTTCCTGGCGAAGGCGGATTTCGTGGATGCCGGGATTCATGCCACGGACATGACGAAGATCGGTTACCTGGGCCGGCATGATCTCGTTGCCAAACGGGTGTCGCTCCACGATTTTGATGCCGGAAGTCTTAAGGAAAGTACGTTCAGCAAGTCGGCCGACAAGCTGCGGGTGCTGAAGCGAATACGAATCGTTACCAAGCCCTGGATCGCCCGCAGTGGGATGGACGACCGGAACTTCTCCGCATTGCAAAAGAGTTTGCTGGGTATGGATCATTCAGAGGCGTTCAAAGCCTTGAGGGTATCGGGGTTTGTCGAGACCTCGGACGACGAATATGAGGCCATTCGCAAGCGTATGAAGCGAGCCCAGGAGTTTTAGTGTCGTGAATCTTAGGTCGTCTGCATTTGACCGTTTTCTTTCTCGCTCGTTGGGAGTCCGCCTCACGCTGGTGCTGACGCTGGTTGTGGCTGTCGTTGTGGTCGTGCTGGTTTATGAAACGGTCGAGAGTGAGCGCGTCGTTCTCGACGACCAGTTGAATGCTCACGGGTCGACGCTGGCGTTGGCCGCTGTGAACGCCTGCCGCGATTGGTTGTTGATGGAGGACTATCCGGTCATCGACACGCTGGCGCGGGATCTTGTGAAAGAAGACGAGGGTATTTCCTATGTCATCGTTCATCGCAGCGACGGAACCGTTGTTTCGCGGTATCCGGAAGATGCCACCGAGAATGATCAGGATGAGAATCGGCGGATTTTTTCCCGGCCGATTCCCGTGGGTGACGTTTCGGTGGGACGGGTTGTGATTGGGCTTTCGACGGAGCGGTCCCGTCAATTCATGAATAGCCGTGCTCGCTCGCTTGCGATTGGAGCGACGATTGGATTTGGTGTGCTGGCATTGATTGTGGGGCTCGTTATCAGACAAGTCGTGTCACGCCCGCTCAAACATTTGGCGGCCCAGGCGATCGCTCTGGGCGCGGGGGATCTGCAGACGCCGATTCGTCTTGCCTCGAATGATGAGCTTTCTGACTTATCTCGGGCGCTCGACAAAATGCGAGACGACCTTCGTGCCAGTTATGACACGCTTCATTCGCAGAATGCTGAGTTGAGTCGATTGGATGCGATGAAGGACGAGTTTCTGGTCAGCGTAACAAATGAGTTGCGGACGCCTCTCAACGGCATCCTGGGACTTTCGCAGGCGATTCGGATTCATAGCGGAAACGGATTGTCCGACGAGGCGCGAGATCACCTGGAGCGAATCGACAGCTCAGCAGAAGGGTTGCTTCGTCTGGCGGATCAGTTGTTGAAGTTGACGTTTGAAACGCCTGAGCCGCCAACAGGCGTTGCGGAGATCGATGTTCGAGAGTTCTATGATTTGCTACTCAAGAAGAACGAATATCTGATCGCGCAGAGTCGCGTTCGCACGACAACCACGATCGAAGGAACGCTATCGCTACGAATCGATGGTAACTTGCTCGAGAGTATTATGGACAACCTGCTCAGCAACGCGATTCGATATGGCGCGGCGGGAGAAGTACGTCTCCTGGGTAGAAGGTTGCGAGGCGGGGTGATCGCTCTTTCTGTCCTCGATACGGGCCAGGGTATTCCCAAGTCGCAGCAGGAGAATATCTTCGAGCCGTTTCGCCGTGTTGAGCAATTCGCGGCACGTGAATCGGACGGTGCTCGAATCGGCTTGTCGATTGTGCGTCGCGGCGTCGAGTCCTGCGGTGGTGCTGTTTGCGTCGAAAGTCAGCTCGGCTTGGGATCGTTGTTCACGGTGCTGTTGCCAGGAACGTGCAAAGAATCTAGCGAGCCATTGGGACCAGATGGGATGGTCGCGCTCTGGCAGACGGAACGCCGCACGCTTCCTTCGGCATGGCAGCTGCCGACAGTGAAACATCCGAGCGAGGAAGGTGTGGGCACTGCCTTCAAGGCTTCATCGGTGGCCAGTATTTCCAAGGATCGAGAAGATGTCATTGGTGGATCCGAAGTAAACATTGAGGTCTCCGACCTTCCCGTCGTAATGGTCGCCGACGATAACGCCATCAACCGGGATATTGTGAAGGCATTCTTGAAGGATCGTTATCGAATCGTGGAGGCGGAGAACGGGGAGCGATGTCTTGAACTTCTCAAAGTCGAACGTGTTGATTTGGTGCTGCTCAGCATCGTGATGCCCGGCGTCTCGGGTTACGATGTCTTGGAACAGTTGCCGGAGCTGGGCCTCGCCGACCCACCGCAGATCATTGTGTTGACGTCGTTGACACAGAGAGCCAGTTTATCCAAGGCACTGGTGTTGGGGGACGTCGATGCGATTTGTAAGCCGTTCAATCAGGATGAGCTGCTGGCACGAATCAACGTTCATGTCCAGAATCGTCAGCAGCGAATGCGCGCCGATCAGCTGCGACTGGAAGCTGAAACGGAGAATCGAACTAAGAGTGAGTTCTTGTCCAATATGAGTCATGAGATCCGGACGCCGATGACGGCCATTTTGGGTTTCGCTGAGGTCGTTCTTGGAAACGTTCAGGATCCACTGAATATCGAAGGGCTGCGAACGATTCAGCGCAACGGCCAGCACCTAATGGGGATTATCAACGACATCTTGGATCTTTCCAAAATCGAAGCGGGCAAGCTCGCAGTGGAGTATCTCGATTTTTCACCGCTGGAGTTGATTGACGAGGTCGTTGCTTCCTCGCGAGTTCCGGCTGACGCCAAGGGCCTGCCTCTCCTGGTCGACTATGACGGCCCGGTTCCCGCGTCGATTCGTTCCGATCCGACGCGTCTTCGTCAGATCCTCATCAACCTGGTAGGTAACGCCGTCAAGTTCACCGACGTGGGACGCGTTCGCGTGGTGGTCCGGCTTCTCGACGCAGAGTCGGCCGGTCCGCAGCTGCACATCGATGTCGTCGACTCCGGGCTAGGCATGAGCAACGAGCAGCTCGGCCGACTGTTTCAACCGTTCGCGCAAGCGGACAGTTCGACGACGCGCCAGTTTGGTGGCACTGGTCTAGGACTTACCATTAGCAAGTGCTTGGCTGAAACGCTGGGGGGAAGTATTCAGGCTCTTAGCGAGCCGCAACGCGGGAGCACGTTCACGCTCACGCTTCCGACCGGTTCGCTCGACGGTGTGGAGCTGGTGTCCAAGCCGTCTGAGCAACGGTTGGTCTCGCAGCCAACGGAAGAACCGGTAGGCGATGGGTTGACGGGTGAGCCGGCAGTTACCGCCAGCGGAGATGTCGACCCTGCGGTTGTCGGCGGAACAGTTCGAAATTCACGCATTTTGCTGGCGGAGGATGGGAACGATGCCGAGCGACTGGTGTCCATCATGCTCAAGAAGGCGGGGGCCTACGTGATGTGTGCGGATAATGGGAAGACGGCCGTGAATATGGCGATCACTGCTCAGAACGCGGAGGTTCCGTTCGACGTCATCTTGATGGATATGCAGATGCCACTTCTCGATGGGTACGAGGCGACGCGGAGGCTTCGAGAGGCCGACTACAAAGGACCGATCGTAGCGCTGACCGCCCACGCTATGATTGGTGATCGAGAAAAATGTCTGAAGGCGGGCTGCAACGACTATCTCGCCAAGCCGGTCTTGAAGGATCAGCTCCTCTCGGTCGTTTCTCAGTACGCGTCAGGGGCGGCCGACGTTTAGACGTCCGCACTCTCGCGTCACGGTCTTCGCCGGCATGATTGACTCGCCACGCCATCTAGCCGATCATGGCGGCGGTCTTTCGCCCAGGAGGTTGCAGCATGTTTCCGCGTTCACTTGTCCGATTCTTCATTGCCTGTTTCGCTGTGCCAAGATGGCGTCGCGTTTCGATGCTTCTCATCTGCAGCTGCAGCGTCTTGCCGTTCGCCTTACCGCTCACGCTTCAGGCTGCGGAATCTGCCAAGCCTAACATCGTGCTGATCATGGCCGATGATCTCGGCATTGGTGACGTTCGCTGCTACAACGACCAGAGCAAGGCCCCCACGCCCCATATCGATCGCCTGGCGTCTCAGGGCGTGCGACTGACCAATGCCTATTCGCCCGCCGCGGTTTGCATTCCCACGCGCTACGGTCTGATGACTGGCCGCTATCCGTTCCGGCTCCAGGGCGGGCCTCACATCGGGCCGGTCGTGGCGAAGGACCGCATGACGCTCGGCTCCATGTTGCAGCAGCAAGGTTACGAAACCGCCTGCATCGGGAAGTGGCATCTCGGCTTCGAGGGCGGCTTCAAGTTCGATTGCAACCAACCCTTGCGTGGTGGCCCGGTCGACCGCGGTTTCGATTTCTATTTCGGCCTGCAGGCGTCGACCGACGATCCGCCCTATCTCTACATTCGCAACGATCGCTGCACCGCTCCGTTGAGTGGTCGCGTCGAGGACAATATCGAGAAGGGTTACACCAGTCACTACCAGGGCAAGTTCTGGCGAGCTGGTCGGATCGGCGAGGATTTCAAGTTCGAGGAAGCCCAGGACCGACTCACCGATGAGGCCAATGCCTTTCTGCGTCGGCATCACGCGGCGAACTCCGACCAACCGTTCTTCCTTTACTTTCCGTTCACCGCTCCGCATGCCCCGTGGTTGCCGGCCGAGCAGTTTCAGGGCAAGAGCGAGTGCGGCCCCTATGGCGACTTCCTGATTCACACCGACCACGTGGTGGGCCAGGTTCTCAAGCAGCTCGACGACCTCGGCTACCGCGACAACACGCTGGTCATTGTCACCAGCGACAATGGTCCGTTGTGGTTCGAGCCCGACGTCGAGAAGTATGGCCACGATGCGTCCCACATTTTCCGCGGCCGCAAGGGCGACATCTGGGAGGGAGGGATCCGCATGCCGTTCGTGGCCCGTTGGCCTGGCAAGATCGCCCCCGGCTCGACCAGCAACGAGGTGATCTCGCTAGTCGATATGATGGCCACGTTTGCCTCCGTCGTTGGTGCCAAGCTGCCTGAGGGTTCCGGCATCGATAGCCACAACGTGTTGCCGGCCCTATTGGGCAAGCAAACCGAGCAGCCGCTGCGGCCGAATCTGGTGCTCCAGTCGACGATGCAGAAGCGGCTAGCGATTCGCGAAGGCCCCTGGAAGCTGATCCCCTGGCGTGGCAGCGGTGGTTTCCTGCCAGGTCCGGCGACGATCAAGCCTGGTCTCGGCGAACCGGTTGGGCAGCTTTACAACCTGGCCGATGATCCGTCTGAGACCAAGAATCTCTACGACGAGAAGCCGGAAATCGTCGAGCGGCTCACCGCCACGTTGGCCAAGATCCGAGAGTCGGAGCAAAGCCGGCCGTGATGGGGGAATCACCCCAGATTCTCCGCCGAAATGTGCGAGAAATTACGGCGAATGTTTAGCGCATGTTCGGCCGTTTTTCGACGGTTGTTCGGGCCTTGTTCAATGCATGTTCAACGTTTGTTCGCCGTCTTGCTTGACGGGCGATTGTTTAGTTGCCAGTTGAACATTGCCAAACATGTTTATTGTCGCTGAATGCTCCGCATTCAGTGGAGCTCTGCACGGAGTGTTCAGCAACAAAGGAACGCTCGCCACGCGTGCCACTGGCTCTGCCGGTGAGCGTGCCGAGTTCCTCGGGAGG
>CAYLRE010000142.1:0-11706 GCA_964385715.1 uncultured Planctomycetaceae bacterium
CCAAGGTCAATACTGAAAGGAGTTTCGGGCGTCTCAGAAGGTTGCGATTTGGGCAGCCCGTTGATACCTTGAAAGGGTGGCTATTCGGCACGAAACCAGCCGTAGTTCGGCCCCCAGTGACGCGGCGCGGAGCAGCGACGTGGCATCTAGCGGGGCATTCGCACTACTTCGATCTCATCTCATTTTTTCGTGAGTCCTCATTGAAGGACGTGGAGTAGACAGACTATGAGGCTTTCCGCAGGCGACACCCCGCTGCCCGGTTATCGGCTCGATGCACTTCTCGGCCGAGGCATTTACGGCGAACGCTGGAAGGCCACAGGGCCCGGCGGAACGCAAGTTTCGCTCAAGTTCATTCCGCTGGCAGCTGATCGAGGAGTTCAGCAGGCGCAGATGATCGAGCGCCTTGCCCAGTTGCGACATGCACACCTGGAGTCGATCCAGGCAGTTTGGATGCTGGACGCCGACGGAAATCCGCTGAGCGAGATTGCCGATTCCAACACGTTCCAGACACCGAACATCGCGAGCGTCGTCGTGGCTAGTCCTCTTGCCGATCGGAATCTTGCCGATCGCTTGGCCGAGTATCAGCAGTCAGGCGCGTTCGGAATTCCTGCCGGTGAGTTGCTACAGCATCTTGAGGATGCTGCTCGAGCTGTCGATTTTCTTGCCCGAAGGCGGTTCGATCTTTCCGGTGATTCGGAAGCTTCGCAGCCGCTGGTCGGTCATGGCGGGATCCGACCCCAGAACATCCTCTTACTTTCCGATTCCGCCGTTGTGTCCGATTACGGATTAGCGGCCGTCCTGGGAAATCGTTGTTCCGCGACCATGAGTAGCGGAGCACTCGCGTACCTCGCGCCCGAGCGCATGCAAGGCGAGGCGGCTCAATCGGCCAGCGATCAGTATGCGTTGGCGGTTTGCTACGCCGAGCTACGAACGGGAGACGCTCCGCTTACCGAAGAATCAACCTTCGCAGGAGCCATGAGTCAGCAGCAAGAGGGTCGGCTCGATCTGTCCGGCCTACCGGATGCTGAACGCAGTGTCATCGCACGAGCCACGTTGCCCAGCCCTGGAGAACGTTTCGGAAGTTGTCTGGAAATGGTCCGGGCGTTGCAGGAAGTCGTCCAGGATGCTTCTGCAGACAAACGATTGCCAGCAGTGGACTTGTCGCCGGCGGGTGCGGCTCCAGCCCGTGCGTCTGTGATACCAACGCCCCCAGTGTCATCCCCAGCGGCGACCGTATCGGTTGCTCCTGTTGAACAGGAAGCGGGATCGATTTGGCTGCCCCTGTTTATCGCTGCCTGCGTCGGCTTTGCGATCTACGCAACGGCTCAGATCTCATCGTTGCGGAAGATGCGAGATGAAGTCAGCAATCACTCACGGTTGATCGTTGCGAACAGTAGAGCGATCGACGAAGTTGCCGACACCACGCCGAACGCGACTGGTGCTGAGCAATCCCCCGGCGCGACCGGCTCTGCTTTGGCCGCAGATGGAAAAGACGCTGGGGACGCGTCGTCGGCAGCAGAGGAACCAGAGCACAATCAGTCCGTTCCACCCAAACCTGAGTCCGCATTGGCGGAGAACGAAAGTCAACAGAAGAGTGAAGGCTCAGCCGCGTCGAAGGATGTTGATCCGAATGCGATTGCTCATCAGGCACGCAAGATTCCTCTCGACGAAGTCAACCTGATTGAAGTTCCGCGGGAAGAGACGGACGACGCCAAGGCGCCGGTTGTTGAAAATGCGGTTGTTGAAAAACCGGCACAGGATGACGGTGAGCAGAGTGACGACAAAGCGATGGCAGAGCCGGCCGAGTCGTTTTCTCGTAAAGATATTCCGGCCGATGTCTTAGCACTGGCTGGGGACGGTGTGGCTGCTGATGCCCCTGGTAGCCTGGTCGCCGTGTTCGGCGAAGGCGACGAAATCGATACGGCGCAGATCGTCAGTGCGGCTCAAAGCCAGGACGGACGTTTGCTTGCGACCTCGACGAAGAATCATCACGTGCGCGTTTGGAACGTCAGCGATCGCAGCGTTCTGTACGACCTCTCGGGCCATGACGGTCCCGTCTACTCGATGGCGTTTTCATCCGATGGCCAAATGTTGGCGACCGGTGGCACCGCAGACCACGAGGTTCGGCTGTGGCGTGTTAGCGATGGTAGCGAGATGTTTCTGCTTTCCGGACACGGCGGGTGGGTCACTTCGCTGGCGTTCTCGCCCGATGGCAGTTTGCTTGCCACCGCGGGAACCGATGGCAACGTGATGCTCTGGGAAACGGAGACCGGGCGTCTATCGCGGTTGATCGATGGTCCAGAAGGTCGGACCGTGCACTCGCTCGCCTTCTCGCCGAATGGTGCGAGCCTGGTGATCGCCGGGAAGGACAAACGCATCCGAATTTGTGAAGTTGCCACGGGATTGACCCTTCGCACACTTCTCGGCCACTCGCAAGCGGTGCGAAGTGTCGCCTTTTCGGCCGATGGCAAGAAGCTCGCCTCGGCGAGTGAGGATAAGACGGTTCGATTGTGGGATTTGGAATCTAGTGCCGATCCGATCACGGCAGAGCACCACGGGGATTGGGTTCGCTGCGTTGCTTTCTCTCGTGACTCCAGTCGACTCGCGTCCTGTGGCTACGACGGGAAGATCAACATTTACGACGCAGTTACTGGCGATCTTCGTGAGACGCTGCAGATCAAGCCACCTGGCAAGCAGATCGTGAAGATTATGTTCAGCAAAACGGGGCGATTCTTGACCTGTGCTAACGGTAATGGCACGGTGTATGTCTTGCGTTTGGAGCAAGAATAGAGCGGAAGAAGTTAATCGGTCCACGGTCAAGCGTTCATCGGTCCACAGGCCGATTGAGCGGCTGGCCGCCAGGGGCTAGGAATGCCCCTGGTACTGAAAAGTAGTGTGGATCACCTGTAAACGCCGTGAATGGGGGCAGAATGGCGTCTCTTAAGGCCGAGATGGCCGTCTTGACGCTGCCTGCGCCCTATAATTTCCTGCGACCGTATAGACCGATTGGGTCCTGCGGACAGGCTTATATGCAGAGTGGCTGATTTATGGGCGGCTGGGATATATCCTAGGCGTTCACGTGTAATTCTCAGACGAAACGACTATTCCGTACGCCGATGACCGTTACCGAGACGTTAACCCGAACCGTGCAGCAGGCAGCCCAGTTGTCGAAATCGCGCTTGTCGCGATGGCAAGAACAGCTGCCCGCGATCGCAGCACAGGAAGACGAGCTCAAAGCTCTCTCGGACTATGAGCTGCGCAAGCGGAGTCTCGCTCTCAGGCATCGCGCGAAAAGTGGCGAGCCGCTCGACCGGCTTCTAGTCGAAGGGTTTGCCGTCGTTCGTGAGGCGGGCCGTCGCACGCTACAGATGCGCCATTTTGATGTGCAGCTTCTTGGTGGCATGGCGATGCATAATCGTTCGATTGCCGAGATGCAGACGGGCGAAGGTAAAACCTTGACCGCCACGCTGCCAATGTACATGGCGGCGCTCTCCGGCAAGGGAGCGATGTTGGCCACGGTCAACGACTATCTGGCCTCACGAGATGCGGAATGGATGCGGCCGATTTATCGTGCGCTAGGAATATCGCTCGGTGTGATCGAGAGTTGCACGTCGCCGGCCGACCGACGCAAGGCGTACGAATGCGACATCACCTACGGCACCGCGAAAGAATTTGGATTTGATTTCCTTCGTGATCGTCTGGTCAAGCGGCAGATGACCCAAGGAAGCGATGACTTTCTTGGACGCATGCTGGGTACTAGTGCCGAGACGGGCGGCGGTAAACTCACCCAGCGACCGATGAATTTCGCGTTGGTCGACGAGGCCGACAGCATTTTGATCGATGATGCCCGCACGCCACTGATCATTGGATCGGCGCCGTCGGAGGCCCAAAAGGTTGCCGTCGAGGCGTATCGCTGGAGCAGCGAAAGCGCCCACCATTTCGTCGAAGACGAACATTACGACTACGATGACGAGAAGAAGAAGGTCGAACTCACCAGCGAGGGCCGGCGTCTGGTTCGTAACTTGCCCAAGCCTTCGGCGCTCGATGAACTGGGGATGATTTTCATCTACGATTACGTCGAGCGGGCGGTGCGAGTTTGGCGAGACATGATTCTGGATCGTCACTACATCGTTCGTGACGGCGAGGTCGTGATCGTCGACGAGTTTACCGGCCGACTTTCCGAGGGACGTCGCTGGCAGGACGGCATTCATCAGGCGATTGAAGCCAAAGAGGGTCTGGAGATCTCCGTTGAATCGGGACAGGCCGCGCGGATCACGGTACAAGACTACTTCGGCCGCTTCCCGCGTCTGGCAGGCATGACCGGTACTGCGTCGAGCGCCACGGGGGAACTCAAGAAAATCTACGGGTTGGGGGTAATTTCGATCCCGACCAACCGACCTCCGCAAAGAATTCAACTATCGAGTGTGGTTTGCGGTACTAGCGATCAAAAATGGGATGCGATCGTTGAGGAAATTCGTGAAGTACATGCCACCGGTCGACCGGTTCTTATCGGTACTCGTTCAATCGACAAGTCTCACGAGATCGCCCAAAGGCTGCAACGCGTTGGCATTAAGCATCAGGTGCTCAATGCGCATCAGCTCGCCAAAGAAGCGGAGATCATCGCCGAGGCGGGGCACCCTGGAAGGGTTACCGTATCGACGAACATGGCGGGACGTGGCACCGATATTAAGCTCGAGGATTCCATTGCCGAGGGAGAAGGCCTGCACGTGATATGCACGGAAATGCACGAGTCGGCCCGCATCGATCGACAGTTGATCGGACGTTGCGGACGGCAGGGCGATCCAGGCACGTGGCGGCTCTATCTCGCCTTGGACGATGAATTACTGAAAAGCGGTTTGGGGCCGCGTTCAGGAGAGCGATTGGAGGAAGTGGGGATGCAGGCTCAGGGGACGCTGGCGAGCTACGAGCGCTACTTTAAGCGGGCTCAGCGTCGTGTCGAGCGTCGTCATTTCCGCGACCGAAAAGCTTTGCTGTATTTTGAACGTGAACGAAAAAAGGTACAAAGACAGATGGGGCAAGATCCTTATCTGGATACGCCTGGTTAATGACTGCGGGAGTTTTTATTTGCTATGAGTATGCCTGGCTCTGTCGATCCGGAATCGCTTGCCGCGACAAAGAACGAGATCCGAAGTCTCGTTGCTGAAATCGCCAAGTTGTCTAAATCTGATATTTCTCCGCAGGAGTTTTACAACGCCATGCTGACGCGGGTTGTCTCCGCGCTGGCGGGTGTCGGCGGCGCTGTGTGGGTGCTTGGGGAAGACCGTCGGTTGGAGTTGCAGTTTCAGATCGGTCTGCACAAGACGGAACTGGCGACGAGCCAGGAAAACCAGCAGCAACATGGCCGGCTACTGGTGCAGGCTCTGGCCAACGATGAGGGAATGCTGGTCGCTCCACATTCCGGCGGCAGTGACGCCGAGGGTGGCAACCCGACAGAATTCTTGCTCGTCTTGGGTGCGCTTGCGACGGAGAGCCAGCGTTACGGCGTGATTGAGGTTTTTCAGCGGCCGGGCACCAGCGCCACGACGCAGCGAGGTTATTTGCGGTTCTTGTTGCAGATCTGCGAACTCGCCAGCAGCTATCTCAAGTCGCGTGAGTTACGTCAGTTTGCCGACCGCGAAACGCTTTGGAGCCAGCTCGAGCAGTTCTCTCGTGCTGCCCATGACAGTCTCGATCCGCGCGAGACGGCTTACATTCTCGCCAACGAAGGTCGCCGGCTGATCGATTGCGATCGCGTTAGTGTCGCGATAAGACGGGGATCGAAGTGCCGCATTGAGGCGATCAGCGGACAGGATACGTTCGAACGCCGCGCCACAAGCGTCGTGCAGCTTGGCGAATTGGCCACGCTGGCAACGACCACCGGCGATGAGATCTGGTACACCGGCGATACCGATGATATGGCACCTCAGGTTGAGGAAGCGATTCACGAGTATGCCGACGAGTCCCACACCAAGGCGATGGGCATCTTGCCACTGTGGAAGAAAGAGAACGAAGCGGAGAAAGAGAACGATTCTGATATTCCGACCAGCGAGCCGATCGGGGCCATTATCATCGAACAGATCAATCAGAGTCACGTTAGCGACCAGCTACGTCAACGCGTGGAGATGGTTCGCAACCACGGGTCCGTGGCGTTAGGGAACTCGCTTCAATACGACGGTCTGTTTCTAATGCCGCTGTGGCGTGCGATCGGTAGTAACCGCTGGATGGTGCAAGCGAAGACGCTGCCCAAGACAGTCACTATTTCGGCGGCGATCCTGATCTTCCTGCTGATCATGTTCCTGGTGCCCGCTGACTTCGAACTGGCGGCTGACGGGACTTTGCAGCCTCAACAGCGACGAGATGTTTTTGCGCATGAGTCAGGGGATGTTTCCAGTGTGCTTGTCACGCACGGCCAAATGGTCAAGGCGGGCGATCCACTCGTTGAGGTTGAGAACACCGAGCTTGGCGTGGAACTGACCGACTTACAAGGAAAGCGAGCTTCGACCATCGAGCAACTGGCCTCGATTCGACGCACGCTGCAAGATTCCAGCGAGTTGACCGTGACCGAAGAGAATCGATTGAACGGGCAACGTATGCAGCTGAACGTGGAAGAAGAAAGTCTTCGCGATCAGATCAAGATGCTACTCGATCGACAAGAACAACTGACGATCAGGAGCCCGATTGACGGTCAGGTGGTCACCTGGGATGTGCGGAACCGTTTGCGCAATCGCCCCGTCGAACGCGGTCAAATTTTGATGTCGATTGCCAATCCTCGGGGTGATTGGGAGCTGGAAGTGTTCATGCCTGACGCGGATATGGGACACGTGATCAGTGAATATAAGCGGGTTCAGAAGGGTATCGCTGATGGAACGCTGGAGAAGGACGCGACGGTTCCGGTGACTTACATCCTGGCCACCGAGCCTGGTACCAGTTACCCCGGCACGGTCGCCGACATTCAGGCCAGTGCCGAGGTGCACGGCGAAACCGGCAACACCGTGCTGCTGCGAATCGCAATGGATCCCACGGCCGAGAATCGGCCGGACGAGAAACATCGTCGCCCCGGTGCCACGGTAACGGCCAAAGTGTATTGCGGCCGGCGTTCGATTGGCTACACCTGGTTCCACGACCTGATTGACTTCTTCAATCGCGAGGTGCTCTTCAGGTTCTAGGTATATCGTTGTTCTTCGTGGCGATGTTGGCACTGAATCGTCGTCCGAAGTCGTCATTTACCTCAACGATTCATTCCGTAACTGCCTCTTAGAGGCGACAAATTGTTTTCATGTCGATGGCCAATCCTTATGTATCGAGTTCTTCCCGCCCCTTGGCGATTGTCAAGCGGGAAGATCTGCGCGAAGAAGAGCATCGATACTTGGGCCGCCCTTATTGGATCATCAAGGATCCGATCGGACTGACGTACTATCGTTTTCAGCCCCAAGAGTATGCGATTCTCAACATGCTCGATGGCGAGACGAGCATCGACGAAATCAAAGAGCGTTTTGAAGAGGAGTTTCCTCCACACAAGATTTCGGTCGACGAGATCAATAACTTCGTCGGGCGTTTGCACCAGGGCGGTTTGGTCATAACTCATGTGCCAGGACAGGGGCGACAGCTCAAGAAACGTCGTGACGAGAAGAAGCGAAAGGAACTGTTTGGGCAGGCGAGCAATATTCTGGCGCTCCGATTTCGGGGAGTTGATCCGGAGCGATTTCTCAATTGGCTAGAGCCTCGTATGCGGTGGTTCTTTTCGCCGCTGTGCGTTGGGTTCTGCATGGCCGTGGCTTTTGCCGCGTTATTGTTGGTCGCCGTTCAATTCGACGTGTTTCAGTCGAAGCTGCCCAGTTTTCAAGACTTCTTTGCGAGCGAGAACTGGATCTGGCTGTTTCTTGCTCTGAGCGTAACCAAGGTCTTGCATGAGATTGGCCATGGGCTTTTCTGTAAGTACTTTGGTGGCGAGTGTCATGAAATCGGCGTGATGTTTCTCGCGCTGACGCCCTGCTTGTACTGCAACGTATCGGACAGCTGGATGCTGCCGAGCAAGTGGAAGCGGGCCGCGATTGGCGCGGCAGGTATGTATGTCGAGCTGATTATCGCCGCTTTTTGTACCTTTATCTGGTGGTTCAGCGACTCCGACACATTGCTTAATCAGCTCTGCCTGAGCGTAATGTTCGTTAGCTCCGTCAGTACGATCATCTTCAATGGAAACCCGTTGCTGCGGTACGACGGCTACTACATCCTTTCCGACCTTGCGGAAATTCCGAACCTGCAGCAGAAGTCGCGCACGATCCTTAATCACAAGATGGGTAAGTGGTTTCTCGGCCTTGAAGAACCAGAAGACCCCTATCTGCCGCAGCGTCGACAGGGCTTTTTTGCATTGTATACCGTGGCCTCGGTAATTTACCGCTGGGTCGTGGTGCTATCGATTCTCTTATTCCTGCAAAAGATTTTTGAGCCGTACGGCCTGAAGGTCCTCGGCCAAATGATCGCCATCATGGCATTGTGGGGATTGGTCGGAATGCCGCTATGGAAGCTTGCTAAGTTTTTCCACGTTCCCGGGAGGCTACAGAAAGTGAAACGGCCCAGAATGTACGCGAGCATGGCAGGCGCCATTACGATACTGGCGGCAGTCCTGTTCGTTCCCTTGCCCCATTCGATTCTCTGCCCGGTCGAGGTTCAGCCCCACGAGGCGGATACGGTCTACGTTGGCCCAGGCGGAGTGCTCAAAGAATCTCGAGTAAAGCTTGGGGATCGTGTTGAGGAAGGCGACGTGCTCGCGATTCTTCATAACCCTGACCTGGAACTCGACGTCGCTCGGTTGCGCGGAGAACGCGATTCCTATGTCGCGCGGCTCAATAGTTTGCGAATTGAACGATTCGAGGACTCCCAGGCAGGGCTCCAGATTCCTCAGATGAAGGAGTTGCTCGCCACGGTTGAAGAGCAATTGAAGCAAAGAGAGAAGGACCTGGCGAAGTTGACGCTGGTCGCACCCCGGGCGGGAGTGGTGATGCCAGTCGCTGTCCGTCCCGACGAACCCGAGGTTACCGGTCAACTGGCCTCTTGGTCGGGATTTCCGACAGATCCGCATAATCTTGGCATGTACATGAGACCGGGTCAGGAGCCGTTTTGCCGAATTGGAGACCCCGATTCGATGGAAGCGCTGATTGTGATTGAGCAAAGCGATGTCGTCTTCGTGCAGCGTGAACGAAAGAGGAAGCGTGGCACGGATGAAGAACTACCGATCGAGGTCGATATCAAGTTGAAGGAGCTGCCCGGTCAGACCATTCGAACCACGATTGAAGTCGTGGCTCCGAAGCCGATTGAGCAAATCTCCAAACGAATGTCGGCGAAAGCGGGTGGAACTGTAGCGACCTCATCGCGCGACGACCGGCCGCTAATCACTTCGTATCACGCCCGCGCGATGCTACCCTCAGATATTGAGGAGTTACAAATCGGGGCTCTCGGTAAGGCCCGTGTTTACACCGAATGGCAGACGATTGGTCAACGCGTCGGCCGTTATCTGAATCGAACCTTCCACTTCAGCTTGTAGAGGCCACTTCAAGTTGTTGAGTCCAGCGTGGGCTCGGTCGATGGGGCTGTCTTGGGGGGCGAAGCTGCGGCCCGATTTTGTCGACTCGCAGGCAAGTGGTAGCGATTGTACCGGTTGTCGCGGGGGCACCTTGGGCGTTCCGCTAGGAACGCCCCCAAATCGCTGACACTAAATCCAACTCTTGTTAGAGTTAGGTATTAGCAATCTATCTTGGCCTTGGCGACTTCGGAATTCTGCTGTGAAGACAATGGCACTACAACGTCCTGGGGAATCTGCTGCGACTCCGACTCGGCATCGATTGGCCGTATCGATTCCTGCGCTCAATGAAGAGGCGACGTTAGGCAAGGTCATCGCCGCCATTCCAGATGAAATCGACGGCGTTGACGAGATCGTCGTTATTGTTGTCGACGACGGCAGTACGGACCGTACGCCCGATATCGCCCGTGAGGCGGGGGCTCACCTCATCAGCCACGAACGATGCTACGGCGTGGGCCGAGCGTTTCATTCGGCGCTCGACGCGGCGATCGATCTGGGAGTCGATTTGCTAGTCACGATCGATGCCGATGGGCAGTTCGATCCGGCCGATATTCCCAAGCTGGTAGAGCCGGTCGTGGCCGGACGTGCCGACTTTGTGTCCGCGTCTCGGTTCATGGACAAGGATCTGGTTCCGGAAATGCCGTGGGTCAAGAAGTGGGGCAACCGCCAGATGAGCCGGTTGATTTCCAGGCTGACCCGGCACAAGTTCCACGATGTCTCCTGCGGCATGCGATGTTACAACCGGGCCGCCATGCTCAATTTGAATTTGCTAGGGGCATTCACCTACACACAGGAAGTCTTCTTGAACCTGGCCTACAAGAACATGCGACTGGTCGAGATTCCAGTCGTTGTTCGTGGGCAACGCGAGTTTGGCGAGAGTCGCGTCGCGTCGAGCATTATGCGGTACGGGTTTCACACCTCACGAATTATCTTCAAGGCCTATCGGGACTACCGCCCACTTCAGTTCTTCGGAACCTTGGCGCTGATCCTGTTTGTGCCGGCGTTGCTGTTGGGTGGTTTTCAGTTGTTCTGGTATTTCACACAAGGACAATTCACGCCCTACAAGTGGACCGGTTTTTCGTCGATCGCACTGTTCATGCTCAGTCTGATCTTCGTGCATATGGGAGTGCTTGGTGACATGCTTAGCCGGCACCGCATCTATCTCGAAGAATTGCTGTATATGAATCGTGCTCAGGACAATGCGCGCAGTTCAACTCAGGAGCGAGAGGACTAGTCGTTAGGTCACCGCTCGTAGATGTTCCCCACGGGGGTGTTCCGCGTAGGGGACTCGCTTAACGAATCCTTTCGCTCGTCTCCTGGTACTTTGCTGGCACTCGCTGCTTTGGGGTAGTTCACCTCGATATGAATTCCGATCATCAGCAAGCCCGGCAGTATTACGACGACGTGGCCGACGAATACGATACCGGCTTCCGTCGCCAAGGCGATCTGATTGACCGGCGAGAGCGTGAAATCTTGCAGCAGCGACTTGGCGACCTGAGTGGAAAACGAGTCTTCGATTTCGGCTGCGGAACGGGACGGATTAGTCAGTACCATCGCGAACGAGGTGCCGAGCACGTCTTGGGCGTCGATATTTCACCCCAAATGGTCAAACTCGCAGAACAAAAAGTTGACGATCCGGCGATTGAGTTTCGCGTCTTCGATCCTGAGCAGGCGGATCGTGGTATCGATTCGCACGAAGCGTTCGATGTGGCCACGTCGTTAGAGGTTCTCGAGTACTTTTCCGACCCTGGGGATCTGCTCGGCACATTGACCGACAGAGTAGCCGAGGGTGGTGAAGTCGTTTTCGACTTCATCAACCGACAAAACCTTTCCGCCTATCTGAAGTCGCGGCTCTCGAAGGACTGGCGTGCGAACGGGCTTCAACTTTATTCCCTAGGACAGGTGAAGCGGCTGTGTGCTCAGCATAACCTGGAATTTGTCAGCTCCGATGGCGTCTACATGTCGTTGCTTCCGATTTCCATTCACTCCCGTATTCCCGTGATTGGAACGCGCTGGCCGACTCTGGAGCGGGTGATGAACCGCTCCCGGTTGCTGCGGCGTTTCCTTTCCTACCGCGTGTTGGTGACCGCCAAGAAAAAGAAACAGCCTGGCAGTGTTTTCGTTCGAGC
>CAYLRE010000143.1:0-11681 GCA_964385715.1 uncultured Planctomycetaceae bacterium
GGATCATCGGCGAATACGAGATTTCCGGCGAACAGCTGTTCGCGCCCGTTCTTTCACTTGGTCAACCCTAGCGAAGAAAGCCCCGCATGGATCTTCTCTGGGAAGGCCTGATCGAAGCGTTTCGACTGATCGGCCGCTTTGACCCTCTGGTGATGAACGCCGCCTGGCGAAGTCTCTGGATTTCGCTGCTCGCGGTGTCGCTCGCTGCCCTGGTCGGCATCGCCATCGGCTCGCTGCTGGCCCGCTGTAAGTTTTTCGGTCGCGGGGCGCTGGTGCTGCTGTTTCGTGCCGGCATGGGCGTACCCACCGTGTTGATCGGCCTAGTCGGCTACGCCTTACTCTCCCGCCGCGGCCCCCTTGGCCCGCTCGATATGCTCTACACCCCGTGGGGAATCGTCGCCGGCGAGTTCTTCCTCGCACTACCGATCATCGTCACCTGGACCCACGGTGCCATTAGCAACCTCGATCCGCGTGTGGCGGAAACCGCTCTTACGCTAGGCGCAAACACGCTTCGTCGTTGGCGAACGTACCTGTCGGAAGTTCGCATGGCGATCTACCTGGCACTCTTGACCGCCTTCGCTCGCTGCTTTACGGAGCTTGGCATCGCGATGATGATCGGCGGCAACATTAAGTACCGCACCCGCACGCTCGCCACCGCGACCGCCATGGAAACTTCGGCTGGCGAATTCGCCCGTGGCGTGGCAATGAGCCTATTGCTGCTATTCGGGGCCATGCTCTTGACCTTCGCCATTGCCCGCTTGATGCGGACGGAGGAAGAGCGATGAAGCCGACCATCTCTATGCGGCACAATGTAACCGTGCAACCGGTGAGTGAGAAACCGCTCATCGCTGCAAAGGATCTGGCTGTGAAAAAGCAGGGCACCACGATCTGCCACGTCCCTGAGCTGACCATCACCGCTGGCGAGCGGGTCGGCATCATGGGCGGCAACGGTAGCGGCAAGACCACGTTACTCCGCGTGCTGGCCGGGCTGGAGCACGACCACGATGGAATCTGCCAGGTCGCGACCGAACCACGGGAGCGAGTCTTTGTCCATCAGGCGCCCTACCTGATGCGGGGCACCGTGCTGTTCAACGTCGCCTACGGGCTGGCCGCTCGGGGCGTTGCTACGGCGGAACGAAATGCCTCGGCACACAGCTGGCTTGCGCAGCTCGGCGTGGATCAGCTGGACGACCGACGAATCGCGAATCTCTCCGGCGGAGAACGTCGCCGCGTCGCGCTGGCCCGCGCCTTCTGCTTGTCGCCCCGATTGCTACTGCTCGACGAACCTTTGGCCGACCTCGACGAGGCAGGCATCGAAACCGTGTCGGCCGCCATCGCCTCTCTTGAGAACACGACGGTGCTGATTTCCTCCCCGATTCCACTCCCCGACGGCCTCGTCACGCGGACCGTTTCTATTGATTCTATTGAAGGCATGCCCGCAGCAAGCCTAGACTAAGGTGGCACCAACGCGGCCCCACCATTCTCTTCTCACACCCCGTTCCGATCGGCAACTCGCATGAGCCACGCAATCCGTACACGACACATTGCCTTCCTTGTACTTTGCGTCGCCACCTCGCTCTTTGTCAGCCATGAGCCGACGTCGGCCAGGGCGGAAACAACGCGGAAAAGCCCCCCAACCGTAAACCGCGACAACGCCAAGCGGCTGCGTGACTACTACCATGCGATGTCAAAGCCCAAGCCGTTTAAGCTGCTCAAGGGAGACAAGTGGAAGGAACATCGCGACGAACTGCGAGAGGACGTGCTGAGAAGCGCCGGCCTAAGCCCGCTGCCGGAGCGAATCGACCTCGACATCCACCAGTCGGAACCGCTCGATCATCCGTGGTGTACCGTCACGCGCATTTGGTACCAACTTTGGCCGAACGTCTACTCGACCGGCCTGCTGTTCGTGCCCAAGCAGCTTTCGGATGCCGATGCGGCGACCGCTCCCGCTATGCTTTGTCCCCACGGCCATTGGGAAAACGACAACGCCCACGTCGATGTCCAAAAGCGTTGCCTGAACTTTGCCCGTCTCGGCTATGTCGTCTTTTCGCCGGTGCAAGGACATTACGAAGATTTAATGCTCGGCATCTCCAATCAAACGCTCATGATCTGGAGCAACCTGCGGGCGATGGACTACCTCGAATCGCTACCGCAAGTCGACAAGACACGGATCGGCGTAGCCGGAGCGTCCGGCGGCGGATTGCAATCGCAGATGCTCGTCGCGCTGGACGACCGCATCAAGGCCGCCACCATCGTCGGACTGACCTGCGACTTTCGCGAGATCATGTTCCCTGATTCGCAGCATTGCGACTGCAATCATTTCCCAGCCATCATGCAAGACACCGATCACCCCGAGATCAGCACGCTCGGCATGCCAGCCGCCTTGCAGTTTTTGACCATGAACGATTGGACAAAGACTTTCAAGCAGAACAACTTCCCACTCATTGAGCGGCTCTACACGATCAACGGCCACGCCGAACGGGTCAACTGCACCTACTACGACACGCCGCATACGTACGATCGCCCCAAGCGGGAACGAACCTACGGCTGGATGGAACGATGGGTCAGGGGAGGGGACTCCGCCGAACCGATCGCCGAGCCCGACGAGACGCCAACGTTTGAAATCGAAAAGCTGCTCAAGCTCTCGGTCGACGTGCCGGCCAACAAGGGCTACCGCCACATCAGCAAGGTTTATGCGGAGACGTTCCCGGCCAAACTGCCGGAGCTGACAACGCGTGATCGCTGGCAAACGTATCGCCACGCGGCGCAAGAGGCACTCACCAAGCTGCTCGGTACCGACAAGACCTTGCCGCGAGAAAACAAGCCGCCATTCAAGTCCCCAGTGATAATCGGTGAGAAGGTCTTGATCGAATACGGCCGCTACCCGAGCGAAGGAGGTCTGCTCGTACCGGCGATCATATTACGTTCCTCGGTCGCCACTGGCAAACAACCCGTCGTCATACTGCCGAGTAAGGATGGCGGCGAGGCCATCTGGAAACAGCGAGGCCCCAACTCTCCGAAACAGCTGGCCCGAGCCGGCAATCTGGTCGTGCTGCCCGACGTGCGGGTTTACGGCTCCATGCTCTCGACCGGCACCAAGAACACCCGAGGCCAACGCCGAGCCTGGCAAAGAAACGGGATCGTTTGGGGTCGCCCGGTACCCGGCATGGCGGTGACCGACCTACAAGCGGTCCTCGACGGCCTAGCCAAGCGAGACGACGCCGACATGAGCGATGTCACGATTATCAGTCGAGACTCGCCCGGCCTGGCGGTCGCGGCTATCTTCACGGCTGGGCTCGACAAGCGGGTCACCGCCGTCGACGCGGACCTTCACGGCAAATGCTTTACAAACCGCAACCTGCCGCTGGTCAGTGGCATCCTGCGTCACGGCGACGTGCTGCACTTCGCGGCCCTGCTGGCCGACCGCAAACTGACCCTGCATAACGTGCCAGAAGCGGCCGGCGACATCTCCTGGCTCCGCCAAGCCTTCACGACTAACGAGAATACCAAGGGACTGACGGTGAAGCCGTAGGGCGAGAGGCAGCAGGGTAGAGGGCCTTGCCAATGTTGCGTCGCCGTAACGGAACGGTAAATCGACGGTCCTTCATGACGGTGGGAATCGTAACCAGCAGAACCAAAGTCGTCTCGGCCTCCGCTCTCTGGCACTTCACGTACCGCGGCGTCCGCGGCCCCAGTATTTCGTCGGCATCTAGCGACTCGCCTTCGTCATCGACGATCGACTCGGCGACAACCTCCTCTACGACGAGCTCCTGCTTCTCATCTTGCCCTTGCGAGCCTGCCTGCACGGTGACTGCCGTGCGAGAATCCCCGACCTCGCCCTGGGGCCCATCATCGCTCGGCGCACAGCCGACCAATGGCAGCAAGAGAAGGAGTGCGAATTGCGAAACGGCTCTCAACGTCATAACCTTGCCCCACAATGTGCCAGGAAAACATGCCCAGCATCATTGTAGGACGATGGCCGGGGAAAGCCAAGTTGCAGGCAACAACACTCCAGTGGCTTGAACGACACCAACAACAACACGGCTACCCGCAACCATCGTCCGCACACCAAGGCGGGTTCTTTTTGAAACTTGACATTGGGGCCGAATCTGGTAGGTTGATGGGCGTTATCGAAAACGAGAAACCAGGCACTGGCAGAGCCAGTGGCACCCAAAGAGAACCCCCAATGTCGCTGAATGCTCCGCATTCAGCTCCCGCCGGAACACGGAGTGTTCCGCGACAATAAGAGCCAGCTAAGAAGACAACAGAACAATCGCGGCGGTGTATCCGCAGAGCTTGTTGGTAACGTGCCGGCAGGTATCCAAAAGAGCCCGCGCAGATTTGGTGGCCGGAAGCTTCCGGAACATGATCCACCGAGTCCGCGCGGGCTTTTTTAATGTGGGCACACTACGCCATAGACCTTTCGGGAGGGCGAAGCTCCTGCTGAGCCGCCGTGGCGCCGCGAGTGGAAGCCCCTTTCCTTATAGCCTGCGTGCAAACACGCCCCACAGACCTGGAGACCTTCGGTCCATCACGTGGGACGGTCAGGAGACCGCCCCACAACATGTATCACAATCAATCCGCGATTCACGTTGGCGCGAGCGCACATGCCGCACGACTATGAAGACACTGGCGGAGCCAGTGGCACCCAGCCACCCCACCCACAACAGAACAAACATGGAACAACCGTCGAACATCTATGAAGAACCAGCGGAACATCTGTCGAACAAAAGACCAACATTCTGGGAACATCCAACGAAAAATGGCCCCCTTTACCCCAAATCTGTACGCGCCCCGTACCATTCTCGAACGACGCCCCTACGCTTATATTGGCGGTGTTAACAGCTTAGAAAACTACCCAAAGAGTAGAGTCGCCGGCAGAACAGCCGGAAAACGGACGGAGAGCGGAAGAACGAATGGCCGAGTCGCATGTTGTGGTGATTGGGGGAGGCGTGATCGGCGTCTCCGCCGCCTATTATCTCGCCCAGGCGGGACAGCGCGTCACGCTCCTCGAACAGAACGAGATCTGCTCCGGCAGCTCGCAGGGCAACGCGGGACAGATCACGCCCGGGCACATGCCGCTGAATCACCCCGGCATGATCTGGCGGAACTTGGGCCTGATGCTCAAGCCCTCCAGCCCGCTTTACATCCCGCTGCGATTCGACTGGGGCCTGATGCGGTGGCTGTGGAAATTCAATCAGGCCTGCGCCCCCGGCAAGGTGCGAGAAGCCACCGAGCTGCTGGCGGCGCTCGGGCACGCCAGCTTCGAGCTCTTCGAGCAGCTCAAGGACCAGCTCGACTTCGGCTACCACTGCCCCGGCCGGCTAGAAGTCTGCCGCCAGGAGTCGACGCTCCGCTCGGTGGAGCACGAGGCGAAGATGCTGGAGGAATTCGGCTACACCTGGCAACACGTTTCGGCGGACGAGGTTCGCGAGCTGGAACCGGCCGTGACCACGCCGGTCTTCGGCGGCATCAAATTCAACGAGTCGGCCTTCTGCAATCCGGCGACCTTCGTGATCCAGCTGGGCGAAGCGGCGGCGGCCGCGGGCGTGACGATGCGGGAACACGCGGCGGTCGATCGAATCGAAGCCAACGGCACAGGGCCGGTGAGACTCACGCTGGGCGACGAAGTCATCGAGGCGGATCACGCGGTCGTGGCAGGCGGAGCCTGGACGCCCCAGCTCGCCAAGCAGCTTGGACTGCGGTTGCCGATCCAGCCAGGCAAAGGCTACCACCTCGACATCGATTCGCCGCCGACCAAGATCAACGCCTCCACGCTCTTCGTCGAGGAGCGAGTCTTCGTGACCCCCATCGACGATTTTTTGAGACTGGCAGGCACGATGGAACTGAGCGGCTTTAACCTGAGGCAACTGCCAGCCAGAATCAAACAGCTCTCGGTCGGAGCGGGCAAATACATCGAGGGAATCGAAGAGGCCAAGGTGCGGTCGCGTTGGTGCCACCTTCGCCCCATGGCCCCCGACGGCATTCCGGTCATCGGCCCCACGCCACAATCGGACAAGGTCTGGATCGCCTCTGGCCACGGCATGCTGGGGCTGACCCAAGGCCCGATCACCGGCAAGCTGGTCGCAGAGGGAATCACCACCGGCGAAACCAGCATGGACATCCGGCCGCTGCGGCCAGAACGCTTCGGCACGTAGACACGCACAGCCCTGAACTAATCGCCTCCAACCAACAGGTCAAAAAATGCGAGCGGCAAATCGAGCGAGCACGATGAAACGAACGCTGCTACTGACGGCGGCATGCTTGGGATTGGCCACGGTCACCGGCAAAGCGGCGGCGGAAACGAAGCCAGCGCGGCAGCCTAACGTACTGATGATCTGCATCGATGACCTGAACGACTGGATCGGCTGCCTCGGAGGCCATCCGCAGGTGAAGACGCCGAACATCGACCGCCTGGCGAAGCGGGGGACGCTCTTCAGCAACGCCCACTGCCAGGCCCCGCTCTGCAATCCCTCGCGAACGAGCCTGATGACGGGGCGGCGGCCTTCGAGCACCGGCATCTACGGACTCTCGCCCTGGATGCGAGAAGTGGAGTCGCTCCGCGAAATTGAAACGCTGCCTCAATGCTTCGCCCGCCACGGCTACCGGACGGCAACCACGGGCAAGGTATATCACTACCCGAAGTCACACACCAAGGACGAATTCGCAATTTTCGGCCCCGGCGTGGCACTGCTGGCGAGACCGAAAAAGCCGCTGGTGAAAACGCCAAGCGGTCACTTCCTGGTCGACTGGGGAGAGTTCCCACACCGTGACGAAGACAAGGGGGATTGGCGGGTGGCAAGCTGGGCCAGCGATTGGCTCAAGCAACAAGGAGCAGCGGGGAAGGGCGGGGAGGCCGACGATGCCCAAACGGCCGAAGAAGAACGGCCCTTCTTCCTCTCGGTCGGCTTCTTCCTGCCGCACGTCCCACTCTACGCGACGAAGCGATGGTTCGATCTCTACCCCGAGTCGACGCTACAGCTACCGCCGGTGATGAGAACAGACCGCAACGACACGCCGCGATTCTCCTGGTACCTGCACTGGAAGCTGCCAGAGCCGCGGCTGCGATTCCTGAAAGAAGCGAATCAATGGAAGAACATCACGCGGAGCTACCTGGCGAGCATCAGCTTCGTTGACTCGCAAGTGGGCCGCGTGCTCGACGTCTTGGATGAGAGCGGCCGGGCAGACGAGACGATCGTGGTCCTTTGGTCGGATCACGGATTTCACCTCGGCGAGAAACTCATCACCGGTAAGAACACCCTCTGGGAACGCTCGACGCGGGTACCGCTAATCTTCGCAGGCCCTGGTGTGAGCGCGGGCGCGAACTGCCAGCGACCAGCGGAACTTCTCGACATCTACCCGACGTTGGCGGAAACGTGTGGGCTCTCGCCGCGAACCGAGCTAGAGGGACACAGCCTGACGGCACAACTGAAAAACGCGAAGGCAGAGCGGCGATGGCCAGCGATCACGACGCACAACCACGACAATCACGCGGTCCGCAGCGAACATTGGCGATACATTCGCTACGCCGACGGTTCGGAAGAACTCTATGACCACCGCAGCGATCCGCACGAGTGGAAGAATCTTGCCGGCGAGGCGAAGTACGCGGAGCAGCTGCGCGAACATCGTCGCTGGCTGCCAACCGTGAACAAGAAACCGGTCCCCGGTAGCGGCGGACGGGTACTGACTTATGAAGGCGGCAAAGTCGTCTGGGAAGGAGCGGAGGTAGCCGCTGATGATCCGGTACCGGAGCTATAAGCTCAGCTATAACCGGGCGATAAAGAGTCGCCTAGCGATCCTTCCGCGGAATCGATTCAAACTCGCGGCAGGCAATCGAATCGGCATAGGGGTGGCTCTCGTGAATATAGAAGGCGTCGAAATTGTCGCTCTTCACGAAGCGATAACCGTGGTCCTTGAGCCGGGCATTAACGGCATCGTTGGGCCGCTCGATGGTCATGCAGAAGAAGGTATAGCGGTCGAGATCGAGAGCTCGCAGCACACGCTCCTCGGCCCCCTCCACATCGAGCGAAAGATAATCGATCGTGGCGGGAGCGCCCGCTTCATCAAGCAACTCAGTCAGAGTTCGCGACGGCACCTCAACGACCTCGGCATTCTTGAGCTGCTCGCCTCGCACCGCGGGATTGTTGTCGGTATCGTCGGCCACGATCCCCCCCAGCCCACCGTTGTCGACGCGAAAGGGAACCGTGCCTGGCTTGTCGTCAACGGCACATTCGTACTTGGTCACGCTGCGTCTGGCGGCCATTTTGGGAAAGAAGTAAGGGTTGGGCTCGATGGCGATCCCAGCCCAGCCCCACGACTTCTCCAACACCCAGGTATTGCTGTGGGTGATCCCGTCGGAGGCAGCCAGATCCACAAAGTAGCCATCCCGCTTGTTGCGAAGCGTCGAAAGCACCCAGCGGTCCTGTCCCTTCTGCGATTTGTACTTCGAGGCTCGCGACAACAGGTAGCGGACGAGCTTTCTCGAAACGGCGAGCACCCCGTCACGCTCGATGGCGGCGGCGAGCCGCGACCGGCGGCGGGCCGGCTTCTCTTTGGCTTCTGGCGTTGTCACGAGAATTGGCCTAAAGACGACAGGAAAGGTAGCACTTGCCGCGAGGCTCAAACACGCCGGCGGCGGCAAAAAACAACTGCTGGCGGGTCGCAAGGACCCTACATCGATAGTAACAAGGACCACGAGAATTGGCCATCGTGCGAGAAGTCAAAGCCGATAAGCGATCCGGCACACCGCGACTGCGGGCGGAAAATCGGAGCATTCGGCAGGAGCCGATCTGGCCGGCGGCTGCCCCGAGAAATACAGACCCCACTCCCAGGCGAGCGGGATAGTACCGCGAACAAAAATTGCCCCAGAAGCGGCAATCCTGCGCTTGCAATCGAAGGCGATTCGGGACAGAATACAGTTACACATGTGTGGCGGGGGAACATCTTAGACCCCCCGTCTTCACCCTTCGCAGTTACTGCCCCAACTGCGAAGGGCTTTTTTTGCGCGGTCGGTATTACTGCTGCCGGTTCGCTTCCGCCGCTCCCCATCCCCTCTCGCCTCGCCCTCGGTCCATGAAGCAACGGCTCCAAACCATCCTTGCCGACGTATTCGGGCACACCGAATTCCGCGGTCAACAATCGCGGGTCATCGAGCACGTCCTCGACGGACAACACGCGTTGGTCATTATGCCGACCGGTATGGGCAAGTCGCTCTGCTACCAGATTCCAGCACTCGCACTCGCCAGACAAGCAAGAGAGACCGCCACCGACAACAACGCGCAGGGACAAGAAAACAGCCGACAAGCCGGCCTAACGCTCGTCATCTCGCCGCTGATTGCCTTGATGAAAGATCAGGTCGATTCGCTACGAGCCAAGGGCGTGGCGGCCGCCTTCATCAATTCGTCCTTGACGCGAGAAGAACGTGAGAGCCGCTACGCCGCCGTGCGTCGCGGGGACTACGATCTGCTTTACGTGACGCCGGAACGATTTCGCAAGCCGGAATTCATCGAAGTCATCTCCCAGCGCGAGGTGCAACTGTTGGCCGTCGACGAAGCGCACTGCATTAGCACCTGGGGACACGACTTCCGCCCCGACTACACCCGGCTCGCCGAAATCCGTGAGCGGCTAGGATATCCAACGACAGTCGCCCTGACGGCCACGGCCACACCCGACGTGCAGCGAGATATCGTACGGCAGCTGGGCCTCACGGACCAAGAGATTACCACATTCCACGAAGGGATCGATCGACCGAATCTGCGTCTTGAGGTTGTCGAAGCATGGGGCGAAGAAGACAAGCTTAACCGCATCGAGGACATCCGTCGCGCCGAGCCACGCAGCGGCATCGTCTACTTCACGTTGATTAAGACGCTAATGCGGTTTAGCGAGTTGCTCGACGCCATGGAGATGGAACACCTGGTCTATCACGGCGACCTACCGCGCCGAGAAAGGAAGGCGATCCAGGACCGCTTCATGACTGAGCCGGATCACCTCGTGCTAGCCACCAATGCGTTCGGCATGGGCGTCGACAAAGAGGACATTCGTTTCGTGATCCACGCTGACGTCCCGGGCTCCATGGAATCGTACTACCAAGAGGTCGGGCGTGCCGGACGAGACGGGCTACCGTCGCAATGCGTGTTGCTCTACGACCAGTCGGACCTCATGACGCAAATGGAATTCCTCCGCTGGAGCAATCCTGACGCGACGTACTACGATCGCGTCCACGACTTGCTGTTACACGACCGCGACCAGGCACAGGCCTTCGGCCTCGAATGGCTGCGAGAGAAACTGCATCACAAACAGAAGCACGACCATCGCCTGCAAACGGCGCTGGCCATGCTCGACCGCTACGGCGTCATCGAAGGATCACTCGATCCGCTGAACATCGAAGTGGTCAGCAAGCTCCCTGCGGAGTTGCAAGACGCTCAGCGTCTTGAGGAAAAGCTACGCCGCGACCAGCAGAAACTCTATTCTCTAGTCGAATACGTTAAATGCGAAGGCGACCGCATGGCCTTCATTCATGACTACTTCGGACTGCCCTACACGCGGCACTCCGAACACGATGCCTAATTCTACGACTCGATTCCGGCCAGTTGTCCGATCGTAACATTGTCGTGCGAGACAACCGCGCGGCTGGCACCGTTCTGCTCAAAACTAGTCACACGAAGAATAAACCAGCGTTTTTCCGCCATCGAGTGGCAAGGATACTCCATCTCAAAATGCTCGCGTTCGCCACGAAGCACTTCACGAATCGCATCGGCGGCAACCTCCGACCCGTCGGAACCTAGGCCCGTAGCCGCGTCACAAATAGCGAGATAGTCCGCGCCCAGACCACACTCTTCAGGGTCCATGCCGTTTCGAGCGGCAAACCGCTGCCAGGCCGCGTTCACGGCCATAATTCGCCCATCTTCGTCCAGCACCGCGATGTGGCAGGAAAGCGAGTCGAGAATACTTTGTAAGAAACTCTCCGAATGCCCCAGCTTCGGCATCGGTTCTTGTTTCTTGCCGTTATTCAAGCCTTCCAACAGGCGATCGACCTTTTCGTCGTCCAAACAGGCGATCTTACGAAACAGCGCTGGCCGCTCCATGATTTGCTCACTAATCGCGTCGGGAATCTTGCGTGCCAGCAGCAACAATTCGTCCGCGTCCGTATCGAGCGCCTCAGCCAGCCGTGCGATGGTGTCCTTCTTAGGCGACTGGCCCGGTTCGAGCCGATTGTTCTCGATCTTACTGAGATAGGTAAAGTTGATTCCCACTTGGGCTGCCAGAGCGCGCTGCGTCAGCTTCCTTGCAGTGCGAAGTTCTCGAATGGTATGGCCGAATGATTTCATCGTGTTCCTTCTAACCTGTTCAAGTCTGGTCTTTTGTGAGGCCCGATCATCATCTATCGGTACCGCGAATTCCCGGAAAAATCGCGCCCCACAGTGCCCATCCCCAGCGTATTGAAGGGCTTGCCAAGCCCGTGGCAAGCAATCGATGGAATTGACTCCCAAAGGAGAACCGTTTCGATCAGCGCCTATTTGTTGTTGCCAACCAATGTGAACCGCTTATCTGTTGGTGCGATTTTAACGCAATCGACATATTCCTAACAGAAAATCGAGCGCTAAAAATGATGCACTTATTTCTTGTTTCTTCAAAATTCACGCTCTCAACCCAGCCAAAAGAGACCCTGACCGCAGATTGTT
>CAYLRE010000144.1:0-11657 GCA_964385715.1 uncultured Planctomycetaceae bacterium
CGCGCGAACGTGGCACCGCACCCAGGACATTCCCGGCCCCATCCGCGGCCTGGCTTCGACTGACCGGCCAGCACATCGGGCGTGAGACTCGGATAGAAACCGCGTCCGCCCATCTTGGAGTTGAGCGACCCGGAGACTTTGAGGATCGAATCGCGAATCGCTTCGGCTTCGACGCGACGGAAGTTCTGACGCCACATCAACGTGTTCGAGGGATCGACCTCGACCGCCTTGGGATTATTGATGCGGGACGATTGCTGATAGGTGCTCGTGAGCATGATCAGCTTGTGCATGCGTTTGAGCTTCCAGCCGCCGTCGACCAATTCCGACGCGAGCCAGTCGAGCAGCTCTGGATGACTGGGAGGGCTGCCCATCTTGCCGAAGTCGCTGACCGTGGTGACGATGCCCTGACCGAAATGGTAATGCCAAATTCGGTTGGCCATGACACGGGCCGTAAGCGGGTTCTTATCGTCGGCAATCCAGTCGGCCAGCACACGACGACGACCGCTTGTCTTGGCATCCTCAGCTGGCGTCGGGATCACGGGCACGGTGCCCTCTTCCGATTCACTCAGCACGAGCGGGAAGCGCGGTTGCACTTCTTTGCCTGGCGTGGTCGCTTGGCCGCGAATCATGACGTGCATCTTGCGAGGCTTGCGGCCGTACTCATGCACAGACAACGCTCGCCCTGCACCGGAAGGAAGCGCGGTGAAGATTGCTTCGTTGCGAGGGTCTTCGTTCGGCTTGCGATAATAATTCACATTCCGCATGAACGCCGAGAGTTGGTGATACTCTTCGGTCGAAACTGGATCGAATTTGTGATCGTGGCAGCGAGCGCAACCGATGGTCATGCCCAAGAAGGCCGAGCCCGTGGTGACAACCATGTCGTCCAGACCATCGTAGTACGCCTGAATCAAGAGATCGGGCTCGTCATCCCACACGCCGAGGCGGTAGAAACCGGTGGCGGTGATGGAGTCGTCGGTGATCTCGTCTAGCTCGTCGCCAGCCAACTGCTCCTTGATGAACTGGTTGTACGGTTTGTCTTGGTTGAATGCTCGGACCACGTAGTCGCGAAATCGCCAGGCGTACGGTTTCTCGTCGTCGCGTTCGTAACCGTTGGTTTGGGCGTAGCGAACGAGATCGAGCCAGTGCCGTCCCCAACGCTCGCCATATTCAGGCATGGCCAACAGGCGGTCGACAACCTTTTCGAATGCTTCGGGAGACGCGTCCTTCTCGAACGCCTGAACTTCTTCAAATGTCGGCGGCAGGCCGATCAGGTCGAAGTAGGCGCGGCGAATCAATTCTCGCTTGGTCGCTAAGGGAGCTGGGGTGAGTCCCTTCTCCTTTTGTTTCTGACGAATGAAGGCATCGAGATCGCTGGTCACCCACGGCTCACCGGCGGCGGAGGGAACCTCCGGTCGCGTGCGCGGAAGATACGACCAGAACTGGCGGTCTTCCTCAGTGACGTGCGGGCCTTCTTTCTCGTGGGCAACACGCACTCGTCCGGCACTGGGCCAAGGGGCACCCATCTCGACCCAACGAGTCAAAGCGGCAATCTTCTTTTCGGAGAGTTGCTCATCGGGCGGCATCTCCAGACCTTCGTACTTGATCGCTTCGATCAGCAGGCTCTCGTCCGGCTTGTGCGGCACGACCGCCGGACCTTGATCACCACCTTCTAGCAGTGGCGAGATATCATCGACTCGCAACTCGCCCTTTTGTTTTTCGGGACCGTGGCACTCGTAGCAGTGCTGCGCCAGAACGGGTCGAACTTCATTCTCAAAGAAAAGAATCTGCTCAGGTGAAAGCTTTTCCGCTTCTTCTGCTGTCGCAATTCCAGAGAGCGTGACCGTAGCGAGCGCCACGGCGGCAAGGGCTGCGCTCTTTAGCACGCCAGAACGACGGGGAGTTTCACCGGGAACCTGACCGGTGGCGCAAGAATCTCTCGTGACACGTTTCATATCCGATGCTGCATCCATAGCTACTGTGTCGGGCGGGCTGTCAGCCGAATCAAATGACCAGCTGGCAGGAACGTTTTGTTACAGGGCCGTCTGGAAGGATCTGTCGGCCATGCACGTTTCTTTTTTGGCGGGGTCGCTCATGCGAAGCAAACTCGACATGGTCAACGATCCGTCCTTGACCAGGAGCTAGCACCCAACGACTGAACGAGCCCCCATGATAAACCATAAGATGCCACAGGTCAAGGACTTACCGCGATTTGCGAGCCTCATTCAACCTGCATGCGAGAACCAACGTCGCGCGTAACCCAATGCCCGTCAAAGGGTTGCAGGATAATGGACAGACTGTGCTGCCGAGCGCGCACCGAAGAGGAACGGTTCCTTACCTGAACCACATCAACCCACGCTTATGAATCGATTCGCTACGGCGCAGCAAAAAGGGGTGGCAAGAACGTGTCCTTGCCACCCCGCTTATTCGCTTTGCCGCCCGCCCGATCTAGCGTCGCGAGCGGACTCTTCGCGATTCGCCGACGACTACTGGGCCGCTCCGCGAGCTCCCGGCACGATCCGCTTCTGCACATCCGTCTCTAGCACGCCGAACGTGGCTTCGTGACGCTGCACGGCCATCTGAAGCGCTGCGAGCAGTCGCTTGGCGGTGAAGAAGTTGACAATCACACGCTGCGTCACCTTAATCGGCTCCGACGGCACGCCGACGGGCTGCTTATTCAGACCGAGATCAACGATCAATTCCTCCGGCGTGCCCATCACGCGGCAGAAATTGGCATAAATAGCATGGGCTTGCGTATCATCGACTTCAAACGCCACACGTTGACCACCTTCGCCTGCTTCCGGTGCGTTTTCGTCGGCGGGAGCACCACCTTCAACATTTTCATCAGCCATAAAACTATTTCCTTTGCTACTAGAGCCCCAAAATTGACGACGCGGCTCGCCATCTAACAAGCCGGTCGTGTAAAACCGATTCGCCCGCGTCGTCGATCCAGCCATGATCTGCCAGGGCAACAAACCCTGTCGCGGTAGCCAATTAGGATACCTTCGCCAGGCAACCAATTTCAAGGCAACGAGAATTTGCCGCAAAATTGCGGCTCACCGCAGCGGAGAATAACAACCAAATCCGGGCAACGCCCTATTGGTCCGGCAGGAGCTGATTTGGCCCTCTTCGCCTTCAATTGGACCGATAAACCGGCTGAAATCTTAGGCAAATCCCCTAGGCCCACTCCTAAAGCGACGCTATCGCGTGAATATTTCCATCATCATCCCGGTGCTCAATGAGGCGGAAAGGCTCGAATACGCCATCGAGCGGGCCTGGGCCGCCGGTGCTGCGGAGGTGATCGTCTCGGACGGGGGAAGCAGCGACGACTCGAAGGAGGTAGCGAAAAATTGCCGCTGCCAGCTGGTTGAAGGTCCGCCCGGCCGGGCGATCCAGCAGAATCGGGCCGCCGCCGTGGCCGAGGGCGACGTCCTGCTGTTCCTCCATGCCGACACATGGCTCGCAGAAGGTACGGCCGCGCAGATCGAGGCGGCCCTCGCGACCTCCGTGAGCAAGGTGGTCGGCGGCGCCTTTCGCCAGAATATCGAGGCCCGCGGTCTTTGTTTTCGCCTGCTGGAGTTCGGCAACGCGCTGCGTGTTCGGGTGCTGCGGTTGCCGTACGGAGACCAAGGCATTTTTGTACGTCGCGAAATCTTTGAGAGCTTGGGCGGCTTTCCAGAGATTCCACTTATGGAAGACCTACGCTTCATGCGAAAATTGCGCCGGAAACACCGCATCGCTTTGCTTGAAGGTCCGCTGCACGTTAGCGCCAGGCGTTGGCAGAAACATGGCGTCCTGCGGCAGACGCTGCGCAACTGGGGAATTCTCACCGCCGAGAAACTTGGGGTCTCTCCCGATCGTCTGTCACGCCATTACGCCAACCACTCGCCGGAGCGGGCGGCTGACTCGGCAACCAATACGGTGGAGTGAATCATCCGTCTCCTAACTATCTGAGCGGTAGATCTCCGACCGACTCGACGAAAACCGGCTCAAGTTGCAATAATCATGGCCGTCGCCGAGAATTGGAAATCGGCTACAAAATTGTTCGCGCCAACGGAAACTGCGAAACCGGATCCATGCTAAGATCGCTTTCACGACTGCTCCCCTTCGTGCTCCTGCTGACCCCGCTGATGACCGGCTGCCAAGAAGAATTTCCCGTGAGCGAATTGGGCACGATCCACGAAGACATCCCATTCGTGAAGGGGGCAGAACGGCCAATCACGATCGAAAAGCAGCGGCCACTGCGACGCAAGTCCAAGACGCCGGGCCGGCCGGCCGATCGCGTCACTCTTCCGCAAAGACCTACCCAGCAGAGCAATCAGCCAGCGTCGCCCTAGGATTCCCTAGGCCTCTGAGCCTCTCGTGGAAGCCCCTTCGCTGTATTCCAGGCGGCAACTCCAAGGGTTCCGCCTGCCTCTCCTGGCCCAATCTGGCGGCAAAAACTTGAGTCAGCAGCCTGCTCTATCTAGTCTAGAAGGATAGGACAGGCGTCGGCCCCGCCGGCATGACCACTCCGCTGACACGGCTGCCCCATGAATACAGCCGGTTAATGCGATCAATCGATGAGACATCGCCAGACCACAGAGGCAACACCATGAACTGCGTATCTAAAACCTTGTCCGCGCTAGCGGTTACCGCTGTTCTGCTTGGCACCACCGATTCCGCGAATGCCCAGATCGGCTATGGCCTGTACGGCTTCGCTAGGCCGTGGGGATTCTACTCGAACACAATCATCGATCAGCATCCGCCCTACTTCGCCCAGTACCCGCCGGTCTACTACAAGCACCCGATTCAAGCGAGGCAATATGGGCAAAGCCCGTTCCCCTACCCGGCCTGCGGGTGCAACGGAGAATCCAAGGTGGTCGAACCGGTCACGATTCGCAATCCCTACGTGCAATCGCCGAAGGCTGATAGTAGTGACATGAAGGAAGCGGCAGTGAAATCCGACACAGGCGCGCCGCAGCCAGTGATCATTCGTAACCCGTATGTCGATCGCTCAGCCAAGAACGATGGTCCAAGCACGCCCCGGGCTGCCCAGACCGTCTATCCAACCACGTCGTTCACGTCGGCTCGCTAGAGCACGTGGCCGCTCGTCTCAGGGCGTAAAGCGAAAATCGGCCTAGACATATGCCGACGTTTCGCTATCGTACCGCATTCCAATCGGTCGGGAGTTTTGCGCGCCAGCAGGAAGCAGGTGCATCTCCGACCCGCGCGATAAGAGGTGGAAAGGAGTCCGCCGATGCTGCGGTACAGCGTCACGCTCTTGGCACTGCTCACAGTTGCGGTTGCCGGCTGCAAGAATCAGCCGGTCATTGGGGACCCCTTTGGCCGCACACGAATCCCGACACCAACGACCGGAGGAGTTGTCACGCAGCCGACTGCCGTGCCCTACTACAACCCTTCGACTTCTCCCCCGCCGAGCAGTTTAGCGCCCATTCCTGGAGCTCCTGGAACGCTCCCGGTTTACCCGGGCGCCAGCGGATCGCAAACCTATCCGCCGCCACAGACTCTTCAGCCTCCGGCAACTGGCACGTTTGGGCCTGGCACTTCGCCATCGCCGCAGGGCCAGCAGATCTATCCGCCTAACTCGACCATTCAACCTGGCACCAGCGGGCAGCCGGGCGGAACAGGATCGATTCGTGTGCCCTCGCAGGCCAGGACCTTGGCCGCGCGACCCTCCACCGGGGTTCAACCGGTAGCCCTGCAACCACGGCTGCGCCCGGTACCGACATTTGGAAGGACGGAACCGGCCGACCACACGGAACCTACGTCGTCGCCTGAGATCGCCGACGACGTCCAGACGAGCGATAGATCCTCTGGGCCATTCGTCGTGATCGAAGAAGGTAACGAAGGCGAACCCGTCATTCGCATCGAAGAGCCGACTCCGCCAGAGCTAGCTGATGATGATTGGGATGCCCTTTCGCCAGCCGACGACGAAACGCAGCTTGCTACTTCGACGTCGGACAGTGATAGGCCGAGCAACACTCGTGGCAGCGTGCTGACCAAGAAGGTGCAACGATCGAGCACGCCTCCGGCGCCAGCGATTGCTTGGGAAGAGTCCGAACCGTCGATCGTCGTTCCCAGTGATGTTGAATCGTTGGAGCGAGCCTCTGTTCTGCAGCGCCCTAAACCGGCAACCGGCTCGGTACTGGTACGCTCATCCACCCCGGCGGCGACGCCTGCTCGTGGATCGGTGATTGTTCCTGCCGGCCATGATGAACCGGCCGAGGCGCCCACGATTCCGAACACCGTTGCACATTCAAAGGAGCGTTCACGCATCGACATCGCCACGCTGCCGCCGAGCACCGGCGACGCCAAACCGAGCACAGCCCAACAGAACAAAGCCCAGCAGAACAAAGCACAGTTTCGTGCCGTGCAGATTATGCCCCCAGCTAAGTATGGACACGCGGAAGACTACAGCTGGCTCAAAGGCAAGCTCGAATACTCGGCGGCGCGCAAACAGTGGAAGCTCAGATACGTTCCTCTCGACGGGAACACGGACGAGTATGGCGGCAGTGTCGTCCTCAACGAGGTCGACAGTAGCCAGTACTCCGACGGCGACTTCGTGGCGGTTCGCGGCTGGCTCGGCGAACGTGATGCCGAGGCGAGCGACTACTCGACTTCTTACCACGTCCAAAAAATGAAGTCGATGTAGTCGACTTCCCGCAGCGATGGCGTCCGTGGCCGATACTCCGACTTCTGGCATACAGCCTGGCGTGCAGCCTGGCCCGGAGCCCGTATCGCCGTCTCCATCTTCCACTTCACCCAAGAACACAGCGAAGTCAGCGGCCGGCTCCCGCACCTTATCTCGCGCCACTCGGCAAGTTGCTGCCATCTCCGCGCAAGAAGCTAAACTTAAATCGCTCGACGATGCGGCTTTACAGAAAGCGAGTCTGTCCCTGCAATATCGGGCCCGTAGTGGCGAAACGCAGGAGCAACTGCTGACTGAAGCGTACGCTCTCGTTCGTGAGGCAGCCCGCCGCGTGCTCGGCATGCGACATTACGACGTGCAGCTACTTGGCGGCATCGTCATGCAGCAACATGCAATCGCCGAAATGCAAACCGGCGAAGGCAAGACGCTCACGGCCACGCTGCCGACCTTCCTGGCGGCTCTTTACGGCCGCGGCGCCCATGTCGCAACTGCCAATGATTACCTCGCCAGTCGCGATGCGATCACAATGCGTCCGCTCTACGAGAGCCTGGGACTCTCCGTTGGAGTCGTCACGGCCGAGATGCTGCCACCGCAGCGTAAGGCGGCCTACCAGTGCGACATCACCTACGGCACGGCGAAAGAATTCGGTTTCGACTTCCTCCGCGATCGACTAGCAAGTCGAAAGCACTCTCTCGACGGCCACGACTTCCTCGGTCAGATGCTCGGACTCTCGGACGGATCGGCTGCCGACGCCACACTGCAGCGTGAACCTTTCTTCGTGCTGGTCGACGAAGCAGACAGCATTCTGATCGACGAGGCCCGCACACCTTTGATCATTAGCGCGATTCCTGAAATGGATGCCGAGTTGGCCGCCGCCTACCGTTGGGCAGCCGAAATCGAATCCCAGTTTGAGGTCGCCGTTCACTTTGAGGTCGATCCGGACACTCGAGCCATCGAACTCACCAGCGACGGCCGCCGAATGGTTCGCTCGCTCGAGCACCCCGACAGCATCAACGGCGTAAGTATGTTGTCGATCTACCACCACGTGGAACTGGCCATCAAAGTTGCCCGCGACTTCCAACGCGACCGACACTACGTCATTCGCGACGGCGAAGTCGTGATTGTCGACGAGTTCACCGGGCGACTTTCTGAGGGTCGCAAGTGGCAAACCGGCATCCACCAGGCGATCGAGGCTCGCGAGGGCGTGAAGGTGACTGCCTCTTCCGGCCAGGCGGCCCGTATCACGATCCAGGATTACTTCCTTCGCTACGAACACTTGGCCGGCATGACCGGAACCGCGCGGAGCAGCGCCCGCGAACTGAAGCGGATCTATCGGCTAAACGTCACCACCATCCCCACGCATCGCCCAGTAGCACGGGTCGAGCTTCCCACCGAGGTCTACTCGCATGCCGACGCCAAATGGGCGGCGATTGTGGCCGAAATTGGCGCCCTGCACGCCCAGGGGCGTCCCGTGCTGATCGGCAACCGCTCGATCGACAAGTCGGAGCACCTGTCACGACTGCTCGACAACGTCGGAATCGAGCACCAGGTTCTCAACGCCCACCGCATTGCCGAGGAAGCTTCGGTAATCGCCGATGCGGGACAGCAGGGACGTGTCACGGTCGCCACCAACATGGCAGGTCGCGGGACCGACATTCTGTTAGGCGAGGGTGTTGTCGACCTCGGAGGGCTGCACGTCATCTGCACAGAGCTTCACGAGTCGGCCCGCATCGATCGCCAGCTGATCGGTCGCTGTGGTCGCCAGGGGGACCCCGGTACTTTTCGCCAGTACATGGCGATGGACGATGATATTTTGGAAGCGGGCCTTGGCGAACGCAAAGCGGCCGGTCTCGCGAAACGAGGTGGCGAGACGTTTGAGCCTGTCCCTGGACAAGAACACCTGTTCCGGCGGGCACAACGCCGTGTGGAGCGAAAGCACTTCGCATCGCGGAAGATGCTTATGTATTATGAGAGGCAGCGGAACAAGCTCCAGAAACAAATGGGGCAGGATCCGTACCTCGACACGCCGGGTTAACGCACGAAACGACTTCTAGAATCTCTGACTCGACAGCACCGACAGGGCACCGCGACTTCCATGCTGCAAGACTGCTACCAGCTCGCACTCCGAGCCCTCGAACGACATCTCGACAAAGCCGGCGTGCCCTTCGACGAAGACGACGGCGACCTGACCGTGGATGGGCATCGGCTCGGACTCTCAATCTCGTTCGACGGTTTTGGCCGCCAAGGGGACCAGGCAGTAGCCCCGCTGGACATTTGCCTTCACCTCGATGGCGACGAAGGCAACCGCTTTCGAGTTGGCACACTCGGTGTGGGAGCCTCCCAGGAGGAAGCCCTTGCCGCGGCAGTTGACGAGTGGCATCTGCTGGCCGCGGCGCCAGTCCTAGCCGCACTCGGTGCCGAAGCGGGCGGCCGCCGTCGCACCGAGGAATCGATGAAACTAGCCAACTGGGATCTTTTCCCGGGAAGAGCCGGCATCCGTGGAGCTGTTCCTCCCGGCCTACAGGCTGGCGGATCGTTCCTGAGACAGTTGCTCCTGTCCCTACGCTCGGCGGTCTCCAACTGGCCTGACGCCGACGAGTTCATCGTTCGCAGCATATTCATCATGGGCAGCGGTGGACCGGACCAGAGCTTCCAGGCAGCCGTCGATGGCTTTGTGAGCGAGTCGCTCACCGACGAGATCTCGAATCTGCTGTGGCCCTCTACAGGCGAACCTTACTTCTACAAGCAGCTGTTCGTGCTCAGGTGCCGGCCGGAGTAAGGCTCGCAATTCTTGAGCCCACTTTGCTTTCTCTTGGCGCCGACCGCTCTTTGCGCTTCAATAGTACGCATGGCAACCGATCTCCAAAATAACGAAACGACCACGACGCCCGGCGACACCCCGGTAGCATGCGGTGGCGATCAATCGAAAACCATGCCGGCGGCGATCAATATCGGTCCCGTGGTCGTCGATCCGCCGATCCTACAGGCCCCGATGGCTGGCTTTACCAACTACGCCTTCCGGCAGATCGTGCGGGACTTTGGTGGAGTTGGCTTGCAAGCTACGGAGATGATCAACGCCAAAGGCTTCCTGCACATGGACGCCCGTGACGCTGGTTTTCCCGATCGTCTGTGGGGCGTGGCGGAAGAATCCCGCCCGCTGGCCGTGCAAATCTGGGACAACGACCCCGATGATCTGGCGGCGGTCGGCCAACGATTGGCTCGCGAGTTCGGTGTCACGATCGTCGACATCAACTTCGGTTGCCCGGTGAAACAGGTGACCGAGAAAGCCCACAGCGGCAGCTACTTGCTCAAGCACCCGGACCGCATGGCCGCGATCATCGAACGCGTCGTGGCGGCCTGTGCCCCCACACCAGTAACGGCCAAAATTCGCCTTGGCTGCACGCGAGACAAGATCAACGCCATCGACGTGGCCCAGGTCGTTGAGGGAGCCGGCGCAGCGGCGCTGACCGTCCATGGCCGCACGGCTCAAGATTATTTCAAAGGAACGGCCGATTGGGATCGCATCTCGGATATTAAACCGTACCTGAAGAAGATCCCGCTGATCGGCAATGGCGATCTTGCTTCGGCCGATGCAGTTGTCGAGGCCTTCCGTCGCTACGACGTCGACGGCGTGATGATCGCCCGTGCGTCTCTCGGTCGCCCCTGGCTGTTTCAGCAGGCGGCCGCGGCCTTGCGAGGGGAACCGATTCCGCCTCACCCAACGCCGGAAGAGGAACGCCAGCTACTGCTGCATCACTTCGAGCTGGTCTGCCGCCGCTTCGGCGAGACAAAGGGCAGCGTGCTGATGCGGAAGTATGCCTGCTGCTACGCCCAAGGTCGCCGCGGAGCACGGGACTTTCGCAAACACGTGGCCACGGTAAGAACACCGGAAGAGTTTCGCACGGTGGTCGAAGGCTACTTCCCGACTGAGCCGATTGCGGGATAAGACGGACGCGTGTCTCTCCCGTGCCAACGTGGTCGTTACTTCTTGAGCACCAACACGGGGCAATGTGCCAGCCGCATGACCCGTTCGGCCACCGAACCGATGAGCAGGCGTTTCATGCCAGTTCGCCCGTGAGACGGCAGCACGAGCAGTTCCGCGTTCACTTCGCTGGCGTAGTTGGTGATTTCGTGCCCCGGATCACCAATCGCGATCGCCACGTCAACTTCCTTTTGGCCCCCAGAAAGCTTGGCCCTGAGCGCGTCTTCCGCGTGATCTTGGCGACTTGCATCGTCCACGGTGTCCCAGACGACGCCTGGATCCATCGCCGAGAGTGCCGGCAAGACATGAATCACATGAACGTTGGCGGCCGAATCGACCATCTCTAGCGCCACCGAGACCGCCGCCAGAGACTCATCGGAAAAGTCGACCGGGACGACGACACTCGATTTAGGAAGCCATGACATGATTCTGCTCTCCGTTCTTATAACCGGCTGCACCCGACCACGCCGACGAACATAGGCCGGCGTGGCCACGCAGCTTCTTCGCAATACTGATTATTTGAATGTCTTGAATTCGCCTGCCTTGTATCGACGCCAATAGTCGGCCAGATCGCGCTTCACTCCTGGAGCCAATAGCACCGCGCCCAATACGTTGGGGAACGCCATGGAGAGAATCATCAAATCGGAGAAATCAAGCACGGCGCCGAGGTTAATAATCGTTCCAATAAACACCGCGGTGATGAAGAGCACTTTGTAAACGATCGTTGTTCGGGCGCCGAACAGTCGCTCCCAACATCGCTCGCCGTAGTAACTCCAAGACACAATCGTAGAGTACGCGAAGAGCACGATTGCGACCGCCAACACCCAGGGGAACCACGACAGCTCCTCAGCAAACGCCCGCGACGCCAGCGAAGCCCCGGCGAGCCCTTGCCCGAGCCAGGCATCGTTGTTCCAGGCTCCCGTGATCAGAATCACGAGTGCGGTCATAGAGCAGATAACGATCGTATCAATGAACGGCCCCAATAGGGCGACGCAACCTTCACGCACCGGCTCTTCTGTCTTAGCG
>CAYLRE010000145.1:0-11622 GCA_964385715.1 uncultured Planctomycetaceae bacterium
TTTGATGCCACGAAAAGTACTAATCACTGGCGCCTCTGGACTGCTAGGCAGGAAGCTGCAGTCACATCTCGCGTCCTCTTGCGATTTAGTGCTTCTGGACCGGAATCCTGCGGATTGCCCCAATGTTTCTCTTGCAGATCTGGGCACTTACGACGACGCGTGGGTCGGTCTATTCCGGGATGTCGACACGGTCGTGCATTTGGCAGGTGCAGGGGGTCGACCATTGTCCTGGGAAGAGTTGGAACCAAACAACGTCGACGCGGTATTGAATGTCTTTCACGCCGCCACCAAGCACGGCATCAGAAGAGTCGTTTTTGCAAGCACCAATCACACCATGGATGGCTATCGCGAGGAAGAAGTAACCCTGACGTCCGATCTGCCTGGCAAGCCGGTAACAATGTATGCCGCAGCCAAGCTCATGGGCGAACGGATCGGAAAGTTCTACTCGGACCGACATGGCCTGTCGGTAATTTGCCTGCGGATCGGCTGGGTCAGACGAGGCGATAACTTTCCGGACCCTTACAGGGACCTGTGGGAGCAGCAGATGTGGCTAAGCGATCGTGATTTTTGCCAAGCGATTGAGAGGGCGATTGAGATCGATGGCGTAACATTCGCCACCGTTAATTTAATGTCCGACAACGCCGGAATGCGATGGGACATCTCCGAGACTGAGAGTGTACTCGGGTACCAACCGTCCGACAGGCACGTTCCGGTACCCTTGCCATTCACCAAACGGATGCGCCGGCAATTCTCCCTATGCAAGCAGTTTGTACTCAAACGATGGCAGTCCAATGGCACACACAATTGACCATCGTAGCGTGTGGCCGACACACTCTCACCGCTTGCTGATTCAGGCTGCCCTGTGTGAGAGCGAGCAGGCGATTGCCGCATGGCAAGCCTGGCAAGGCCGGTGCGACATTCAAGACATTGACGATGCCTCGTTTTTCGTCTTGCCACGCCTCTACGCCAATCTCAAGGAACAGATTGCTGACTGCGAAACGACAGACCTATTACGCGGCATCTATCGCAAAACATGGACGCACAATCAATTGAGATTACGCGGTCTCGCGCAGGCCATTGAACTGTTTACTCGAGAATCGATCCCACATCTCGCGCTCCAGAACGTATCGCTCAGTCTATTTCAGTACAAAGACATCGGCACGCGAGCCCTGGACGCCCCCGACATTGCTGTTCCCGAGGCAGCGTTCTTGGCCGCCACGTCGGCCCTGCAGCAGCACGGATGGTCCGCCGCAAACAATTTGCCGCCACCGCAACTGCTGCCGTTCATTTCTGCAATTTCATTTCGGAACGCCGATGGACACACATTGAATTTGTGCCGTCGTGTATTCGACGTCGACATTCTCAGCGAATACGACGAGGAGCTCTATCGACGAGCGAGCCCAAAGACCTACAACGGCATCGCACTGCACGTACCAGATGAAGTGGACCTCTTATTGCTTGTTTGTTTTCATTCGAGGAAGCCGGATGCGATGTCACTTTGCCGCGGCGTCCTTGATGCTGCAGTACTGCTGAAACAGAACCCGACGATCGATTTGAGTGAGGCCCTGGAACGGGCCAACGACCTTGGGGTAGTTACGGCATTGCGAGACATGTTGCTGTTCCTGCCTCAGAACAAGCTCTCGCTCGTTCCGCCGAAGGTGCTTAACCGCGTGAAGAGCCACCCAGAGGCTAACTCGGCCAGCAAACACTCCGATGACCTGGCCGCCCCTTTACGACGCCTCTCTACACTCGCTGCTATGTGGCGGCGTCACCGCCGTGTCCTTCGCGTGCACGATCAAGGGGAGCCGATCGTCGGATTCCTAAGCTTTCTGATGTCCTACACTCAGTGGAAAGTCGACGCCCATAGTCGCTGGGAGCTGCCCTCAGCGTGTGCGAAGGAATACTGGCGACGCAGAAGACGTACAAGCCGAAGCGCCAAAGCGTGACCCTCCGAAAGACTCAGCGCAGGGCAGGCTGGTGCTCTAAGGGCCGTCCAGGAGGAGGAAGCCTGGTGGCTCCAACAATGGCCTGACCGCTTATCTCACGCCGCGTCTTTAGCCGTGTTGCCGAGCAACGCCAGATAACGAAACTCTGGACAGGTTGCCATGAGATGCCCAAATTCGCCCTGGCCCCGAATCGTGCCATTGTCCAAGTAATAGATCAAATCGCAATCGATTAGCGTGTTCAACCTATGGGATATTGCGAATATGGTGACATCGCTAGCACAGGACCGAACGGCAGAGATCACTCTGTTTGCTGTGACATTATCGAGGGCACTGGTAGATTCATCAAGAATCACGAACCGTGGCCGGAAGTAAAGCGCTCGCGCCAAACCAATTCTTTGCTGCTGTCCACCACTGAGTTCAGCTCCCCGTTCACCCACTCGCGACCGAAGTCCCAACGCTGCGCCGTCCTCAAGAAACTCATGCAGCTGTGCGAGACGCGCTACCTCGCGTACACGCAAGTGGTCAATCTCGTCTCTACGAACACCAAATGCAATATTCTCCTCTACGGTAGCGTCTAACAGGAATACGTCCTGCGGGACATAACCGATTCCAGTGCGCCAGCGGGGCAGGTTGGCAATCGACAATGGCTTCCCATCCAACAGCAACTGTCCAGACGTGGGCGATATTAGTCCTAACAATAGATCCGCCAACGTCGATTTCCCCGCTCCCGAGGACCCGACAAGACCAACGAAGGACCCCTTGGCGATATCCATTCGCACATTCTTGATAACTGGCTCGCGGCTATCGTCATACGCGAACGACACATCGGCCAATTCAATCGATCGCATCCAGGCACACGGCTCGACTGCGACAGGCTGGAGGTTTGAGGCGCCTTCCGGTCGCTCCGTTGCATTCAGCTCGACGACAATCTCTTCCAGCGTATGGCGCCAAGTCGTGAGCAGAACCAATTTCGCGTAAATCTGCTGGAGATTTGGCAAGAGTCGATATCCGGCCATTGCGATTAGACCGCCGGTCGGTAGGATCGTCGAAATGTCGCGCCCTGCGGCAACCTCCACAAGAATCCAGGCGACAATCGATCCGTACGCAAGAGGCTCCAAGAGGTATCGCGGCATGTTGCCGTAAATCGGCGCCATCATACCAGCGCGAGCCTGTGAAGTAGAAAAATCAGATATTCGCTGCACAAAGGTGTCAGCGCAATTGCGGACGAGTACCATCTTCAGGCCGCCCAGGAGTTGTCCGAGGGCGACAAATTCGCCTCGTCTTGCCTCCTTCAGTCGGTGCGACAATCGTATTCGACGATTCCTTAAGAAGCGAAACACAAGACAGTAGTATGCTCCTAGCCCAAACATCGCAACAAGTGCGGCCGCTGGCTGCACTAGAAGAAGAACCACTAGAACACACAGCGTTGTTGACAGACACGCGAATACCTCAAACAACGGCCGCAGCACCTTGTTGCTAAATTGCGTTACGTCGCCAACGATCTTTTTCGTCAAGACCGAGGTATTCTGTCGCTGGTGATCCATATACGACCGTCGCAACGCTCGCTGCACCAGGGACATGCGCAAACAATGCCCGCTGCCATGAACATAGCGAGAGCGTGCGATGTCTGCCCACAACGACACTCCATTGGCGAGAAGCAGCATCGCTATTGAGAACACGCCTGACAGGGTGATGAGCGCACCAGCAGTCAAGTCTGGATGGATCGCGACAAGACGTTGTCCCCACGCCGACTCCAAGAACTGATCCGGATTCATCATCAACATCAGGAACGGCACAATGGAGGAAACGCCAAGTGCCTGAAACAGCCCCTGAATCATTCCCGTCGCAATGACCACGGCGAGCTTTACTCGACCGTACGGACGCACAACCGGATAGATCTGAGCAGCGAATTCTCGAATAGGCCCGATCAATTGAGCCTCCGTTGCTCGCCGGATCGCAATGAGCACGCGCAGCCCTTCATTCCGCCCAGAAGAGGTTGTTCCGAGAGATCGCGACCCTGCGTCCTATTCGGCGTCTTCAAGAGGCGCCGTACGCGCGCCGCCATGCATGCCTCGTGACTGAGCAACACCGATCTCCTTGTGCCGTTGGGTATCATGCCGCATCGTGTCTCCGTATGGCGCAGAGAACTTTCCGGCCCAAAGAGACGGCTGTCCGATTCGCCGGACGCAATCACCGCAAGCAGCGACTACTCTGGCGGATCCCTAATGCAGCAATTGTGCCCGGATATTACCCAACAGCTGGGATCCGATACATACCATCTTGCCCACAATTCCCCTTCAGACCTGCCATTCGCGGTTAGCGAGTCCGCCGCACCCAACTATGCAGAGGACGCGTGCCAGCACTGCTGTCTGCTCGCCACACCAGATTAACCGGCCACACGTCGTCCAGCGGAAGAGGACTGCCTGGCTCAGACTCCAGAATCTCGAGTCCGCTCGATGGTGTCACTATCCAGGCGTCTTCGCCGAGACCTCTTTAGTTTCCGATGTCGACGCCGGATGTCGCTCGCTTCCTGGCCGACTCGAGAGCAGCCCTTTCAAGATCTGTGGGACCGAGCGGCACCGATACCGAAGCCTTCCGTACGCCAGAACATAGCGGACGAATCCCACCGGATTTCGCTTCCTCTTCTCACAGGCACAACCGGCGCTGTATCGCCACCAATGAGTCGAGATCATTCTCCCGACCGAACCTCTGCGGCTCGGTCGCGACAATTGCTGATAGCGACGCCGATCTCGATCCGTTGTCTCAATCTCGGCAAGCTGCTCTATGATCGCATCCGGCACATTCGCCTCAAACTCTCGCCTGACATACGCCAGGGCGTCACGAACGGGGGCGACCATACCATAGTGCCTGGCGCGGTCGACGAGCTCCGCCCACTCAACCTCATCATCGCGCGAGTCGAGCAGCATGAGCAAGTCCAGCACCCATCGACATATCGCCTGACGATCCGGCTTGCGACTGTGAAAGCACATATGCACCAACATGTCTGTCGTGCTCGGCACGAGCATGCTGGCCTCATTCAGGTCTTTCCGTTTAGCGCGCTTCCAGAACGCCGCGGTTGCCGCTGCGCTACAATCAACCGTGAAGGGCATCCAGTGTAGATCGAGCGCCCCCCATTTCGGATGCCGCCAGCCCATGGCGTGAATAAAGGGCATCAAGTGGGCTGGAGGAATCTCGTCTTCCGAGTTCCAGCCATTCGCCGCTAGCACACGGCTGACCTGTCCCAGCTCCGACGGTCGAACCAGCAGATCAACATCCCCCATCCGCCGCGCACCAAGATCGCCGTAGTAAAACAGCGCCAGAGAAATTCCCTTGAGCGGAATCGAGTCGACCGACGCCGCCTGCAGAGATTGAAGCAGATCGGTCAGTCCCCGATTTCGCAGTTGGTTCGTCATCCAAGTCTGCTGATAGGCTGACCTCAGTTCCCGCATTCCCGGCCCCGAATAGTTCAGGGCCGATAGATTTACGTAGACCGCTGGAAAGATCGCCGTCACACTCTTGTCGTTCGAGGCTGTCCCAAATCGCGCCGCCCAGGCCTCCCATGCATCGATGGCCCGCTGGTCACGTCTGGCAGCGGCCTCCAGCAGCACGCGTTGCCATTGGTCTGGCCAGTGCCCGACGGTCTCACCTCGACTGACTGGCAGATTCATGCTTCCATGCTCTATCGGATACCACGCGGAGCGACTTCCCAACGAGAACGAAGCCGCGCGGAAAGCATATTTCAACGGTCAGATCCAAGTCAAGTGAAAAAGCCCGCAGCCGACCGGCAACCGCTCGATTCACGGCCGCCGGAGGCCGAATTTGATTAGCCTTCCGATCCTTGTTTCGTCGATTTTCGGCATTCTTTCAACGAATGTTCGACGGTTGTTCCATCCATGTTCAATGCGTGTTCAACGTTTGTTTCGTTCGACATTTTGCAATGGTTGTTCCTGCCGCGTTCCTGATGTATTCCAGGCATCGCACCACGCACCCTTGTCAGGCCACTTTCTTAGAATGCAACGCGCAAGCGCGAAGACGCGGAGCCTCAGCCATCATTCATCACTGCCAAGTTGTCAAAGAACGAGCGAGCAACATGCCGCGGCCATCGATGCCGATGCCACCGGCTCTACGAACGCCCCATCATGAAATCGTCTCCTGGCCGCTCAACTTCGCCGCCATCTGGAGGCCCGCCCACGGCAAGAACCGTGCTCCGTTGCTCGCCACTGTGTTACTTCCCACAGCTGGCCGCCTAGTATACATATTTGCGCGTTCCTGTCAAATCAAAATGAGCCCACCATCTTCGACGTCAAACACATCGAGTACACCAACCTCCTCGCGATTCATCCCCACCAAGCGCAGCCGCCCCCGTTACCCTTCGATCTCAGTAACCGAAAAGTCCTTGAGCGTCGCGGCGCGGTTCCGGCGTTCGCCTTCCAGGCAGAATCGAACCAGGCTCTCCGAAGCAACAGCGACGGCCAGCAGGATAAGATTGCGGGCCAGTGGATACTCGCAGACGTCGCCCGCGACATCGCCAGGAACGCGATACGCGTCGTCCCAGATGATTTCACAATAATCGGCGTATAAGCCAACATGCAGACACTCGATGGTCGACTCACGGCACTGCTTCTGCACGAGCGCACGGGAGCCCGAGTTGTCAAACGTATCGATGACGATATCCGAGCCTTTGAGCAGCGAACGCGCGTTCCGTTCCTCCAGCTCTTTGGCCACCACGTCGATCTCATTCTCGACCGCTCGAAACAAACGATTGCGCAGCACTTCCACTTTCCATGCGCCCACGTCGGCGGCACCGTACAGCTGCGTGCTGACGTTGTGCTCTTCAACGCGATCGCGATCGATTACGCGGAGCTTGCGGAATCCCTGTCGGGCTAGATTGTCAACCAGATGCGAACCGAGCGCCCCAGCACCGCAGATCGTAAGGTGCGGCTCCGCTAGCTTGGCGAGCGCATCGGCGCCCCGATAGATTTCTTCGTGCAGGTACTTATTCGCCATCGTTCTCTCCGTCGACGTCGTTACCGTAAGCGTCGTCGTTATCGTAAGCGACAATGATGCCACGCGGAAACCGTTCGCACTCCGCCAGCCGGACCGCCGCCGATTCATCGTCCTTATACAGAAAGGCGTGAACCACGCGGTTCGATTCGATCAAGCACAACAGCGGTTTGCCGAACGAGGCGACCCACGCCCACATCGTCCGATCATCCCGTTTGCTGGGCGACGGCATTCCCGACGGATGGGTGTGATAGAAGCCGACGATATCGCCTTTGCTTTCCTCGCGCGCGAGGGCCCAGTCGGCATCAAATGCGACGCTGGCTGGCTGACCGCTGATTGGCTTCATTCGCCGCGCGTGCCAGAGCCGCCCCTGCCGGCGCCCAACAAGGGTCCAGCATCGTTCAACTACTCGTTTCTTGGTGGATGAATTCGCCAATATTCTTCCTCGTCCATTCCGCCTTCCCCGCCAACCTGATAGATATCGCCCCCGGCAGCCCCTTCGCGCAGGACCCCGACCAGACTGCCCAGGTCGAACTTACGATCTTCGCCGCTGAGGCAGATCCCGGCGATATTCACGGTCAAATCCTGTTTGTCGACCGACGACGTGTACGATTGACCGCCGACGACATAACTGACACGAAAACTGTCAGAACGTTCAAGGTAGTCGACCAATTCGGCGCCAGCGTGCGACAAACTATCGCGTAAGCGCTGCCGTACCGAATCGATCTCGACAGGCTCCTCGCTAGCTCGGGCCCGACGGCTGCGGCGGCGATGCGCCGCATTTCGCTGTGGCGAGTTCCGTTCGTGTGGATCCACCGGCGAACCGACCGTCTCCCAGTAGTTCAATTCATAGGCCGCTCGCTCCTCAGCGGTCAGACCGCGGCGATCCAAGTCCTCGGGAACCGTTTCGTCACGGAGCGCTCCGCGAAGATAGGCTGCTGTGCCGGGATCGTGACGCATATCGATTTCATCAAACCAGAATTGCGTCCCGTCGTACCGCGTGCGCACACAGTCGAAAAGCTGGACTTCTTCCGCGAGTAGCACGGGCGCTAAACCATCGATCCGCATTCGGGTGTCACCGCTGCTGGCCGTCGAGGCACTCCAGGTGGCTCCCGTTCGGTGGCAAATGATCAAACGAACCTGCGGAAACAATTCCAAATACGCCCGACGTTCGGCCAAGCTCGCGCGGCGCACCAGCGTAGCGTGAGTGTGTGACTCCGGCTTGAAAATCCCCCAACCTTCGAAGTCGGCGGGCTCGATTTGAATCGTGCACGCTACGCCAGCAATTCGAACCCGGACCTTGCCACCGGGCAGCGCGGGAGCAAGGAACTCTCGCCGCAGAAATTCGTCTTCCTCGGCGGCGAATCGGCCAAGGAGTTCACTAACATCCCGGGGGCCGGCAGGGCGGCGAGTAGGGTCATTTGAGTTTGACATCGTGGCCCCAATCAGCCTGTCGCAGAGCGCAAAAAAAATGCCCGCGCAAGTTTCGAGAGCGGCGAAACTTCTTTTTTGAAGGTTTGTAAGCTCTCGCGGTCGGGCGCGGACCCTCCTAATATAGCGACCCGCGACCGCCCGCAGCAAGCAGTAGATTGAAAATTGTGCCTCTTGTCTGCATCGGGACCCTGGGTTCAACATGACTAAATTGACCCAACCACAACGGGGAAAAAAAGGAGCCGGCACACGCTGGGCATACCGACTCCTGGGTTAGCATCATTACGGCTAGCATTGAACCTCGGCGAAACGATCGCGCGCCGTCATGCGTTCTTCCGCTGCGGAAGTGGGTAGTCCATGATTTCCATCATCAACTCCATCTTCGATGGGGCCGCCAACATCGGTACCAGGTTTGGCAGCGAGTAGTAGTCCCCCTCAAAGTTGAATACGTCGACCTGAATACCGGCATCGCGGCACTGTCGCTCAACGTAATCCCGTCCGCCTGGCGTACGCACAATCACGACCGAAGGTGCGGCACCCAAAGCCGCTGAGTACTCGCGAAGCGCCGTCACAAAAATGGGCGGCGTGTTCTGCTCTTCGTCGGTAATGATAATAATCTGCTCGACGAATTGCTTCTTTCGCTCCATGTACTTCAGCGCGATACCACACGACGTCGCACCACCCGCGGTAATGCCCGCGAAGGCACGTTCCCAATCGGCCAGGTCTTGGCCGTTCGACGTGATCTCGTGTGCCAAGGTATCGAAAGCGTACGTATATAGTTCGCTTTCGCAGATCGCGGACACGATCGCGCCGATTCGCTTACCAAGGTCGATCGCCAAGTGCATCGACGCCGACTTGTCGACCAGCAGTGCCGTCGGTCGCGCGATGCGGCCCTTGGCCTTGATCTGCGTGTCGGCAACATCTTCCAATGCCTGACGCATCTCGTCCGATCCGCCGACCACTTCGAGCGCCTTCTCGGCCTTCAGCGCGCTAACGCGAGACGCCGTCTTGGCGTCGGCCAACTTGGCCTCAACCATCGACTTGATCTCTGGGACGTCGAGCGCCCCACGACGCTTCAACGCGCCAAGGCTGTTGATCAGTTCCTGCGAACTCATCTGGTTGATGAGCGCTACCAGGACACTTGGCGTCATCTGACGAATCACCGTCGACGCGACTCGGTACGGAATCTTGTGCTGCACGATTGCCTGAGCCTGCGCGGCTGGGCTTTCGGCAGCGGCCAGTTCCCGTAGCGCGTACAGCCGGCTGTCGACAGGTGGATCGTCGTCGAACAGGATCTTCTGAGCGCGCTCGTCCGGTCGAACATGCAACAACGCGTAAAGCCGCTTCATGGCCTTACGAGCTGAAAGCACACTGCCGTCGAACCACTGCGAATCGGCCTCTCGCTCACGAAGGTAACGAGTCACTTCGGTCTTCATGGCCCGCGGAATGTTGCGGAACAGGCCGAACTCCTCGGTCACCTTTTCCACGACCGCGGCCGATGGCTTCGCGTCCGCTGGCTTGCTACCGAACACCCGCTGCGCCAAACCGCGGCGAGCACGCTTCGCAGCCTGCGTGCGAGCCATCTTCAGCTCGTCCTTGCGGGCGCGTCGCGTCTTCTTCCGTCCGGAAATGAAGTCGACGATGCGGACCACCTGGTACGGAGGCAGCGCGCGAAGCATTGCCAGACCAACGTCGCGGTGGCCATCGAAGTCGGAGAGCACCAGGTTGATGATGAACATCTCCTTGTGGTCACGAACGTCGCCGTTGTCCGTGTACCAAGCAGCGAGACGCACGTAGAATCGTGGGTCCTTGGCAATCATTTCCTGGTGCACTGGCCAGATCTTGTCCAGTGCCCGGTGCGGAGTCGTCAACAGCGTGTTGAGAATCTCGACGCGGATATCCTGTTCTCGCGTGCTCATCATGGATGGCCCTCTCTACAAGAAAAGTGTTTGCGAGTTCGGAAAGCGAGTGGCCGTCCTGCTTGGGACGACGTGACTTTAACAGAGTCGTTTGTAAGCTTTCTCAGTTGGTCAAACACATAGGAAGTGTACGCAAGGCCCGTACGAGTCGCAAAAGCGTCGATACAACCCCGCCTGGTATTTGTCTTTCGCGAAGCGGCGGGGGAAGGATTCGAACCTACACACGGCCGTTAGCCGCGTTTTCCAGTTTGTAAGCTCGTGCCGTTGGGTACGGACCCGTTGTTTCATTGCTAATCGGAAATCGTGCTCCCGGTTTGATTGTGTAAAAAAGAGACACCCGTACAAGTCGCCTAAGCGCGAAAACTAAGCGCTCTATCCAGTTGAGCTACAGGACTGTGTGTATTTGATGACGAGTAGTCCTGGCAGGATTCGAACCTGCAACCTCTCGATCCGAAGTCGAATGTTTGTAGGCTTGTGCCGTTGGGTACGGGTGTGTCTCCTGATTGTAAAAGAGCCGCGTGCGAGTCGCAAAAGCGAAGGTCGTTACCAAACTCCGGATTCGAACCGGACGGACCTCAGACCAACGGGGTCTCAAACCACGGGGCCTCACGTCCTGCCATGACCATTTCTGCTGGTGGTGTTTGTAGGCTCTCACCGTTGGGCACGCGGCTGTATTGTTGTCTCGCTCCCGGTCGTTTTTGATCACGAGCGAGCGTTGAATTGCAAATATTGGATTAAAGGGGCCCGTACAAGTCGCAAAAGCGAGAAACTAAGTGTTCTACCGTTGAACTATCGGTCCCGTCTGTCTTGCCGTGAGCGGACCGAGTGGGATTCGAACCCACAACCTCTTCCTTGGGAGGGAATGTTTGTAAGCTTGTGTCGTTGGGTACGGGCCCTGTATTGGATGTCACCTTTATCTTCAAGTTGTACTTCGTTCTGACAAACGTCCGCGTGAGTCGCGAAAGCGTAATACTTCATTTCGCCAAATAGCCGCAGGGGCTACTGGGGGATTCGAACCCCCAAAGGGCTAGTGCCCACCAGACCTCAGGCCTGGCGCGTCTGCCAATTGTGTGTAAGCTTGTGCTGTTGGACACGGACAATAAGCACGCAGTGCTCGGCTTTCAGCCGTCGACCTCCGCCATGGGCGGCGCGCCCGACCGGTGTGCGCGGCATGCCGACGGCTGATCGCTGAGAACTGCAGCCCCTGCGTCCGGGGGCCGTCGTCTGTCGTTAACCGAAGACCGCTTCTGGGCGAACCGTAAGGTTACCCGTCTCGTGGCGGTCAACGGTGTAGTCGCGGAACTTCACTTCGGGAACGCTCA
>CAYLRE010000146.1:0-11594 GCA_964385715.1 uncultured Planctomycetaceae bacterium
AGATGACGCGAGCCAATTCGCCCGACTTCATCGGCAGGTTGTAGAACGCCATCTTCTCCGGCAGGACGTCGTTGAAGATGATGCGGCCGACGGTAGTTTCAACGAGCGGAATTTCTTGCAGCTCGTCGCTGGTCTCGAACTTAACGAGCTTGCCCTTCGGCAGTCGGACCTTGATGCGAGCGTGCGTATCGATGGCGCCGAGCGAGTAGGCGAGTTGGGCTTCTTGAGCCGAGAAGAAGCTCATGCCTTCGCCCTTGCGATCGGCCAAGGTCGCCGTCATGTAGTAGCAACCCATGACGACGTCTTGCGACGGGCTAATAATCGGGGCACCGTTGGACGGGCTGAAGATGTTGTGAACCGACATCATCAGCGTGTGGGCTTCGACCTGGGCCTCGATCGAGAGCGGCAGGTGGACCGCCATCTGGTCACCGTCGAAGTCGGCGTTGAAGCCTTTGCAGACCAGCGGATGGAGCAGGATCGCGTTGCCTTCGACCAGGGTCGGCTCAAAGGCCTGGATACCCATGCGGTGCAGCGTGGGAGCACGATTGAGTAGGACCGGGTGATTGTTAATCACCTCTTCCAAGATGTCCCAGACTTCTTCGTCCTTTCGCTCGAGCATCTTCTTCGCGCTCTTGATGGTATCGGCGTGGCCGAGTTCCTTGAGGCGGCGGATGATGAACGGCTGGAAGAGTTCCAGGGCGATCTTCTTGGGCAAACCACATTGATGCAGGCGGAGCTTCGGTCCGACCACGATTACACTTCGTGCGGAGTAATCGACACGCTTGCCGAGCAGGTTCTCGCGGAAGCGACCCTGCTTGCCCTTGATCATGTCGGTGAGCGACTTGAGCGGGCGGTTGCTCGAACCGAGGACCGGTCGCTTGCAGCGGTTGTTGTCGAACAGGGCGTCGACCGATTGCTGCAACATTCGCTTCTCGTTGCGAATGATGACTTCCGGAGCGTTCAGGTCGACGAGCTTCTTGAGTCGGTTATTGCGGTTGATGATACGACGGTAGAGGTCGTTCAAATCGCTGGTGGCGAAGTTGCCCGAGTCGAGTAGCACGAGCGGTCGCAGGTCGGGCGGAATGACCGGGATTACGTCCAGGACCATCCACTCCGGCTTGTTGTCGCTGTCGCGGATCGACTCGACGATCTTCAAGCGGTTGATCAGCTCCTTGGCTTTTTGCTTGGAACCGGTTTCCGCGAGATCGGTACGGAGTTGCTCCGAGAGCTTGACCAGGTCCATGTCGCCGAGCAACTTGCGAATCGCATCGGCGCCCATCTCGGCTTCAAACGAACCTTCGCCGTATTGCTCGATCGAGCTGCGCAATTCCTCTTCGGTGAGCAGCTGCTGCTTCTTGAGCGGCGTGTCGCCAGGGTTGGTGACGACGTAGTCTTGGAAGTAGACCACCTTTTCGAGGCTGGTCGTCTTCATGGCCAGCAAGTTACCCAAGCGGCTGGGCATCGCCTTGAAGAACCAGATGTGGACCACCGGCGCGGCCAACTCGATGTGACCCATGCGCTTGCGACGCACGCGGCTGTGCGTGACTTTGACGCCACAGCGATCGCAGATCATGCCCTTGTACTTCATGCCGCGGTACTTACCGCAGGAGCACTCCCAGTCCTTTTCCGGGCCGAAGATCCGCTCGCAGAACAGGCCGTCCTTTTCGGGACGGTAGGTGCGGTAGTTGATCGTTTCCGGCTTCTTGACTTCGCCGAACGACCAGCTGCGAATATCGTGAGGACGGGCCAGACTGATCTTTACCGACACGTAGTCGTTAATGCGATCGTAAGAGCCTTCACCAATGCTCATCGCTGGTACCTCTTTTTATGCTTAAGTGCCGTTGAGTTCGAATGGTTGGTTGCCTGTCGGCCTGGCTTGCGTTGTGCGGGACGGGCCACGGCCGACGAGCGAGTTTATTTCGACGCCTTAAATGCGTCGTTTTTCTAGTTGCATGTTGAGTCCCAGACCGCGGATCTCGTTGGTCAACACGTCGAAGCTGGCAGGCGTGCCGGCCTCGAGGGTGTTCTCACCCTTGACCATCGACTCGTAGATCTTGGTACGTCCTTCGACGTCGTCACTCTTCACGGTTAGTAGCTCTTGGAGGATGTAGGCGGCTCCGTACGCTTCCAGAGCCCAGACTTCCATTTCTCCAAATCGCTGACCACCGAATCGCGCTTTACCGCCAAGCGGCTGTTGCGTGATGAGCGAGTAAGGCCCGGTGCTGCGAGCGTGGACCTTCTCGTCGACAAGGTGATGCAGTTTGAGCATGTAGATGTAGCCGACCGTGGTCTCCTGCTCCATCGGCTCACCGGTCCGCCCGTCGTAGAGCTGAACTTTGCCTGTCTCGGGCAAGCCAGCCTCGCGGAGCGTCTCGTGAATCTTCTCTTCGGTCGCCCCGTCGAAGACCGGGGTAATGGCCTGGAAGCCAAGCTTGGCACCCGCCCAACCGAGATGGGTTTCGAGAATCTGACCGACATTCATACGGCTTGGTACGCCGAGCGGGTTGAGCATGATCTGAACCGGGGTTCCGTCTTCCAGGAAGGGCATGTCTTCCTGCGGCAGAATCCGGGCGATAACACCCTTGTTACCGTGGCGGCCGGCCATCTTGTCACCGGTCGAGATGACTCGCTTGGTGGCGATGTAGACCTTGACCATTTGCAACACGCCGCTGCGAAGCTCGTCACCTCGCTTCATCGAGTTGAGCTTGCGATCACGTTCGTCGACCGCCAATTCAATGGCGTCGCAATGCGTCTTGTAGATCTTCTCGATATCGGCCTGACGCTGACTGCTGCGAATGTTGAGCCAGCTGATGTTGAAGCGGGTCGCCTGTTCGGCAATGAACTTGACGTCCTGCTCTTTGACGAGCGGGGTGCCGTCTTCGTCGGTGATGGTACGGCCAAGAACCGCTTCCATCTCGTTGATCATCAGCGTGAACTTGGCGGCAATCGCCTCGTTACCTTCGTTCTCAGCGTCCTTGAGATCCTGCTCGAAGATCTTTCGCTCTTCTTCGCTAAGGCTCATGCGACGGGAGAACTTCTGGGTGTCGATGACGATACCTTCGACGCCGGAGGTGACTTCGAGCGAATCGTTCTTGACGTCTTCACCGGCACGACCAAAGATCGCGTGCAGCAGTTTTTCTTCCGGAGTCAGTTCGGTCTTCGACTTCGGCGAAACCTTACCGACGAGAATGTCGCCCGGTCGGACGTAGGTGCCGACCTTGACGATTCCGCTCTCGTCGAGGTTCTGCAAGGCCTTTTCACTGACATTCGGAATGTCTCGCGTGAACTCTTCGCGGCCGAGCTTCGTTTCGCGAATTTCGATGTCGAACTCGTCGATGTGAATCGACGTGTAGGCATCATTCTTCACCAGCTCTTCGCTGATGATGATCGCGTCTTCAAAGTTGTATCCGTCCCAGGCCATGAACGCGACGAGCACGTTTCGACCGAGAGCCAACTCGCCATTTCGCGTGGCGGCACCGTCGGCGATGACCTCACCCTTTTCGACCTTCTGGCCGACTGTTACCAGCGGCTTCTGGTTCTGGCAGGTTCGTTCGTTCAGACCAACGAACTTGCGGAGGCGATGGGTGTCGCTGCCGATCTCGATACGCGAGCCATCGACGTAGCTGACGGTACCCTTCTTCTGAGCACGCACGACCATGCTGGAGTTGCTGGCCACGTCCTTCTCCAGGCCGGTACCGACGATCGGAGCTTCGGCAACCAGCAGCGGCACGGCTTGTCGCTGCATGTTGGAGCCCATCAACGCGCGGTTCGCATCGTCATGTTCGAGGAACGGAATCAGACCGGCCGAAACACCGACCATCTGACTCGGGGCGACGTCGATGTACTCGACCTTGTCGCCACTGATGACTTCAAAGTCACCATAGCGACGGGCAATCAATCCGCCGTCCATCAACTTGCCGGTTGCTGTCGCGGCATCGGCCGGAGCCACGTAGGCTTCCGCTTCTTCGTCGGCTCGCAACCAGACCACTTCGTCGGTCAGCTTGCTCTTATTGACCTTGCGGTAGGGCGTTACCAGGAAGCCGTATTCATCGACCGCGGAGTACATCGCCAGGCTTGAGATCAACCCGATGTTCGTACCTTCCGGGGTTTCAATCGGGCAGATACGACCGTAGTGAGAAATGTGAACGTCACGGACTTCAAAGCCAGCACGCTTACGATTCAAACCACCGGGACCGAGCGCTGAAAGACGTCGTTCGTGGGTCAGCATCGACAGCGGGTTCGTCTGGTCGACAACCTGCGAGAGTTCACCACGACCGAAGAAGTACTCGATCGCTGCCGAGATGCTCTTGGGGTTGATCAAGCTGCGGGGCGTCATCTCCTCGACGTCCTTGAGGCTCATTCGTTCTTGCACCGTGCGACGCAGCTTGAGGAAGCCCTTGCGGGTTTCGTCGCTAGCCAGTTCGTCGATCGTGCGAAGACGACGATTACCCAAGTGATCGATATCGTCGACTTCGGCGGCAGGGTCGCCAGAGACCAGCTGAATCAAGTAGCGGATCGAAGCGAACAGGTCGGTCGGCTGTAGCGTCATCGCCGAATCGGGCGTCTTCAGACCCAACTTGCGGTTGATGCGGAAGCGACCGACTTTGCCGAGGCGGTAGCGATTCGTGTCGAAGAACTTCTCCGCGAACAGGGCCTTGGCCTTCTCCAGTTGCGGCGGGTTACCGGGACGGAGTCGCTGATAAATTCGCAGCAAGGCTTCTTCGTGGCTGGAAGTGTTGTCTTCAATCAGGCTGTTGAAGATCAACATGCTCTTCGGCTCGGGCATCACCAACACGCTGCTGAGGCCAGAGCTGCAGATCGTTTCTGCGGCGTTCTTCGAGATCTTGTGACCCGATTCGACAATGACCTCGCCAGCACGATCGCTCTTGGCCGGATAGACGATGTCGTCGACCGAGATCTTGCCTTCGATCTTCGAGGCACTGCGCCCATCGACGATCTTCTGCGTAGACGTCTTGTAGAACGACTTGATGATGTCGCTGTTGAGGCTGTACTTCGGATCCATCGCCCGCAGCAGCGTCATGGCCGAGAAGCGACCGCTCTGGTCGATGCGGACGGTGAGCGTATCCTTCTTGCCAACATTCAGCTCAATCCAGCTTCCACGCTCAGGGATAATGCGGCAGCTGTGCAACATGCGATCGCTCGTATCGGCTTCGCGAACGAAGTCGACACCGGGCGAGCGGTGCAACTGGCTGACGACCACACGTTCGGCACCATTGATGATGAACTCACCACCGCCGAGCATGATCGGCATATCGCCGAGGTAGACCTCTTCTTCGATCGGCTCGTCTTTGGTGAGACGCAACCAAACGCGGAACGGACGACCGTAGGTCATGCGGAGTTGACGACATTCATCCGGCTCGTAACGTGGCTTGCCAAGTTCGTAGCGGATGTACTCCAGCTTGAGCGACTTGTCGTAGCTCTCAACCGGGAAGATTTCGCGCAGTACACCTTCCAAGCCCATGTCCTTGCGCTTGTCGGAGGGGGTGTCGTACTGCAGGAATCGCTCGAAACTGACCGTTTGAATGTCGGTCAGTCCGGGGATGACGTAATCGTCCTGGTTGGTGCCGAAGCGGCGGACTTCCGTCGGATCGAGTCGTCGTTTGTCCGTGGTGGCCATAGGCGGGTCAACTCCTTCGAGTTTTGAACGTGACGCAAATCAGGAGCGGACACTCATGGTTTGCGGGGTCGTCACGTCGTGTTGGTCGCGTGTCAGGCTTGGTGCTCACCTGGGCGCGTCGGCGGGACAAAATACGGCGCTGCATTAACGGGGGCAGGTAGCACCGCTGCCGGCGCGCACCGCAGGCGGGGTAACGAACGACCTGTCAGCTTTAGCGGGACTTTCGTCAAGGGCTGGCTTCTGCGAATCGATCGCAGTAGGTACGTCGCTGCCACACTCGCACGGCGGGCGTGGATGTCGTTCTGCGGGTCCTGGCCGCTCCGCTGCGCGATTGCAGCGGAGGGCCAACGGTCGGCTTCACTACTTGATGGCGACAGTCGCGCCGGCTTCTTCCAGGGCAGCCTTGATCTTCTCGGCTTCTTCCTTGGAGACGCCTTCTTTGACCTTGCTGGGAACGCCGTCGACCATTTCTTTGGCCTCTTTGAGTCCCAGTCCGGTCTCGCCTCGGACGACCTTGATCACGCCGATCTTCTTGTCGCCGAAACCTTCCAGGATGACGTCGAATTCGGTCTGCTCGGCGGCACCACCGTCTCCGCCACCATCGCCACCACCGGCGGGGGCCATCATCACAGCACCACCACCCGAGGCGGGCTCAATGCCGTGCTCTTCTTTGAGGTAATCGCTCAGCTCTTTGGCTTGCTTGAGCGTCAGCTCGGCGAGCTGGTCACCAAGGGTCTTGGTTTCAGCGGAGAATTCCACCGTCGCTGCTTCATCACTCATCGGGACTCTTCCTTTCGCTTTCGTCGAAAACTGTTAACAGTTAATCGTGGTAGCAATCTGTTGTCTTCCTGAGCCGCGGCCGCCTGCCAGGGTTCTGTCCGTCAACAAGTTGCGTTGTGAATTTGAAACTGATCTCTACACGTTTTATGCGTGTCTGGCCTCCGCCTTAGACACTCGAACCGAATCGCACTCGCAGGTGGGTTAACCTGCGTCTTCCTCGGCGCCTTCGGACTTCTTCTTGATCTGGCTGGCCAAGGCACCACCGGCTCCGAGTAGGGCACCACTGAGTTGGGCACCGGGGCCGAGCAGCTGTCCAACCAGCAAACTCAATTGCTCCTGACGGGTCGGCCACTTGCTGACCGCCTTCACTTCTTCGGCGGTCATGGCGTTGCCATCCATCACGCCGCCGCGGGCTTCAAAACCCTCGTAAGCATCTTCGCCGGAAATGCGAACCGCTTCTTTGGCGAGCGAGACAATGTCTTCGCCGCCCCACATCACGGCCAACGTGCCGCGGGCTTCGGTGAACGCGGCTTCCAGCGGCGTGCCTTCGGTGGCACGACGAGCCAGGCTGTTCTTGACCACCATGATCTCGAAGCCATTGTTGCGTAGCTCTTTTCGCAGAGCCGTCGAGCAGTTGGCATCGAGTCCAATGACATCGACCAAGAGGGCGGCATCCACCCCTTCGAGCCGACTATGGAAATGGGAGCTCACCAGGTTTTTGACGTACTTGCTCATAATCTCAACCGATTGTTTCTATCGCGGGTTGTGTTTTGTTGGTCGCAGGTTGTTTGTGCCCGATCCTAAATGGCAATCCGAATGCCGGGGCTCATCGTGGCACTGATCGCAATCCCTTTGAGGTAATGGCCCTTCAGTGTGGCCGGCTTCATGCCCATGATGCGGTCGATGAACGACTGAATGTTCTCTTCCAACTTGGGAGCGTCGAAGCTGAGCTTGCCAACGACGGCGTGCACGATGCCGCCCTTGTCGTTGCGGAACTCGACCTTACCGGCCTTGTACTCTTCGACGACTTTAGCGACGTCCGGCGTAACCGTTCCGGCACGCGGCGAGGGCATCAGGCCACGCGGGCCGAGGGCACGACCAAGCGGTCCGACCAAGCCCATCATGTCGGGCGAGGCGATGCAGGTGTCGAACTCAAGCCAGCCACCCTTGATCTTCTCGGCCAGGTCCTCGGCACCGACGAAGTCAGCACCCGCCTCGGTAGCGGCGTCGGCCGCGGCACCCTTGGCGAATACGACGACTCGCTTCGACTTACCGATACCGTGCGGCAACACGATCGAACCGCGGATGATCTGATCGGCCTGCTTATCATCGACGCCCAATCGCATGGCGATCTCAACCGTCTGGTCGAACTTGGTAGTGTCGAATTCCTTGAGCAGGGCGACCGCCTCGGAAAGGGCCATCGTCGTCTTGTCTTTGCACTTGCCACGCAGGCTCTGCATTCTTTTGCTTGTCTTGGCCATGATTCGTTATGAATTCTTTTGAAGGATGCGTGTGTTCTGTATTCAATTCGAGGGGCACGAGACCCGCTCGACGAGGACGGACGAAGCCGCCGATCAGTCGGTGACTTCCAAGCCCATGCTGCGTGCCGTTCCTTCGATCATTCGCTTGGCATGTTCCACGTCGCGGGCGTTGAGATCTTCGATCTTCATCTTCACGATCTCTTCGACCTGAGCGCTGGTGACCGAGCCGACCTTGTCCTTGTGGGGAACGCCGGAGCCCTTGGCAATGTTGGCGGCCTTCTTCAGCAGCGCGGCGGCCGGAGGGCTCTTGGTCGTGAAATCGAAACTGCGATCGTTGTAGACATTGACCACGACCGGAATCGGCATGCCGCCGGCTTCCTTGGTCTTGTCGTTAAACGCCTGCACAAACTGTCCCAGGTTGATACCGAAACGACCGAGGGCCGTACCGACCGGAGGGGCAGGGGTGGCCTGACCACCGGGAACCTGAAACTTAACCGTGCCTTGTAGTTGCTTTGCCATGTTCGTTCTTGCTCGATGTTTTTATGTGGGCGACGTCGATGGCCTCATCGGCGACCGAGGCCCGACCTTGTGAGGCGATTCGCGGGTCCGTTAGACCGCTTCGATTTGCCAGTGTTCCAATTCGACCGGGGTTGAGCGGCCGAAGATATTGATCATCACGGTGACGCGACCACTGGTCGTGTCGACCGCCTCGACTTCCCCTTCGAAGTTCTCGAAGGTGCCTTCGTTAATTTTGACCTGGTCGCCGAGTCGGAATCCGATTTGCAGCTTCGGTTCATCCGAGACGACGTCCTCGTCCTTCTTGATGATGCGACTGACTTCCTGAGCGAGCATCGGGGTCGGACGTCCTGCCGAACCAGTGAAGTCGCCAATTCCCGGCGTTTCGCGGACCAAGAACCAAGTCTCGTCGTTGATTGCCATGTGGACGACGATGTAGCCGGGGTAGAGCTTGCGTCTGACAACGCGACGCTTTCCGGCTTTGAATTCCGTAACCATTTCGACCGGTACGACGATTTCATCGAAGAACTTGTCGAAACCGGCCACGCTGACGCGTCGCTGCAAGGCCGCCGCGATCGAGTCTTCTCGATTGCTTTGCACCTTGAGGATGTACCAGTCCATCTCGAGGTCTTCGGCCGCCGGCTCGTCGTCGTCATCGGACACTTCTTCCAGCGGCGCGACATCTTCCACGTCGCCGAGGTCCTCTTCGACCGCTTCTTCGACGTCGTCATCGTCGTCGGCCCACTCGGCGACTTCCTCGTCTTCTTCTTCTACTTGGAATCGCGGAGCGATGTCGTCGTCATCTTGCGAATCGACGCCTTGGGAAAGGGCGGCGTCGCTCTCCGCGGGCGCAGCTTCTTGCGGCGGCGCTGCTTCCGCAGATCCGCTTTCCGTCGATGCAGTGACTGCACCTTCGGCCGCGGTCTCTTCGGCTTCATCAGCAGTTGATTTCTGCTCGTCAATCACGAGTGCCACCCTTTTGTTTCTATACTTCCGCGACGATTCTTCAGTGGAACGATTCCGCCCGCCTTATTCAGCAGGTCCTTGGACGACGCCAATGAACCAGAAGAACTGTCGCCACAGAAAGTCATAAGCGAACAGCAATCCGGCAAGGAAAAATATCGTGAACAGCACGACCATGGAGCCGCGTATCAATTCGGTTCGACCTGGCCAGGAGACCTTGGTCATCTCCGCTTCGACACCGATCAAAAAGTCGGCGAAGCCGGGCAGATTGACCAACCGATAGGCCAGCCAAAATCCCGCGGCGACCAAGATTGCCGGTACGACCAGCCACATCTTGATATCACCTTGTCCATAACTCTGACTCATTCGCCATGCACCCATTGCGACGATCAACCAGATCGCGGCAAACGTAACCTGACGTGCAATCCGACCCTGATTCCGCTTGTAAAGGCCAACCTGAAACAGGTTGCCAAAGAACGAGCCTGAGGGAGCGGCTTTTTCTTGTTTCGCGGTCGACATGCGATTCCTTCGATGGGCAATCGATCCGATGTTGCGACGCGGATCCGTGAATTGCTCGGGCCTGGGATTCAATCGAATCGGCGAGGCTTAGCAAGCGGGCAACATCTCGAGTAAACGGCGGGTAGGAGGACGGTCTGGTTAGTTCGCGTTCGCGACAATTCACGCAAGCGATGCTTTGCTTAGTTGTGAACCGTGGCGTCGACGTAATCGGTGTTCATGGCAGGGGCGGCGGGAATCGAACTCGCAACCTCTGGTTTTGGAGACCAGCGCTCTGCCAATTGAGCTACACCCCTGTGATGGAGCAATCAGGGACGACATCCGCTGCCAGGATTGGACCCGACAGCGGATGCTCCCGTGGTTAATAAACGCTACTCGATAATCTTGGTGACGACGCCGGAACCGACCGTACGTCCACCTTCGCGAATGGCGAAGCGAACACCGTCGTCCAAAGCAATCGGCTTACCGAGTTCGATGCTCAGCTTGGCGTTATCGCCAGGCATGCACATCTCAGCATCGCCAACCAGGTTGGCGGCACCGGTCACGTCCGTCGTGCGGAAGTAGAACTGTGGACGGTAGCCGCTGAAGAACGGCGTGTGACGGCCGCCTTCGTCCTTACCGAGCACGTAGACTTCGGCTTCGAACTTGGTGTGAGGAGTGATCGAACCAGGGGCGGCGAGCACCTGACCGCGTTCGATTTCGTCACGCTTGACACCACGCAGGAGCATACCGACGTTGTCGCCAGCTTGTCCGTGATCGAGCGTCTTGTTGAACATTTCGACGCCGGTGCAAACCGTCTTGGCCGATTCGTTGGTGAGACCAACGATCTCGATTTCGTCACCAACGTTGACCTGACCGCGTTCAATACGACCGGTAGCCACGGTACCGCGACCTTCGATCGAGAACACGTCTTCGATGGCCATCAGAAGCGGCTTGTCGATATCGCGCTCCGGCTCGGGGATGTAGCTGTCGACGGCGTCGAGCAACTCGTCGATGCTGGCACAGGCCGCATCGTCACCCGGGTTGTCGTAGGCAGGCTTGCCGGCACCGCGGACGATTGGAATTTCGTCGCCGGGGAAACCGTAGTGCGAGAGCAGCTCACGCAGCTCGAGTTCGACCAGGTCGAGCAGCTCTTCGTCGTCGACCAGGTCGACCTTGTTCATGAAGACCACGATTCGCGGAACACCGACCTGACGGGCCAGGAGGATGTGCTCACGAGTCTGGGGCATCGGACCATCGGCAGCCGACACGACCAGGATGGCACCGTCCATCTGAGCGGCACCTGTGATCATGTTCTTGATGAAGTCGGCGTGACCCGGGCAGTCGATGTGGGCGTAGTGCCGCGTGTCCGACTCGTACTCGACGTGGGCGACGGCAATTGTAACCGTCTTCGTCGCGTCACGGACTGTTCCGCCCTTGGCGATGTCGGCGTAGGTCTTCGGCTGTGCGAGGCCTTTCGCTCCCTGGACGGCGAGGATCGCACCGGTCAGCGTCGTCTTGCCGTGGTCAATGTGGCCAATCGTCCCCACGTTCACGTGGGGTTTGGTCCGTTGAAATGTTTCCTTGGCCATGCCTGAAAAATCTCCCTGCGTTTAGGTCTAACGAATCGGATTACCAATGCCCCTGTGAAAATCGGGCCCGCGCTGAGAGCTGCTGATGGGACTTGAACCCATGACCTCGTCCTTACCAAGGACGCGCTC
>CAYLRE010000147.1:0-11546 GCA_964385715.1 uncultured Planctomycetaceae bacterium
GCATCGTGGTGGCCAAGTTCGACTGGCTGCGGTCGGTATCTCCCCAACCACCATCTTCGTTTTGCTGTTCGGCCAAATAGCGAAGGCCGGCAATGATCGTGCGACCGATCTCGTCTTGTTGGGCGTCGGTCGGAGTCTCGGCGATGCGGCTGGCGTTTTCGTCTTGAAGCGTCAGCGAGCCAACCTGCTGACGATAAATGGCCAGCGCACTCACGGCCGTAGCTGTCGACAGCGCGGAGCTGGACAGACATCCGGTCCAATGACCCGAAGGATTGGTTTCGGCCAGCAGATCACTGCGGACCGTTTGGTGTGCGGCTAGCAGCCGCTCGAGATCGACCATACGCGTTTTCGACTCAAACAATGAAGTTCGTGTAGTCCGAGTCGATTGGTCCTGGGGTGAAGATGTCGCCTACGAATGTCAAACGTCGCTACGCGGAATTGAGGGCAAGCATGGTCCCGGCTAAGGGTGACTGCGTACTCGCTTCCGCCGCTTGAGGCGGGGTGGGTAAGGAGTCCAGTTTAAGCACGGAAATCGCGGCTGTCGAGACGCGAGAAAGCCCCTGCGAAACCAGGCAAAAAGGGATGGATTTTGCGATTTGCCAGGTGTCCCCTCTGGGGACTCAGGAGAGCCCCTTTTTCGCGAACCTGCCAGGCCGAGGCGGCCGTGGTATAATCACCCCCTTCAGGCGGCCTGTGGCCCGTCTGGCATGCCGCTAGAGTGCTCCTTTTCCTCGATTTCGACGATTTCCGCCCATGTACCTGAAAATGGCCAAACGTGTGCTGCTGGAGACCGACAAACGGTTGGTCTGGAAGCTGGCCTACAACATGGGCTTCAAGGGCATGCGGAGCGTGCAGCGATTCAAACGCCGGCTCAAGCGGGGCGAGTTCTTTCCGCCGTTTCTCTATATCTCAATCGTCAACAGCTGCAATCTCCGTTGCCAAGGTTGTTGGGTTGACGTGGCCGCCAAGCAACAGGCGATCGACGTCGACGCGACCAATCGGATGATCAACGAGGCGAAGCAGCTGGGCAACAGCTTCTTCGGCATCCTCGGCGGTGAGCCGTTCATGCACCCGCAGCTGATGGATATCTTGGCTGCGCACCCGGACGCCTACTTTCAGGTCTTCACCAACGGCCACTTCATCACCGACGAGGTGGCCCGCGAGCTGCGGAAGTTGGGGAACGTCACGCCTTTGATCAGCGTGGAAGGAACCGAGATCGTCAGCGACGAACGTCGCGGCAACAAAGATGTCTACAATCGCACGATGGAAGGCATTCGCAACGCGATCGGCAACAAGCTGCTGACCGGCGTTTGCACGAGCGTCTGCCAGACCAACATCGACGACCTGGTGAACGAAGCCTGGGTCGACCGGCTGATTGAACTCGGCGCGATGTACATGTGGTTCCACATCTATCGCCCCATCGGTCCCGATCCGAAACCAGAGCTGGGACTAACCCGCGAACAACAACGCCGCGTGCGAAAGTTCGTGGTCGACACGCGAGCTACCAAGCCGATCGGGGTGGTCGACGCCTACTACGATCACGCGGGGGCTTCGCTCTGCCCGGCCGCGACCGGCATTAGCCACCACATCAGCCCTTGGGGCGATATCGAACCGTGCCCCATCATTCAGTTCGCCAAGGAATCGATCCACGAAGAACGCAGTCTGTGGGATACGTTCAACGGTTCCGACTTCCTGACCGACTTCCGCAAGATCGCAGCCCAATCGACGCGTGGTTGCATCGTGTTGGAGCGGCCGGACCTTCTCAAGCAGCTGGTCGACAAGCATGGGGCGGCCGATACCACCGTGCGTGAATCGGCCATGGCGGAACTCGAGGCACTCGCTCCCAGGCCTTCGCAGTGGGACGACGAGATGAAGATCCCGGAGCGAAGTTGGGTCTACCGTTTCGCCAAGAAGCACTGGTTCAACGATTTTGGCGTCTACGACGAAGGCCTGCCACTGCGGCTCGACGCGGCGGCAACCGTTTCCGCTCCTATGGAAGGTGACGGGGTGGAAGGTGGCGGGGCCGGCGAGAAAGCCACCGGCAATGGCGGCGGCTGTTGCGGCGGCGACGAAGAGCCCAATCTCGTGCAGTTGGGTGAGTAGCTAAGAATACTAGCCCGAAGCGTGAGCGAGGGGCACGACCAAGCGGGTGTCCTAATCAATCGGCACTTCACGTTGGCGTCACGGAGTGCCGCACGACTTTGAACATGGCACCTAAGGCCTACAAATCGAACTCGTCGAGCTGGTCCATTAGATCGTCCAGCTCGTCACGCTCGGCCGCTTCTTCGCGAACCTTGCGCTTCTCCAGGCCGACGTCGTGGCCGACCATGTCGCGACCGACGACGGTCAGCTGTTCGTCCCGTTCGCGTACCGCCATGTCGACCGCGTCGAGATCGGGGGCTCCGAACAGTTTGGAGAGGTCGATCTTCATGCTCTCCGCTACGTCACTGCTGCCAGCGATCGCGGGCGTCTTGTGCTGCGGGAACATGATCGCGTTCTCAGGGCACACGCGGCTACAAGCGGGACAGCCCTTGCGGCAGTTGTCCGGCTGCTCGACCAGGATCGTGTCGACCTTGTCGATGCCGTACACGCCGAACAGGCAGAAGTCGATGCATTCTAGGCAATTCGTGCAGCGGCTGAAGTCGATGACCGGATACCAGCGGCGACCTGCCTCTTCGCTAATGATCGTTGGTTGTGTGGGGGTATCTGCGACCGGTTGTTGAGCAGTAGCTTCACCATTGGTCGCGGCACCGTTGGAAGCGGCCCCATTGCTAGCCGTGCCATTCGTTGCGGCGCCATTGCTTCCGTTGCTCTCGACGTTGTTGGCGGTCGGCGAGAGGAATCGATCCATTTGCTCCGGCTTGGGACTGCCGCCGATCCAGCCGCCGAGTTCGACCGTTTGCGTGCTCGTCTCGGTAGCGATACGGCGAATCTCGGCTACGAAGTCATCTGCCTGAGAGCTGACGCGAAGATCCAAGCAGTAAATCTTTCGTTTCGGAACTGGTAACTCATCGGCGACGCGGAGTTTGTCGTCGGGTGCCACTGGTAGCTTGCTACCAGTGCTCGATGCGTCTTGGTCGTGTCCCTCGCTGACGCTTCGGGTTACGGATTCGTCGTTCTCCTCCCCGTCCTCTTCTTCGTCTTCACTCTCGAGCAGCGTCTCGCCGATTTGGCCGCGGATGCCGCTACGGGCAAGAGTCCAATGAGCGGCCCTAGGGTAGAGCCAGCTACAAACGACAATGTCGCCGCTGATCCCTTCCAGGCAGAGCATGCCACTGCTGTCGCTCTTCAGATCGTATAGATGCGGGACGATCGTCACGTCGATGCCGCGTTCGCCCAACAACGCACCGACGATATCCTCTTCCAGCTGCCGTTTGGCCGGATGGTGGCTTTGGCCTTGCGAGACGACGACGGAGATACTGCGGGCCATGCTGGAAACGGGGCGGGGACAAAGGGAGGTAGGGCGGAGTTCACAGGCAGACGGCGGAGCTAACTCCGCGGCCGCTGGAGACCCCTTTATCCTACGCTGAAGCGACCTAGCCGTTCAAGCTTCGCGAAGTGCCGACAGAACAGGTGATTCGTCGGCGGCACCTGCCTAGGACGCCCCGCTGGCGTCCATGTTCTCGGCAATCCAATCTTCCAGCTCATTCCAGTCGACCTCTGGTAGATCCTGCAGATCGGGCCGCAAGGAAACCGCATCCTTTAGATAGATGTGCTGGATTTCTTTTTGGGTCTTGGTCGTGTTCCAGTTGATCATAATCCGCACGCAAAGTGGCAGCGAGCCGGAGACCACCATCTCGTGACCACAGAGCAGCGGCACCTCGAGCCAACCGAGTTGACGGGCGGCCAGGGCGGGAAACTCCGCCGTGAGATCGGGCGTGGTTGTGAAGGTCGCACTCGCCACGTCCTCGGCATCGATGCCGTTGAGGCGAATCATCATGGCCAACAGATGACGCGTGGCGACGAGAATCTCGTCCCGATCGTTCGACTGGCAGGTGATTGCCCCGCGGACCCCGCGACAAACCATGATGATTTCCTTTGGTTTCGTTTTCAAAAAGGGCGATCGGTTGGGTGCCACTGGCTCTGCCAGTGCCGGTGAGAGAACGAATTTCCCTACTCATACATAGCATACGAAAGGGAGCAAGTCGCTAGCCACAGTCCGGTCGGCCACATCCGCCCATACCACAGGGAGGCGGCATCGGACCGGGGGCTTCGCAAACTGGCAGCGAACTGCCTCCGGTGGTGTGAGCCGCGGGCACGCTCAGCAGCCGCGTCAGTTTGCTGCTGCCGCAGTCGTCACAGGTGGGGTTTTCGCTGGCGCGGACCAGAACCTCGATGTTCTTGTCGCAATCGTCGCAGTGATATTCGTAAAGGGGCATCGCCGGGGGCCTTCGCGGGATAGTGGTTGGTTTCGGCCGATCGTCACAGGACCATTATCGGTTAACGAGCCAGTCGGCTGCAATTGGGAAAGCCGTGGCGAACACAACTGGGAGGGCGAGGTCGCGTGCGAGCCGTGGTGAATTCAGGCTGTGGGCCGCATTCGCGGACGTTTGGGCCGGCATGGTCGTGTCCCTCGCTGACGCTTCGGGTTACGATTGTGTGGATACACGGCCGGTAGTCCAACTAATTTCATGTATTGTTTGCCATGCAACCCGACGGCTCCTACATTTGCGACTCATGCGGCGAAGAGATTGTGGTCCCAGTGGACCTCTCGGCCGGTAGCGAGCAGGAGTACGTCGAAGATTGCCCGGTCTGCTGCTGCCCGAATGTGATCCACGTCGAGATGGACGAAGATGGCAACGCCCGCGTGTGGGGAGAAGGGGAGTAGTGGGGGCTACTCGTTCAGCTGACCCTTGATCGTGCGTTGGGTCACTTTCCAGACCGCGTCGAGATGTTCGATGTAGTCGGTCGGGCTGAGGAGAAGTTCGCCACTCGCGCCCTCCATCTCAAAAATCCAACCCGCTCCGTACTTGTCGACGTTGATCGCCGAAGGGTCTTTCAGCAGTTGGTGGTTGATTGAGATCAGGCGGCCGGCCACCGGGGCGTACAACGAGCTCTCCGCCTTCGAACTCTCGATCTCGCCGATTTCCTGGCCCTGGTTCAGAGCGGCTCCTTCGTCGACATGCCAGTCGAGAAAGTAAACGTCTTGCAGCAGCCGAACCGCATAGGCAGCAAAGCCGAAACGAAAGCGGCCGCCACTAGCACCACCTGCCGAAGAACTTTCCTCGACCCGCTCCGCCCACATGTGGTTCTTGGCGTACAGCCGATCGGTCGGGAAGGTCGCCTCGAACTCGCCCATCATGAACGTCAATGCGTCGCTCATGTGTAGCGGACCCCTTGATGCTCGGCCTCGAAGAACGACGGCAACATCCCGTCGACTTGCAGCAGACCCTTACGGGTCAGGCGAATCTCATCCGACTCGATCGAGCCAGGCTCGATCAGCTCGGCCGCTTCGTGGGCACGCCACTCGTCTTGCCAGTCTTCGACGATGTTCACGCCGTACTTCTCTTGGAAGGCCTGCGGTCGCAAGTAACCTCGCTTGAGTTGCAGAATCAGCTCGCGAACCAGTAGCTGATGGTCGGTCGGCACGAGTGCTCGTCCGAGTGGCAGCCGCGGCTCTTCGCCTGTTTTGCTGTTACCTGTCAGGGCTCCCACGTACTGCTCCCATTCGGCAACGTTTTGGTAGTGCACGCCAGAGATGTGGCCGAAGCTGGCGATGCCGGTCGCCAGCAGGTCGCTGCCTGCCCACAGATTGTCGCGGTAGCTGAAGCTGACTTTGCTCTTGTCCTTGACCATCGTGTAGGCGCTGCTGACGCTGTAGCCGGCGGCGGCCAGTTCATTGAAGGCGTAGTCGACCCAGGCTCGCTTCGTCGGCCAGTCGGCCACCGGCGACTCGGTGTGATCCTCCAAGATTCCCTTGGAGATCACGGTGTTGAATGGCAGCTCCATCTGGTAGATGGTCACGCTCTCGGGCGAGAGTTCGATAGTTCGCCGCACGCAGTCCCGCCAGTTGTCCCACGTCTCGCCGACCATGCCGGAGATAAGGTCGATGTTGACGTTGTAGAAGTCGGCCACCTCGATCCACTTCCAGGCCTTGTAAACTTCCGCAGAAAGATGGGCCCGCCCGTTGGCTTCCAAAATCTTGTCACTAAAGTTTTCCACGCCGAGGCTCAGCCGGGTGACGCCGAGTTCTTTGAGCGTATGAATCTTTGGTTCGGAGAGCGTGCCAGGTTCGCATTCGAACGTGACCTCTTCGGCCTTGTCCCAGTTAATGTTGGCCCGCAGTCGATCGACGAGTCGTTCGAGTTGTTTGCCGCTGAGGAAGCTAGGCGTGCCGCCGCCGAAGTAGACGAAGCGGAACGGCCTTCCACCCATGACCGGTTGTTTGCTGACCAGTTCGATCTCGCGGGAGAGTGCGGCCAGATACTCTTCGACCTGTTGGGCGTTTTGGTCGGTGTAGACCTTGAAGTAGCAGAACTTGCACCGCTTGCGGCAGAAGGGGATGTGCAGATAGAGCCCGAGCGGGACGTCGCGGGGCGCCGTGGCCATCGCCTTCTCGACGGCCGGCAGCGCGTCACGCTTCCACTGCGAATAGGGAGGGTAGTTGGAAATGAAGTAACTACCCACTTCGGTTTCGATCTTGTCGGTGCTCATGTTGTTTAGGCGGGCTCAGGCGTCGGTCCATAGTCGTGCGGCACTCCGTGACGCAAACGGGAGGTGCCAATTGATTTTGAAACCTGCTTGGTCGTGTCCCTCGCTCACGCTTCGGGTTATAGAAAGGTTGTTGGGTGCAACTGCTGGCTTGCCCAGCAGTGTGATTGCCAGTCGTATGGTTGTTATCTGTCTACCGCCTTGCGCGCGACTGCTATACGCAGCAGTCGTGCTCAGTTGCTCCTCGCTTACGCTTCGGGTTATGGATATTGGGTGCCACTGGCTTTGCCAGTGCTTCATTGTCGCGATCCAACGAGAGCTGAATTCGGAGAATTCAGCGACAATGTGGCTCGCACGCGAGCCTCGCCCTCCCGATCGCGTTATCTATTCCGTATTCTTCTCACCGAAGCAGTATAACAGGCCGTCGGTATTGCCGATGATGAGTCGATTTTCTGCCACCGCTGGCGAGGCATAAAACCCGCTGCCGGCGTCGTATTCCCAGTCCGACTCGCCGCCGTTGTTGTCCTCGTTGCCATTGTCACTGCCAAGGTTGATCGCGTATAGGCGGCCGTCGCCGGAGCCGACAAAGACGCGGTTTCCCACGATCACTGGCGAACTGTCGACGCGGCCCTTGGTGCGAAATGACCAGACCGGCTTGCCGGTGGTGCGGTCGATCGCTTCGACGAGCTTGTTGCGTCCGCCGAGGATGACCAGTTTGTCGGAGAGGGCCGGTGAACTTCGGTATTCGGTTCGACGGCGGCTATGTTCGTATCGCCAGAGGATCTCGGGCTTCTGCCAATCGATTGCCAAGAGCTCCCCGCTATGCGTTCCGCAGAAGGCCAGCTTGCCAGACAAGGCGGGCGTGGCCAGGGCCGGTCCCCCGATTTCGATAACCGATTCCGACTTGCCATTGGCCAGCGAGATCACATGGAACTTGGCATCGCAGCCGGCGACAAAGGTGCGGCCTTCGCTGATCGAGGGGGAGCATTGGATGCCGCCTTCGACCGGCACCAGGTATTTCCAAAGGATGCGACCGTCGTCGATGGCGAAGCGGTGCAGCGTTCCGTCTTGCGAACCGACGATGACGCTCTCTTCAAAGAAGTTGGCGCTGGAGTTAATCTGCATCTCCGTGGCGTGTTTCCAGAGAACCTTGCCGTCTTTGGCATCCAGACAATAGAAGGTGCCGTCGTTGTCGCCGATGAAAACCCGACCGTCGCGCACGGCCGCCGAGGCGGTGAAGCCGGCCTCGCTGGTGATCTTCCAGAGTTGCTCGCCGCTGGCCAAGTCAATGGCATAGAAGTGACTGTCGGCATCGCCGATGTAAACGACACCGCCTGAGATCGCGGCGGTCGACTCGAAAGCGGTCTTCTTGCCGTCGGCATTCTTGGCCGAAAACTTCCAGAGCAGTTGCGGTCGCTTCGGCAGAGCCGAGTCGGCCACACCATCGGCGGCCGGCGTACCACGGAAGACGGGCCAGGCGGTCGTGGATGTCTTCTTGGAAGGAAGCGAAGCGAGTGTGATCTGGGGTGAGTCGTCAGGTGTAGGTGTATGCGGCTCGCCCGAGACCTCGCCCTTCCGAACATCAGCACTGGCAGAGCCAGTGGCACCCTTGGTGATCACGTCTGGTCCGCCACAACCGGTCATGCCAAGCACTACCGCCAGCGTTAGCAGCGTCATGAGTGGTCGGCAGGTCAGGGCAGGGCAGTATCCAAGGGCAGGGCGGGGCATGATTCTTCGTACCGAAGGGGTCGGCATGCTAGGTGCATCGTTAGCAAGGGCGGGCGATTAGAGGGCCGACTCGTAGATTCGCAGCAGGTCCTCTTGTTCCACTTTACGTGGGTTGAAGGTGCCGGTCCACTGCGTGGCCGCTTCTTCCGAAAGCTTCGTCAAAAGGTCGTTTTCGACACCCAAGTCGGCCAGCCGCAGCTCCAAGCCGGCGTCACTCGCCAGGCTCGACACGTAGTCGGCAAGGCCTTCGGGGCCAGCATCGGGGGCCGGGCAACCATTGATCCCCTCGGTCACCTCTAGCAGTTCGCGATACCAGGGGCCGTGCTCGGCGCCGTTGAAACGAATCACATGCGGCAGCATCACCCCGACCGCCTGCCCATGAACAATGGCGTAGTTGGCGGTCAGCGGATTGGCGAGTGCGTGGGCTGCGCCGAGCATTGAGTTCTCAATCGCCAGACCGGCGAAGCAGGCACCTAGTTGCATGCCGCTACGGGCTTCCAGGTCACTGCCATCGGCGAGTACGCGCGAAAAGCTTTCCCCCAGAAGTCGCCATGCTTCGCGACTGAAGGCGATCGAGGCGGGATTCCGCACACGCGTTACGTACGTTTCCAAAGCGTGGGCGATGGCGTCGATGCCGGTCAAAGCGGTAACGCGTTCCGGCTGGGTCACAGTCAGCTTGGGGTCAAGGATCGCCACGCGGAAGGCGGCTCGCTTGTCGCCGCAGGCCATTTTTGCGTGCGTTTCGGCGTCGGTGATCAGAGCGAACGACTGGGCTTCGCTACCCGTTCCTGCGGTGGTTGGCACGGCGATCATCGGCAGCATATCGCGTTTCGCTTTGCCGACGCCCCAGTAGTCCTGCATTCGCCCGCCGCTGGTGAGCAGGAAATTGATCCCTTTCGCGCAGTCCATGGAGCTGCCGCCGCCGAGGCCGACAATCAGATCGGGGCCCCAACTTTGTGCGAAGACGAGACCAGCTTCCACGTCATAGGTGGTCGGGTTTTCATGAACGCCTTCGAAGAGCGTGGCTTCCAGCCCGGCCGCTTCGAGCGAGGCGATTCCCCGCGCGGCGTGTCCGGCGGCGACGATGCCGGAGTCGCTGACGACCAGTGCACGACGAGCCCCCAGTTCGGCGGCCAGCGTGCCGAGATCGTTAACGCGATCGGCACCAAAGACGATCCGCGTGCGAGGTTGGAAGTCGAAGTCGTTCATCGGGAAGGAGGTGCCGTGAATGGTATCTTCGTGGGGTGCATTTGCAGAAGTGTGGAGGTGCCACTGGCTGCTTGTCAGCCAGTGCTTTCTGTTGTTTGGGTGCCACTGGCTTTGCCAGCACTTCTCACTTGGGTGCCATGCCCACGCTTGCGTGGGCATGCGGCTCGCCCGCGACCTCGCCCTCCCGTAATTCGTTATCCGATCGCGGCCATCTCTTCTTCCGGGACTTGGAACGCGCGAGCCCGGTACAGGAAGTCGACGATGTTGCCTTCGTGGGGTTGAAGCCAATCGAGCTTGATGGTGCGAATCGGACCGAGGTTCAAGCGGTCGATGTGCACCGCGTCGATCAGCTGTCGTCTCCACTTCTCGTCATTGGTGAGTGCCGTGGCGACGAGCGTTGGGCCCATCTCGCTGATCATCTTCTCTTGTGGACATTCGACCACGCTTACGAATGGGAACATGAATTCCTTCGACGCGATTGCAGCAGACGGGCTTTCGGCATGTACGACGGTCGGTCGCAGGTAGCCGCATCGTTCGTGCAATTCCAGTCGCTCGCCGTACGGTTCGGTCATGTGGGTGACGCCGTCTTCGTTCAAGTCGCCTTCGATCGAATTCCAAATCGCTTCGGACATGTCGCGGTTGGTGAAGGCGGCCAGTGTCGCTTCCGGATCGTCCGGTGGTTTGACCTCGACCGGACCGAGTCGTTCTGCCAGGGCCTGGGCGATTTCCTTCGTGTGACGCGAAGCCCAAATGCCCGAGGCATTGATGCAGCCGCGGCCGCTGTTGAGGAAAATGCTGTCGGCCATCAGGTCGATGTATTGTTCCCAATCGTCAACGCAATCGTCGCCGAGCAGGATCTTGCTGAAGCCGGGACCGTGTACCTGCACGCCCGGGTTGCCTTGGTACATGGCAATCGTGGGAGCACCACCGAAGATCATCACACGCGGCACGGAGGAGATCACGGCCGAACCGACATCGGAGCGGCCGGGATAGATCGAGAAGGCTTCGGCCGGAATGCCCGCTTCGACCATGGCGGCCATCATGCGGTAAGGCGTCCACGGCTCCAGCTGACCTGGCTTGAGCACCAGACCGATCTGCATCGGTATGACCGGCAGCCAGAGCGTGTGCACGCCAGGCGAGTTCGAAGGCAGCACCAGGCCCAAGGCGGGCGTCTGGGCTTGATAACTGACGGTCACGCCGCGATCTTCACGACCGAAGCCGCGCGAGAGAATCGACAAGTCGAGTCCTCGGGTCAGGGCGTCGAGCATCTGATCCATGTTGGAGAGAACGAAGTGGTTCTTCTCCATGTTGGCCAGGCACATGTGTTCCGGCAGGCCGGTACTGGCGGACTGAGCGCGGGCGAACTCGGCAGGCGTCTGCGTCCCGTCGCCCATGGTGAGCGTGCCGTCGCGGAAGTGCGTGGCGGCGGCCTTCATCCGTTCGATCAGTTCTTCGCAGCTGAACTCTTTCAGCACCTCGCGCGCCTTTTCGGCCTTGCGCATGTCGCGTTGCAACAGACCGCCATTGGCGCGGGAGACCTTGGCAATCGGTTCGTCGGTAACGAAGTGGCGAACCTCGTCGAACTCGAGCGACTCGTATGGCTTGCCCCAGCGGATTACAGGAATGTTTAGCACGGTTAATAAACTCCCACGGTCGTCGATTGGGCCAGTTTGTGGAACGGTCGCACGCCGCTGACGCCATCGAATGGATATTTTTCGTATGGCAGCTCGCGTTCGCCTTCGTCTCGCTCCAGGAAGCCTGGCACGAAGAACTCCTTGGTGAGCGTCGTTAGTTTGACGCGACCGGTTTCGCCGTAGCCGACGACTTGATCGTAGTCGTCGAAGTCGACCACCTCGATCACGGCACGCGGCTGCGGAGCGTAGTAGGCGATGGTGTACCCGTCGGCCGGCGTAACCGGACGACTGCAGGCCAGGCCCATTAGCGTGTTACCGTAAGTC
>CAYLRE010000148.1:0-11508 GCA_964385715.1 uncultured Planctomycetaceae bacterium
GAAACGACCGTCGGACTTGGCGAAGGCATCTAGCGTTCTAGTCTGCGCACAAGTAACAAATACGATTGAGCCTAGCTGGGTACAACTGGCCGGGCTCTTTTCGTAGTTGGTCGTCCACGCCAATCTCCTCCCGTCGCCGACCGAAGAGCCTCGCGCCAAGCTGCAAAGAAACTTGCAAGCTTTCGTCGTTCATCAGCAGCATGCCGATATCAGCGCCAATATTGCGACCGCATTCAAGAAAGCGGAACGTGCCGAGCGGCAGAAGTAGGTTGGCCGCTTCTAAAGCACATCCCGCAGCGCACGGCCGGTGTGGTTATCTTCGATCGCAGCGATCTCTTCCGGCGTGCCGGTGGCCACGATCTGTCCGCCGTCGAGGCCACCCTCAGGCCCTAGGTCGACGATCCAGTCGGCCGCCTTGATCACGTCCAGGTTGTGTTCGATTACCAGCACTGTGTTGCCCAAGTCGACCAGGCGGTTGAGCACCTCGAGCAGCTTGCGAATGTCGTCGAAGTGCAGCCCTGTTGTCGGTTCGTCGAGCACGTAGAGGGTGTTGCCGGTGTCGACGCGAGCCAGTTCCGTGGCCAGTTTGATCCGCTGGGCTTCGCCGCCGGATAGGGTGATCGACGATTGACCAAGCGTCAGGTAGCCGAGGCCGACATCGCATAGGCTGCCCAGCACGCGGGCGATGCTGGTGAAATTCTCGAACACCTCGCGAGCGTCTTCGACGCGTAGCTCGAGCACGTCGGCGATCGACATGTCGCGATACTTCACATGCAGCGTCTGCCGGTTGAAGCGGGCCCCGCCACATTCGCTGCAAGTGACGTACAGGTCAGGCAGGAAATTCATGTCGATCTTCTGCTGGCCCTGTCCTTGGCAGGCTTCGCAGCGACCGCCGCTGACATTGAAGCTAAAGCGGCTCACCCCAAAGCCGCGTTGCTTCGACTCACGCGTACCGGCGAAGACTTTGCGAACTTCGTCGAACACACCGGTGTAGGTGGCCGGGTTGCTGCGGGGCGAACGACCGATTGGCGATTGATCGATGGGGACCATCTTGTCGATCTGCGCGGCCCCGCGAAGTCCACGGTGTGGCCCTGGCTTGGGCCCGCTACTGGTGAGTCGGCGGGCCATGGCACGAACTAGCGTTCCGTTGACGAGCGAACTCTTGCCGGAACCACTCACGCCGGTGACGCAGGTAAGTGTGCCGAGCGGGAACATGGCGTCGACGTCTTGCAGGTTGTTGGTCGTCGCGCCGAGTAGCGTGAGCGAGCGGGTCTTGGCCGCGCGGCGTCGCTTTTCCGGGACCGGAATCGACATGGTACCGGAGAGATATTTTCCGGTGATGCTCTTATCGGAATCTTTCACCTCGGAGGGCGTACCCTGGGCAACGATCTCGCCACCATGCAGCCCGGCGCCGGGGCCCATGTCGATGAGGTGGTCGCTGTTGTTCATCATCGCCTCGTCATGTTCGACGACGAGCACGGAGTTACCGAGGTCTTGTAGATCACGCAGGGCCTCGATCAAGAGTTGATTGTCGCGGGGGTGCAATCCGATAGACGGCTCGTCGAGCACGTAGCAGACACCGACCAGACCCGAGCCGATGCCGGTCGCCAGTCGCACGCGTTGTAGTTCACCGCCGCTGAGGGTGTCCGCCGGGCGGTCGAGCGAAAGGTAATGCACGCCGACCTTGGCCAAGAACTGCAAGCGATTGACGATCTCGTTGAGGATCGGCATGAAGATCGGTTCGTCCTCGGCATCGAAACCGACCGAGTCGAGCACGTCGATCGCCTGATTGACCGGCATCGCCGTGACTTCATGAATCGGCATGCCGCCGATGGTCACGCTGCGGGCTTCAGCACGAAGACGGGCTCCCTCGCACTCCACGCACAGTACCTCGCCGCGGAAGGAGGCCAGTTTCTGCTGTCTCGCCTCGCGTTTCGTCGTGGCGAACTCTTTCTCCAGCAGGTTCAAGACGCCGACGAAGTTGCCTTTGCCGCTGGCCGTTTCGTGGCCGCGGATGAACTGCTCGAACGTCTTGGGCGGCAGCTTCGCGAGGGGCGTGTCCCAGTCGAACTTCTTGGCCGTGAGAAATTTCGAGATCGCCGTCTTCTTCTGTTTGAGGGCGGCGCCGCTAAGGCCCTTCCAAGGTGCCACGGCCCCGTCGTTCAAGGATAGTTCCAGGTCCGGCACAATCAGGTCGGGATCGAACTCCACGCGGTGGCCAAGCCCGTCACATTCTTCGCAGGCACCGTAGGGACTATTGAAGCTGAACGTCCGCGGCTCCAGTTCTTCGTAACTGATCCCGCATTTGGCACAAGCATATTGCGTGCTGTAAAGAATGTCTTCCCACGCGGCCGACTTTGCACCGCCGATCTTGCCGTCACTGCTTGAAGACTCAGCTGCTTTCTTGGCAGTCTTCTTGGCCACCTTTTTCTTAGTCGGCGTTTTCTTCTTTGCGGCCTTCTTGGCGCTGGCGGCGCTCTTTTCGCTGGGCGGTTGATGGCAGACGATTACCATGTCTTCGCCGTGACTGACCGCTAGATCGATCGATTCCCGCAGCCGTGATTCAATTCCTTCACGAATCACGATGCGGTCGATCACCGCGTCGATGTGATGCGAACGGCGGGAGTTCAACTCCGGCACGTCTTCGATGTCGTAAATCTCACCGTTGACGCGGGCTCGCACGAAACCCGCCTTGTGAATCGCCACGAACACATCTTGGTGGCCTCCCTTGCGACCACGCACCATGGGGGCCAGGATCATCGCCCGTGTTCCCTCGGGCAGCGAGCCGACCGCTTCGCAGATTTGTTCCGGCGTTTGCTGAGCGACGGCAGCACCACACTTGTAACAGTGTGGTTGGCCCAGGCGTGCGTACAGCAGGCGGAGGTAATCGTAGACCTCCGTCACGGTGGCGACCGTGCTCCGCGGGTTTGGATTGGCCGCCCGCTGGTCGATGACGATGGTCGGTTGCAGGCCTTCGATCAGGTCGACGTCGGGACGCTGCATCTGGTTCAGGAACTGTCGGGCGTAGGTCGACAGGCTTTCGACGTACTGCCTTTGCCCTTCCGCGCAGAGCGTGTCGACGGCGAGGGAACTCTTACCGCAACCGCTGGGCCCGGTGATAACGACGAGCCGGTCGCGAGGAATGTCGAGATCGATGTTCCGCAGATTGTGTTCGCGCGCACCGCGAATGCGGATCATGCCGTCGGTGACAGCTCCGTTCTTGGCGGTCGATGTTTTCTTCGCCGTATCGATCATGCGATAAGTCTTGCCGTTTGCCCGTTGCCTGGCGGTTGGTCACGCCCGGCTGGCTATTTTGACGATTTCCCAAACTTGTCAGGCTAGCATCTAGGCAAGGGTGGCTCAACCGGTTACGCGGCATTGTTTGCGCACTGAGAGGCCGATCCCATTCACCGTGGGCCAGCGAAGTCGCTAGGCGTTTTCTGCATAAGCGGGTGGGGCTCGCTGAACGAATGTGCGGGCGGTAGGGATCTCGCGACACTTGTTCCTATCGCCGCTGGTCGATATGATCCAAGTTTGCTTTTTTGTCGAATTTCTGGGCGGAGTTATTTCAAAATGCGGCATGTGCTTTCCGCGCTGGTTCAGAACGTTCCTGGGGTGCTTTCGCACGTCGCGGGAATGCTCGCCTCGCGCGGTTACAATATCGACTCGCTGGCGGTCGGCGAGACGGAAAATGCGGACCTTTCGCGGATGACCTTTGTGGTGGTCGGCGATGACGCCATTTTTGAGCAAGTCCGCAAGCAGCTGCAGAAGATCGTGACCGTTGTCCGCGTGGACGACATCAGTTCTCAGGAATTCGTCGAACGAGACCTGATGCTGGTGAAGATTAAATCCCCGATCGGCAAGCGGAGCGAGATTCGCGAATTGGTCGACATTTTCCGTGGCCGGATTGTCGACGTCGCCCCTGATCAGGTAATGGTCGAAATCTCCGGACAGGAAAGCAAACTGGAAGCCTTCATCGACATGATTCGCCCCTTCGGCATTCTGGAATTGGTCCGCACCGGACGGATCGCCATGGTCCGCGGCGTGTCGCGAGAAGTCGACGACGCCAAAGGCGGCATTCGCAAGGCGGAGTAAGCGATTGCCAGCGAGCCAAAACACAGGCTCCCGCGGCAAGCACGAAACAATAATCACAACCGACCATACATATACAAGTCACAAGCAAAGAGACGAGAAACATGCCTGCTACGATTTATTACGAGAACGACGCCGACCTGTCGCTGTTGAAGGACAAGACGATTGCCATCCTGGGTTACGGTAGCCAGGGGCACGCTCACGCCCAAAACCTGCGTGACAGCGGTTTGAATGTCGTCGTCGGCCAACGCCCAGGTAGTGCCAACTTCGAGCTGGCCAGGGAGCACGGCTTCGATCCGGTCCCGCTCGACGAGGCGACTCGCCAGGGCGACCTGATCAACATCTTGCTTCCAGATGAAGTTCAAGGCGGCATCTATGTCGAGCAAATTCGTGACAACCTTTCGCCTGGCAACGTGCTGATGTGTTCGCACGGTTTCAACGTTCACTTCGGCGAAGTGAAGGCCCCCGAAGGTGTTGCCACGCTGTTGGTCGCTCCCAAGGGACCTGGTCACTTGGTGCGTAGTGAGTATGTCAGTGGTGGTGGGGTCCCCTGCTTGATCGCCATCGGCGACGGTGCCGACGACACCACGCGGCAGCTCGGTCTGGCTTATGCCAAGGGAATTGGCGGAGCGCGAGCCGGCGTTATCGAGACCTCGATCGCGGAAGAAACCGAAACCGATCTATTCGGCGAGCAAACCGTGTTGTGTGGCGGGGTCAGCGCCTTGGTTAAAGCCGGTTTTGAAACTCTGGTCGAAGCGGGCTATCAGCCGGAGATGGCCTACTTCGAATGCATGCACGAGTTGAAGTTAATCGTCGACCTGTTCTACCAAGGCGGCCTTAACTACATGCGTTACAGCATCTCGAATACGGCCGAGTATGGCGATTACACCCGCGGCGAGCGCCTGATCACCGATGAGACGAAGGCCGAGATGAAGAAGATTCTCGGCGAGATTCGCGACGGTACCTTCGCCCGCGAGTGGATCGAAGAGAATAAGACCGGCGCCGAAAACTTCAAGGCGATGAAGGCCCGCGATCGCGAGCATCCGATCGAGCAGATCGGCAAGCACCTGCGTGGTTTGATGACCTGGATCGATTCCAAGGAAGTTTAGGCCAGCGGTGTTGGACAGTCGGGTGCCACTGGCTCTGCCAGTGCCTGACTATCGAGATCGAAGGAATGACAACGGAGACCGAGACGCGTGTCCACATCAACGCAAGCCGAAACGCTAAAAGTCTTCGCCTCGCTCGAGCCAGGCGACCGGATCGAATTGTCGCACGAGGTGAAGATCGGCAGCAGCAAGTCGTGGCAGACGACCACCACCGGCACGGTCCTAAAGATCGACCGCCGGCGTCATGGCCTGCACCACCGGCGAAACATCGACGACAAGGTCTTCTCCGACGTGATCGTGCTCAGGCGGGATGACGGGGAAGAGACGACCCTCACGCTCGACGAGTTTTCAGTGCTCAAGAAGTTGGGTTAGCAGTCACGCCGCTGCTGGCAGGCTATTGGTAAGTTCGAGCGACCGTTAGGCAGCAGACTGTGACCGATCTCTTTGCTCAGCACGAACGACGCTTCGAGGCGAATCGCTTCGTCTATCCGGTGATTAGCCGCCGCAGTGGTGGGCTGTCGATCGGGGTGAATCTCAACCCCGACAAGATCTGCAATTTCGATTGCATCTACTGCCAGGTCGATCGGCGCGAGCAGAGCGAAACTCGGTTCGTCGAGACCGACGATCTGCTCGACGAGCTACGGGCCATGTTGGAGTTGTGTGCGAGCGGTGACATCTTTAAGACGCCCAAGTTTCGCGATACGCCCCAGCGACTGCAGCGAATCAACGACATCGCCTTCAGTGGCGACGGCGAGCCGACGACGTATCAGAACTTTGACGAGCTGATGGCGGCCTGTGCCGAGCTGAAGCAGGAGTTCGACGCAAAGGTGCGGGAGGCTTCGCCGGCCGGTGCTGCGGCGGACCCGCTCAAGATGGTGCTGATTACCAACGCCAGCATGTTCCATCGCCCCCATGTAGAACGTGGTCTGGCGGTGCTCGATGAGAACGACGGCGAGATTTGGGCCAAACTCGATGCCGGTACAGAAAAGTATTACAAGATCGTGGAACGGACGCCGATTCCGTTTCAGCAAATCTTGGACAACATCACGGCGGCGGCCAAGCTTCGCCCGCTGGTGATTCAATCGCTGTTCATGCGGATTCATGGTGAGAGCCCTACGGGCGAAGAGCAACAGGCGTTTTGCGATCGCCTCGGCGAGATCACCGCGGCCGGTGGGAAACTTTCTTTGGTGCAGATCTACACGGTCGCTCGCCAGCCGGCCGAGAGTTTCGTCTCGGCACTCGATGACGAACAAGTCGACGCCCTGGTGTCACTTGTCAATGAGAGAACAGGGCTCACCGCCGAGGGTTTCTACGGGGGATAGTTCGGGGCAGGCGATAATGCGCCTCTACTCGTGCTCGTTGGCGCAGAATGTGGATAATTTGCACGCACAATCTAGTTGACTTTTGTCTGGCGTTTTGGCACAATAGCCAGCAGTTCGCAGCCGGTTTTCGATTGTCCGGCGGGCAGATCAACAGTCAACTTATCAATTAGGGGCAGCAGGCCATGCGACGCCTATCCGGCTCTTTCTTCCTGGTGGCAATCACCACCACTCTCGCGTTGTTTTCCGCCATGGGAGTTGCCCAGGCGGCGACCTGGCAAGTCAGCAAGCTGACCGATAACGATCTGGCCGAATCGAACCCCGTGATTTCGGGTAGCAATATTGCCTGGCGCGGCTGGGACGGCAACGACTGGGAAATCTTCCTGTACGACGGTGTGTCGACGACCCAAATTACCGACAACAACGTCGATGATAAACACATGACAATGTCGGGTGACTATCTCTCCTGGCAGGCGGATGACGGAAATGACCGGGAAATCTTTCTCTACGATGGTACTGGGATCACTCAGCTCACGGATAACGACCACGACGACCACTCGCCCCGCGTCTCCGATGGTAACGTCGCCTGGATGCGCGATACGACCTCGGGCGATGAAGAGATTCATTTCTACGACGGTTCGTCGAGTTCGATGATCTTTAGCGGCAACCTGATCAGTAACTCGCACGGTCCCAAAATTTCTGGAAGCAAGGTGGTCTGGAGTGCGTTCCCGGAGTACGCCGATCCGGTCATTTACATGTTCGATGGGACGACGACCTCGCAGCTTTCGGCGTACTATAGGGAGAATCTATATCCCGTCATCGACGGCGACAACGTGGCCTGGATACAAGATACGGTTAGCGCCGGTACTGCTGAAGTGATTTTCCACGATGGCACGACGACCACGCAGCTCACGTTCAATGATACCGATGAAATGGCGCTGCGCATTTCCGGCGACAAACTCTCCTGGTCCGGCTACGACTGTTACACCTGCTACGATGAGGAAATTTTCTACTACGACGGGACGACGACGACGCAATTGACTGACAACGATTACCCTGACAGATGGTCGGCAATTTCGGGAGATAAAGTCGCCTGGATCGGAGAGACCGGCGATGGGTACCACGATTGGGAGATCTTTGTTTACGACGGTACCACGACAACCCAGTTGACCGACAATGACATGAATGACACGTCGCAAACGATCGAAGGCGATACTATCGTTTGGCTGGGCTACGATGGCACTGATTACGATGTTTTTATGGCCAAGTACGTGACCTGCGCTCTCGGCGACTCCAACTGCGATGGCTCGAACTTGGAGGATATCCAAGCGGCGTTCACGAACTTCACCGGCCCTGGTACCACAAACTGGACGACGCCGAGGACGCGAGCTGAGGGAGACGTGCATGACGACGTTCTTGGCGCGACGACAAACGGCACGAATGACGGGGATGTCGATAACTTGGACATCCAAACGATGTTCGCCAACTTCAACCCCGCTCCCGATGCGGCCGGTGACGTACTGGGAGCTGCGGGCGATGGCGATCCGGCGATTCCCGATCTGATCTACGATGCGGCGACCGGCGAGGTCGTGATCGACTGGGAAGGCAATACGCTGATCTCCTATGTCTTGAAGAACTCGACGAACAGTTTTATTCCAGGCAATCACAGCACGATCCTGTTGGGCTCGTTCACGACCGCCACGAGCAATGAACTTTCCGAGTCGACCTCGTTTGCCGAACCGGGCGTGACGACGCGTAGCCTCGGTAACGTCTTTCCAACCGGATTGGACCTGGCGGGGTTGCAAGACTTGCTGACAGTCAATTCGATCGTTCTCACTCTTGGTGGTCCGCAGGTTCCGTTTGACCTGGTCAACCTGATCTCGATTCCGCCGGTTCCGGAGCCGAGCACTTACGTGATGGCAGTACTCGCGTTGGTTGGACTCGGACTGATCGCGCGGCGGCGATAGAGATCGTCACGCGGCAATTACTGGGAGGGCGAAGCTCCCGCTGAGACGTGGTTGAAGGCGAGTCGGCGCTGATGCCGCTTTCTGTTCATTTATCGACAGAATGAACAGGATGGAGACGTTCGACGGTGCAGGTGATCGACTGCTATTCGCTGCTGTCGTCCTGGCTGAGCTTCGCCGCTTGCTCTTGCGTTTTCTGATACCAGGCGGTCACTGCGGCGGCCATGCTGGAAGCCTCGTGGGGGAATTTGATTGCCAAGTTCTTCGTTTCGCCGGGGTCGGCGACGATGTCGTAGAGTTGTACGCGGCTGCCGTCGAAGTCGCAGAGCAACTTCCACCTCCCCTCTCGCACGGCCAGGTCGGGCAGGTTCTTGAACTCCTGGTATGTCTTGCGATGCGGTGGCCGGCTGAAGAAGATCGGCTTCTCACGCGAGGCTTGCGATTTGCCCAGCAGCACGCCGTGCATATCAACACCGTCGCACCAGTCGGGAGTTTGCGGCGACTCTTTCCCGCTCGCGATTGTTAGTAGCGAGGGGACCAGGTCGATCGCCGCCATGACCGACGTTTTGTTGCGCGTGCCGACCACTTCGGGGTTCACGAGGCCTGGGCCCCACACGATCAGCGGCGAGCGAATGCCGCCTTCGTAGAGTTGTCCCTTTGAACCCTTGAAGATGCCGCCGCGTCCGGCGCCTGGTTCGTGTCCGTTATCGGAGCAGACTAGGATTAGCGTGTTGTCGCGGAGGTTCTCGTCGCCGCGCACCAAGTCGAAGAGCGTGCCGAGTTGGCGGTCCATTTCTTCGAGCACCGCCAGGTACAACGCTCGCTTGCCTTCGCCCCACTTGTCGACGGGCGGAAAGAAAGGGCTGTGTACGTCGTCCGGCCAGACGTTGACGTAGAATGGTCGGTCGTCGGCCTGGGCTTGGCTAATGAACTTCTTGGCGGCGTCTACGAAACCTCCGGTGATTTTGGATCGCTGCATCCAGGTGACCGGTTTGCCGAGTCGCTCGGCATGCTCCCAAATTCTTCCCGGCTGGGTGTCGCCCGGTTTCATGGTGAGCGGCAGCAGCTTGGCACCCACGCCTTCGAAGTTGGTGAGCGACTCGTCAAATCCGTAGGCGGAGATTGGTGGTGCATCGTCGACATCGCGTTGACCACCCATATGCCACTTGCCGAAGTGACCAGTCGCGTAGCCAGCGGCCTTCAAGTGGCGGGCCAGGGTCGGGGCGGACGGGGCGAGCCAGTTGACCATGTTCCGCTGTCGATTCTTGTCACGGGCAGCTAGGTACGACGTGATTCCCCATCGCTGCGGATACTGACCGGTGGTAATAGCTACTCGCGACGGCGAGCAGATCGGCGAGTTCACGTAGAACTGTTCAAAGGCGATGCCTTCTTTGGCTAGCGAATCGATATGAGGCGTCTCGGCATCTTGATTGCCAAAGCAGGAGAGGTCGGCCCAGCCCATGTCGTCGATGAACACGACGATGATGTTGGGAGGCTGCGTGATACTGGGATGCGAAGCAGTCTCTTCGGCCCGAGCCGTGTCCGTTGGCAAGAATCCAATGCCCAGGAAGGAAAATGCAACGGCGACGAGGGCGAGCAAGCATAGCTGTAGAGTTTTCATCCGCGTCATTGTATCGAGCAGATAGGCGACGAGCGAGCGGAGCGAGCTAGCTGCGACGGGATGGGCAGCGCCGCGGATATCCGCAGGCGAGCCTCAGTTATCCGCAACTGCTTGATGTGTGCCGGTTTGACACAGTCTTGTCGCGACTCCGTCAGGCACCAGATTGTTACGTTGTCTTCATAAGCGTACGTCTTGAGAGTGACACCATAACGCTCCGAACGAGGGGGCCGCAGCGGCGTTATATTCGTTCCGAGTACTGAAAGAAAATTGCATTGAAAATGGTTGCTCAGCGGTGGCAGTAGCTGTAGTGTGACAGTTGCCGGGTGCACATTTCGCAATGTCTCATCTCTTGAAGTGCACCTCAGGCAATCGGCGTGTCGTCGTTTGGTTCGTTCCTCGTCCTCTTGAGAAGGAGAAACCGCGATGAGAAATCACGCGTGTGCGCCTTTCTTTCCGCTCGCGGTCTACCCGCTCGTCGTTCTCTTGCTCACGAGTAGTGTTTCTGCCGAGGAGCCAACTCCGGGATTCAACAACAAGATTCCCGCCGATGTTCTCACGCCTAGCAAGGTAGAGACGAAGGTCGGCACCCTTGAATTCTTCGACGGGATCCCGACCAAAGAGACGACGGAGGTGCTGTTTGCCAATCTCGATCTTAGTCGTGGCGTGCAGACGTTCTTGAATGGAATGCCCGCGGCGAATTTCGAGGCGGGTCGGATCGGGCACATCGCCATGGGCCAGGAGAAGGCCAATCAAGCCATCATCTTTGACGGTCTGATGGACAGCAATTCGTTGTTCCTAACAGGAAACGCCGGCACGGTCTACTTCACATCGTTTCTCGACTTGAAGCGAGACGGACCCACCGTGGTGGAGATTCCTGGCGGCACGGGACCAGGAATCATGATCGATTCCTTTTCGCGAAATGTCGTCGATATGGGGCCTCCCGGGCCGCATAAGGGCCAAGGCGGTAAATTTCTGATTCTGCCACCTGGGTATGACGAAGCCGACTTCGAGGGTCTCGTTCCCAAGGGCGTCTACACGTTCGCCAGTTCACGCAGCTACGCGGTCTGGGTTTTGCTGCGTGGATTCCTCAAGGATGGCAAGCCGGACTACTCCAGCAATTTGTTTCGAAGCGGGATCAAGATCTATCCGCTGAGCACGGCGGCCGATCCACCCAAGATGGAGTTCATCAAGGGAACGGGCACCGAGTTCAATACGGTTCACTCTGCCACCGACAAGTTTTACGAAGAGCTCCACGCCGTGATTGATCGGGAGCCACTCTAATTTCTGGATCCGGAACTGCGGGGCCTGTTCGCATCAATCGGCATTCAGAAGGGGACCCCCTTTGCTCCCGATGCGAGGATGAAAGGCATCCTGAATCAAGCTTCCAAGCTGGGTAACGCAACGGT
>CAYLRE010000149.1:0-11380 GCA_964385715.1 uncultured Planctomycetaceae bacterium
CATCCTGCCCGTCCTGGACAATCGCAAACACACCAAGCGGCATCCACTCGGCGTCTTCCGGGACTTCTTCTGGAGCGGCTGCCGCGATGTCGGCAGCTTGCTGCGCGTATTCTTCCGCAGAGCAGACGGCCTCGTCACCGTAGTAGACCGTGTCTCCTTCGTAGTAGACGTTCGATCCATAGTCGTAGTAGATCGGCTGGCTTCCCCAACCCCAGGGGAACCAACTTGTGATCGCGCCCCACGTCGCCCAACGATAGGGACGCGTGTAGGCCCAGCGACCCCAATGCGGATGGTTCTTCCAGAAATCCCAACGCGGAGGTCGATTCGGACGATCGGGTCTATCTGGTCGATCGGGCCTATCAGGTCTGTCGGGCCTGTCAGGTCGGTCTGGTCGATCGGGTCTGTCTGGTCTGTCGGGCCGCTCGGGGCGACCGTTTTCCGGACGTCCGGGGCGGTTACCGTCGCCAGGACGGTTTGGACGATCCCCGTCACCGGGGCGGTTGGGACGGTTTGGACGATCGCCGTCGCCTGGACGCCCAGGTCGATTTCCATCCCCTGGGCGATTCGGACGGTTTCCGTCACCGGGTCGATTGGGGCGATTACCGTCGCCAGGTCGGGTCGGCAGCTGGCCTGGTCTACCAGGACGAACGGGTTGGGTACTCGGTCGGTCGCCGGGGCGAGCTGGCCGCGTGGTGGGGCGTTCGCCAGGACGAACAGGTTGGGTGCTGGGACGATTCCTTAGGAAGTCGGCCACGGCGGCGCCGCCGACTCCGGCTCCGATGCCGGCGGCAATGTCACGTCCGCGATTTGGTCGTTGCGAGGGACGGCCTGCGCCTGGCCGAGTCGACGGTCGATTGATGTCTAGAAAGTTGTTTAGATCTCGCTGGCTGGGTCGTCGGTTGGGGCGATAGCCAGTGGAGGGTCGCGAGCCGGGCCGCGTGGACGGTCGCGAGCCAGGTCGCGTTGATGGTCGCGTGGATGGCCTCGTCGAAGGCCGTGTTGACGGCCGTGTTGATGGTCGTGAACTCGGTCGTGACGGTCGCGAACTTGGCCGCGACGAAGGACGTGAACTGGGTCGCGATCGCGAGTAGCTTGGACGAGAACGCGAAGGGCTTGGCCGGGAACGGCTCATCGATGGAGATCGCCCTCGAGACACGCTGCCTCGCGAGAAGCCTCCGCCACCTCGCCCTCCGCCTCCACGACCACCGCCGCCGCCGCGGCGGGCGAGCACGTCGTCGGCCGCCCAAAGGCCGGTTAATCCCAGGCAGAGTGCGACGAACAGGATACGTTTCATGGCTTCACCCTAGCGATCGATATTGGAGATAGTTTGAATTGTGATCGATTACTCTCGATTTGGATTGTCACGTGAATACGATAGCGGCCGCGCGGACAACGGGTAGGTGGTCGGAAGCGGCGAAAGAAAGAATCCTTCGAAAGATGTACCCGTCGTGGTGCGGTATGCCTGGCGAACACCAGAAATACTCGCGCATGGATCTGATGGCGCTACCCATGGGAGATGTTGCCGCATCGGAATGATCCTGACACGCTTTCGCGAGTCCGCCATTCATCCGCTGAAAAGCCGCAGGCACATTTGCCGAATGGCTTGGGAGCTGATGCCGATTGTTACGTCCCTGAATCGGGAAGACGGGTCCGCCTCAATTAATTAATCGAAGCCAGTCGAGTCCGTGAGCCGGCGAGTCCGTGAGCCGGCACGACAAAAGTTGATACTACAGCAGCGAACAATGGTATTGCAACCCTACGGCAGGGGCATGCACAAAAATATCATTCGCCGGCTTCTTGAGTTCGCAGCGAGCGTAATAGCTCACTCTGCGAAGTGCCCCCGTTGCCGCCCAAAAACGGCTTCCGGCAAGGAGAAAAATGGAGGGAGGTAGGGCACCTGTTAAGCGACTTGGGTTGCGTCGGTTTACGGTGTCGACTTCGCGACTGGTTCATAGTGTCGACTTCGCGACAACATCGACAATGTCCGCGGAAAACCGCAGCATGCGAATCGGTTTGCGCACGATGCGCATCCAGGCCTCGTCCTTCATTGCGTCTTCATGTTCACCATTATCGTGGTCGGCAATGAGGAAACAGGTAACATCCGGATGGTCGCCGCGAATGTCGCGGGCGAGTTGGAGGCCATCATCGGGAGAATGGAGAGTGTTGTCCGAGATCACAACGCATACGGGCATCCGCGTTGACAATTCGCGAGCATCGGCGACAGAGCCAGCCGATTCTACGTGGCATCCTTGGTCGGTGCAGGTACGCCGCAGCGCATCGCGAAACGTGCGATCGCGCGTCACGATAATGATTTGCTGGTCCTTCATGAGTTGTTCCGTGCAGCTCGATACTGAAGCTACGTTTAACGATCGTTTGGCTACTTCCTGTTGGCCAACGAATGCCGCCCAGAACCCGGTTGCCTGACTTAAATTATGTCACCAAGAAGAGGGGTTTGGTATGCAAGAAAGTTGCATGCCGAGCACAAAAAATGCGGATGTGATATGTCGAAAATCGGCATAGGATGATCGCAAATGAGCAATTCAAGAGCGGCCGGTCCTCGTGACAGACGTCGCATTCGTGAATCGCTCGCCCTACTCGGAGGCGCAAATCACAACTTCAGGAATGAGGATGAAGTGATGTTGGTACTCAGCCGACGGCTAGACGAGTCGCTAAGAATTGGTTCGGCGATTGAAATCACGGTGGTGTCAATAAGCCGAGGTCGAGTGAAACTAGGAATCCGCGCACCGGAACAAATTCGCATCGTTCGTAGCGAGTTAACGTCTTGTTCGCCTGGTGTCACGGCCTCACATGAAATCAATTGGACGCAGCACGCTCGTGGGGCCTAGGTGGGGTGTTGTACGTTTTCTGTGATCTCTAAAGCGAATCGTGCCAGGAAGACTCTTTCTGCGCCTCCTTTCGCCGTGTTTTGAGCCGTGTGATTCGCTATCATGAGGGGCAGTATCCGCCGCTAGCGCCGATCTGATTTCCGACCAGGCAGGTTTCTAGACAGGGCGTGCGAATGTCATCAAAGCTACCCAAACGTAATGTTGCCCGATCTTCCGCTGCGCCGACGGAAGAAAGTCGTTGTCTGATTGCGGAGGAGTTCGGAGAGTTGCGTGATTCCCATCGTGGGAAGATTCGGATAGGACTTTCCAATGGAGATGGTGCGAGCATCCATTTCCATCTGCCTGTGCATTAATTGGAGGATAGTGATGTCGCGTGAACCGACGGTGTTTCTTGTCGACGACGACCAAAGTGTTCGAGACGCACTGAAGTGGCTGATCGAATCGATCGATTTGCACGTGGAGACCTACGCCTCGGCGACCGATTTCATGGAGTCCTGCGATCCGACCGCGCCAGGATGTCTGGTGCTCGACGTGCGCATGCCTGGGATGAGTGGTTTGGAGCTGCAGGAGAACCTGTCAGCCCACAAGTGTGGATTGCCTGTCATCGTCATTACCGGGCATGCGGACGTGGCGATGTGTGTGCGTGCCTTTGAAGGAGGGGCGTTCGCGTTCTTGGAAAAGCCGGTTAATCAGCAGGATCTGCTCGAGCAAATCCAGAAGGCGATTGAACAAGACACACGAAATCGACAACAGGCGATTCCGGTGGGAGATGTCGAAGAAAGGATTGCCCGACTGACGCCCCGAGAACGTGAGATCATGGGCCTGTTGATTGAAGGTCATTCGATGAAGCAGATCGCTGGCAAACTACAAATCAGCTTGCCGACTTGTTCTAAGCACCGCACGAGCTTGCTCGAGAAAATTGACGTCGACAATGATGTTCAGCTAGTCCGGCGGATTCATGCCTGGCAGATGGCTAACCCGTAGTGGAATCGATTGCGGGACGAGCTGGATCGACGCGAATGCGCGCCGACGTTAGTTCGGCCTGGCTCTTTCTTTTCGACCTAGACAGATCAGCGCGAGTTGGCCGGCCGCCATCCAAATGAGAAACGCGGTCGCCAATGCGGCGTACAGCACCAGCTGGCCACGGGATCGATTTTCTCTTTCGACCGATTTGTCGATCATGCGCCGCACGGCCTGTTCGCAATTTTGCCCGTACGACTCGAATTTGGCCAATGCCGCATCGGCGCGGGACGTAATCGTTTCGATTCTTGCCGCCCGCTGTTCGAGGTTGCCTTCGCCGCGAATCTCGTCGAGCGACTGCTGTACTTGTGCAAACAGCTGGTCGGCGGCCTCGTAGTCTTCTTGGATTGCTCGGACCGAGTCGACCAAGTCTTCTGGCGACTGGGGGTTGTCGTTCTGAAAGCGTTGTGAGGCCTCATCCAGCGATTCCCGCAGGTGGGTCACGATGTCCGCGGTCGATCGCATCAGCGCGATCCAATCGCGCAGGCTTTCCAGCCGGGCTCGGATCTGTCGTTCGATCTCATCGATGTCGGCCGCCTCCTCCTTTTCCACATCCTGTAGGTCGGCCACCCGCTGCTGAACCCGGTCGTTCAGTTCATCGAGCGATTGTCTCGCCTTGGCAAGCCCTTCGTTGGCTTCTTGGATGCGGGATTCCACCTTTGCGTAGACTTCTTGCAGGCCGCCATACATTCGGGCGAGCGATTCATCGGTGCGGCCGCGCACGATCCAGATTACGACGATCAGCGCGATGCAGAGCAGCATTCCCAATGCGCCCAGGGCGATCAAGAAAATGCGCGAACGTCGCTTGGTCTCAGGCACGTGACATGCTCGCGATAAATGGCGATCGGCGACAAGAATCTCCTAGAGAAGCACATCGTACCACATTATCATGGTGAATGCTGGCAATTTCGATGCGCGATCGTAACGCGCCGTTGCGGCCATTGCACAGTCGCGGTATTCATGCGCGAACAAACCAGGAGACCGAAGATGGAAATCGACCTGACGTTGTTGACGCTCATCATTTCCGGTTTCGAGATCTTGGGGATCATCACGGCGATCCACGCGATTATGACCGTTCGTACGGCGCAAGGTGCGATCGCCTGGTTCTTTCCGCTGATCTTGTTTCCCTTTCTGGCATTGCCGCTTTACTGGATCTTTGGTCGAAATCGATTCCTTGGGTACTTGCAGCCTCGCCGCGAGGGAAAGTCGCAGGTTCACCGCGAAGTGGCGGAGGCGCTAACGGAGTATCGCCGGGACTTCGGCGCCACGCTTGAGGGTGACGCAGCCCGTTTTATCGTTCTGGAGCAACTTGCTGGGTTGCCCTTCGTTGGTGGGAACGAGGCCCACCTGCTGATCGATGGTCAGCAAACTTTCGACGCGATTTTCGAGGGGATCGACTCCGCCAAGAAGTACATCTTCGTGGAGTTTTTTATCATCCATGACGACGACCTGGGGCGTGAACTGAAGCGGCGGCTGATCGCCAAGGCGCGTGAAGGCGTACGGGTGCTGTTGATTTACGACGCGGTCGGTTCGCACAGCCTGCCGAACGCCTACATTCGCGAACTGACCGAAGCGGGTGCCGAAGTGTTGTCGTTTCGAACGACCCGCGGCTGGCGAAATCGTTTTCAGCTCAATTTTCGAAACCACCGTAAGATCGTCATCATCGATGGGCGCACCGCCTATGTTGGCGGGCTCAATGTCGGTGACGAGTACATGGGCCGCAGCGAGAAGTTCGGTCCTTGGCGAGACACGCACATGGTAATGACAGGGCCGGTCGTGGCGAGCGTTCAGTTGGCCTTTGCTGAAGACTGGTTCTGGTCGTCGAATGGTCAGCACGTCGACGGGGATTGGGATGTCGAGCGCGTGGCCGATCCGGGTCAGAACGCGCTGGTGCTGCCAACAGGTCCGGCGGACGAGCTGGAATCATGTGGCTTGGCATTCTTGCACTTTATTCAATCAGCCAAAGAGCGGATCTGGATTGCCAGTCCCTATTTTGTCCCGGATAGCGACATCATGGCGGCCCTGAAGCTGGCGGCTTTGCGTGGTGTCGATGTGCGAGTCATGTTGCCGGCTAAGGCGGATCACGTGCTCGTCTGGCTTTCTTCCTTCTCCTATATCGAGAAGTCAGAACTTGGCGGAGTCAAATTCTACCGTTATCAGCCAGGCTTTCTTCACCAGAAGGTCGTGCTGGTGGATGACGATTTCGCGGGGGTCGGTACCGCCAATTTGGACAACCGGTCGTTTCGTCTGAATTTTGAAATAACGATCTGCGTCGCCGATCTCGAGTTCGCGAAAGAGGTCGACGAGATGCTCACCCGGGATTTTGACAATAGTCGCCTGGTCACCGCCGGCGAACTGCATCGGCGAGGTTTCTGGTTCCGTCTGGCGGTCAAGGCTTCCCGGTTGATGGCGCCGATTCAGTAGCGGATTACGGTCGTCTGATCAGCGTCTCGCTGCTTTCATACCCCGCCGAAGGCCCGATTTCGGGGTCGATTTGGGCAGATAATCGTTACAGCCGTTACGGTCTACGCGGTTGTCAAGATTTCTTAGCGCGCTCGGCCGCGAAGCTATTCCAATTTCGCTGCGCCCAACTCTTCTAGGACTTAACAGCGAGCAGCAACGACGCGACCGCTCCCGCTGTTGTGACTCTCGTACACCACGTTAACCGCCACGCTATTCCATTTTAGGTCGACTTCCATGAGCGAAACCTTGCAACGAACGGCGATTTCTAACGGCAACGGCGACACCAACATTTCCGGTAACGGAAATGGCCACCACACAGCGGCGACGCATGCGACAGCCACCGGCGGATCGATTCGCGATATGGCCGGCACTCTGTGGCGTTATCGTCGGCGTTCGTTCGTTTTCTTCGCTGTCGTGATGACGCTGGTCGTGGTTGGCCTGATCGTCTGTCCTCGCAAGTACACCTCCGACGCCAAGTTGTTCGTGCGACTCGGCCGTGCCAGCGTGACGCTCGATCCTACCGTGACCACTGGTCAGGTAATGGGCGTGGAGACCTCGCGAGAAGCCGAGATCAACTCGCTTCTGGAAGTGGTCAACAGTCGCACGATTCTCGATCGCGTGGTGGAAGAGACGCAGTTTGGAGCTCCTTACATTCAGCCGCTCGATCGCGAAAAGGCGATCATCCGATTGAAGAAAAACCTTAGCATCTGGTCGCCCAAGCGCTCGAACGTGATCGGCGTTGAATTCGAATCCGACTCGCCGCAGAAGTCGCAGACGATTGTCGCCACGCTGGTCGATGTCTTCCGCGACGAGCACCTGCGGGTAAACAGCACGCCTGGTTCGTACGAATTCTTTGAAGGACAAACTGCCGCAATCAAGGCGGAACTCGACGACGCGAGCAGCCAGCTTCGCGATGCCAAGATCAAGTTCGGTATCGGTTCGGTCGACGGTCGACGCGACACGCTTCAGAAGCAGATCGGCGAGAATGCTCAGCAATTGGCTGACAACATAACCGCACTGTCGGCGGTTCGTGCCAAGATTGCTCAGCTTGAAAAAGGACTCGAGTCGCTGCCCAGTCCGGTGGTTCGGCAGTTTGTCAAAGGTCTTCCGGCCGACGCCGAGAACAACATGCGTCAGCAGCTCTACAACTTGCAGACGTTGGAGCAGGAGCTGTTGTCCAACTACACCGAACATCACCCGCGAGTGGTCGCCATTCGCGAACAGGTTCGTGGAGCCGAGCGAATTCTCGGTTCAGAAAAGCCGGATCGTTCGCAGGCGACGTCGGCCGTGGTTTTGACGGAGTTGGCGAACGAAAAGTCGCTCTCCGCTCAGCGAGCCGCTCTCTCCCGTCGAGCCGATCAGCTTCAGAAAGAATTGGCCGACCTCAATCGGCAGGAGGTGCAGATTGTGGAACTGGAGCGACAAGTTCGTCTGCTCGAAGGCAAGTACACGACCTACACGCAGAATCTTGAGCAAGCCCGCATCGATCGCGAGCTCAAAAGCGACGAGATAACCAACATCGGTGTCATTCAGCCAGCCAGCTTAGTACTAAAACCATCGAATCCGAAGAAGGGACTCACCTTGGTGCTTGGTTTCATGTTCGCATTTGGCGGGGCGATTGCCTTGGGCTTCGTTTCGGAGAGTCTGGATGGATCGGCCGCAAAGTCGAACGCCAGCCACTAGTCGACGGAATGATGTGAGACGCGGCGAGGCAAGAAGCAGCGGCAAGACATTTAGTCGGGCAGAGATTACAGACAGAGACAAGAGATAGTGGAACGCAACATGATCGCACGACAACAAGAAAAGAAGACTCGTCAATCGGATGCCCAACGCCGGCAATCGGACCTTCGCGGTGCCGATCGTCGTGCTTCCGGTCGTCATGCTACCAAGAGTGGTCGACATTGGCGGCGTGAGTTCCCTCGACAAGTCTGCCGTGAGCTAATCGCGGCCGATGAGTTTCGCCAGCTCTGCGACTACGAGCGAGTTCGTGCCGATCGAGCCGTCGGCGTTTTTTCGCTCATCTCGCTCAACTTTCCGACCCGTCGGTCGCTGGCTAAGAACTCCGATACGTTAGGCAATGTCGTTGCCGAGCGTATTCGCGATATCGACGAAGTTGGTTACCTTGCCAATGATAAGGTTGGTTTGCTGGCTCCGCACACGTCGTCGCATGGCGCTCGGGTGCTGGCGACGGACGTAATCTCGCGTTTTCCGGAATCGATGCCCAAGCCGACCATTGAAGTATTTGAGTACAAAGCCGAAGCCTGGTCCGACCGGCAAAACGGAATCGGCCAGCGGAAAGAACAGCCGCAGACGCGTGAACCGCTGGTAACCGTGACCAATGCCGATATCGCTGGCGTGTTGGCCGAGTCAGTGCCGGCCTGGAAGCGGTCGATGGACGTGATTGGAGCGATTGGCGGGCTGATCGTGCTTTCGCCACTGTTCTTGCTCATCGCGGCCGCGATCAAACTGACCTCCCGCGGACCGGTCTTCTTCGCCCAGCAACGAACCGGCCGAGGTGGCCGCGCCTTCGCGATGTACAAGTTCCGCTCGATGGTGGTTGACGCAGAGGGCAAGCGTGACGAGCTGCTCCATCTGAATGAACAGGACGGGCCGGCGTTCAAGATTCAACACGATCCGCGGATCACGCGTATCGGTCATTGGCTTCGTCGTGCCAGCTTGGACGAGCTTCCGCAGTTGTTGAACGTGCTCAAGGGCGACATGTCGTTTGTCGGTCCGCGACCGCTCCCTTGCCACGAAACGGCTCAGTGCGAACCGTGGCAACGACGCCGTCTTGCCGTTACACCCGGTATAACCTGCATTTGGCAGGTGCAAAACCGGGCCACGCCGGTCCCGTTTGCGGAATGGATGCGAATGGATATTCGCTATGCGAAGTCGATTTCTCTCCGGGGTGACTTACAGTTGTTCTGGAAGACGGCCGGATTCTTGCTCGGACGGCGAAATCGCTAGTCCGACGGTTGCGATGCTGGACTATTAGCCAGCGGAAGCGATCTGTCGAGTGCCTCTTCCGGGACTGTTCGTTGCATCTCTGAGGCGCCCGTTGTTCGATGACCGCACCTACGAATGTCGATACTCCGCGCGGCGCCTCGGCGCTCTGGTCAGAGGTCACCGAACGATTCTCTGCGTTCTTCGGTTCTACTGCAAAAAAAGGCATTTGGGCTCTCGGCGATCAAGCGATCGTTAGCGGAACGAACTTCGTGACCACGGTCATTGTGGGCCGCTATTGCGGGCTCGATGAACTTGGCCTCTACGCGCTCGCGTTTGGCATTCTGGTGCTGTTGAGCGTCTGTCAGCAGTCGCTGATTCTCAATCCCTATACGGTATTCAGCCATCGACTCAGCGGTGGCCGTCTCACGCGCTACGCCGGCAGCGTGCTGATTCAACATGGTCTATTTATGACGGTGGGAGTGGTTCTGCTGCTTGGTGCCGCCTTGGGTACTCAGTTGCTGGCGGCGGAGTCTGGGACGGTACCACTCATCTTTGCTTTGGCCGCCGCGTTGCCGCTTTATTCAACGCGAGATTTCGTCCGCAAGGTCTTGCTGGCCGAGCTCCGTGTGCGAGCTACCTTTGTACTGGATTTTGCCGTTGCTGCCGTTCAGATCGGAGGGCTGCTTGCTCTCGCTCTGCGCGATCAGCTATCGGCGGTGTCTGCGTATGCCGTGATTGCATTGGCCTGTGGCGTACCAAGCGTCATTTGGTTCGTCGCCGCGCGAGGGAGATTCTCTCTGCGCTGGCGAAGCGCGCTCGGTGCGTTGGCACGGCATTGGAGTTACGGACGCTGGGTCTGCGCGGCTCAGCTTACCGACGTCATTCAACGATATTCACTGCACTGGATCCTGGCCGCGTTGGTCGGCGTTACGGCGACCGGCATTTACACCGCGTACTCATCGATTGTGATGGTATTCAATCCCTTCATCATGGCAGTCAGCGGTATCCTGTTGCCCCGCGCGGCACAAGGATATCACCAGGCCGGTGCGCGCGAACTGCGTCGTATTGTCTTGAAGGTGACGATCATTCTTGGCGTCGTAATCGCCGTTGCCTGTATCCCGGTCGCATTGTTCGGCGACACGATTGTGCAGAGATTATTCGAGCCGGAGACGACTCAGGATATGACCGGTCTATTGACGTTGCTTTGTGGCACGGTGTTGGTTGCCACCTTCTGCATCGCGGTTGACGGAGGCCTCTGTGTTCTGGAACGACCGAAGATCAATTGTGTCGCCGGCGTCTGGGGTGTCGCAATTACGGCGCTGATCACGCCGCCGCTCGCTCTTGCCTGGGGCATTGAGGGCGCCGCACTTGGCAGTTTAATTTCTGTGGCGATCGCCACAGGTTATCAGGTGATTGGCTTCCTGCGAGTTTCACGAGACGAACAGGCCGATGCATTGTCGGCTCTGGCACAGGGGGCGAGCCAATGATCGATATCGCCACCACTCGTTCCGTAGCTGACAGCGGTACGCCCGCGCGCGAATTCGATACCCGGTCCGCGATGCCAACGATTCTGTTTGTCGTTGTGTGGGCGCTGGTGCTGTTTACGTTCAGCATGCCCGACCGAGCCGACGGCGTCGGCACCATTGACATTATCTCGAAACTAAAACTTGCCGCCCGCGGCGTATCGCTATTGATTCTGAGCGTGATGTTGCTGCGGCAGTTCGGCTCGCTGCGTGGGTCGGCGGTTATGAAGACTCTGTTGCCGTTTGGCCTGTTCGTGATCTGGGGCATGGTGTCGGTTGCCTGGTCACCGCTGAAGAGCGTCTCGGCGGGTCAGATCGGTAGCTTCGCCGTGCTGGTGTTGCTGGCTGCGAACATCGCCACCTATTGGAAATCAAACGCCTGTACGTCGCAGGTATTCTTCCAGCTTTCGTTGGTCTTGCTGTTCTTCAACGTCGGACTTGTCGCCGTCCGCTTTTTGTTTGCCGACCTTGGTAGTGCCATTCGCTCGGAGGACGCACTCGTTCATTCGACCATGGCCGGGGCCAACGCGGCATTTGATGTTGCGCCTTCGCTTCGTGGCTCGCGGCCGCTTCGGCGGGAAT
>CAYLRE010000150.1:0-11301 GCA_964385715.1 uncultured Planctomycetaceae bacterium
GGTCTTCGTTTCGTAGACCGGCTTGCATACCGTGTAGCAAACGTCCTTGGTGCGGGTTTCCCAGACGGGCTTGCAGACGGTGTAAGTGCGGGTCTTCGTTTCGTAGACCGGCTTACATACCGTGTAGCAAGTCGTTCGCGTCTTGGTTTCCCAGACCGGCTTGCATACCGTGTAGCAAACGTCCTTGGTTCGGGTTTCCCAGACGGGCTTGCAGACGGTGTAAGTGCGGGTCTTCGTCTCGTAGACCGGCTTGCATACCGTGTAGCAAACTTCCTTCGTCTTGGTTTCCCAGACCGGCTTGCAAACCGTGTAGTTGCAAGTGCGGTACTTGGTTTCCCAGACCGGCTTCTTGACCGTGTACTCGCAGTCGCGGTATCGCGTCTCCGGTACATGCTTCACGCAGTCGATCGTCTTTGTTTCCCAGACGGGCTTGTAGACCGTCTTGTAGCAGGTGTACTGCTGCTTCTCGTATACAGTCTCCTTACAGGTCTTCATGACCGTATGGCACTGCATCTTGGTGCAACAGTAATCTGCTGCACAGCATCGCGGCTTGCAGCAGCGGAACCGAGCCGCGCCACAGTACGATGCCGCGGCTGACTGAACGGACATCGCCGTTAGTACAACCGCAAGTACTGGAATGACCAAAAGGTTTCTCATCGTTTGTCTCCTTCGTCCACGGACTCCAAGCGGCGACGCTACAGCTCCGCCCTTAGCAGTAAGTTCGTCCATCTAATCTGGCTGGATTAGCTGAATCTCCTAAAACGCAAAGACATCCATTTCATCTGCGAATAATGCAGATCACGTAAAGTGACGGAAAACCCGCCGCTTGTCGTGATATATCGTCAAGATGGGGTTCCTGCTTTAGATAAGGCGTTTGATTTGAGTGGGTAAATTTGTTGTGTAGTGAACTATTCCGTAGGCCAGGAGGCCTGCGTCGGTCTTGCTGATTGCATGAATCGTGCACCTGTCTAGCGTGGTGCGACGGAATTGGAGCGGGCGCACACCGAAGTACGGCTATGAGGACGGTAACGGATCTGACGCTCAATTCGGTTTCGACGTCGCGCTAGGAGAGTTGGCGTCTAGAACCGTCCAACGCCGCTGAGGATTTCTTGGAGAATTGTTTGACCTGATGTCAACCAAGACCTAGATATTCCTGGAGACTGCGCAGGCCGCTGTTTCCAACGCGTCGGTCAGGTCTTAATACCAGAAGCCGTCCCGGCGAATTGAACTGCAATTGATGAAAGCTGAATGGAGCCAGGCGATTAGGCAGAGGTCGCCAACGGAAAGGTTCCACCGGACATCGGTCGCAAGGACGGTTGTTTAAGTTACTTAGTTTCGTTGACAAGAGAGGATTGGATTGTCATGAGTCGCACTCGTAACGCTTTCACATTGATCGAGGTCTTGATTGTTGTCGTGATTATGGCCGTTCTGGCCGCTACCGTGGTGCCGCAATTCACGGACGCGACTGCCGATGCCAAGACGAATACCGCGCTGTTCAACCTGAACACGCTCCGCTCGCAGATTGAGCTTTACAAGGCTCAACACGACGGGAACTTCCCCACGACGCTGAGCTTGCTCACGCAGGCCACAAACGTCGACCACACGACTTCTGGCGGTACACAGCCGTTTGGCCCGTACATGCAGGCCATTCCGGAAAACACGCTCAACAGCACCAACGCTGTGAAGACGATCACCACGGCCGCGGCCGCTTCGGGTGACGTTACGGCGGCCAACGCTGGCGGCTGGATTTACAGCACCAACAGCGGTGGTATCTGGCTCGACCACGCGACCGAATACACGAACTAGTTGAGTATTCGAGTCTGACGTCAACGGAAACGAGCGTTACGACCGACCGATATTCCCGACCCTTGTCGCACGTACTGCAGTGCGGCAGGGGTCGTCTTATGCGCGTCTATTGACTTGGGAAGGGAAGCTTCGGTGACTCTGTCCACCTTGCTAAATCTCCTGCAGTCGGACGGCGAATGGAGGCAATCTCTTGCCGCTGGCAATGGGTTAAAATAGAGTAAGTGCTGAATGGCCAGGCCACGTCGTGCGGCGTAACCTTGAGCCGTTCTATTTCGCCAGATGAGTGGTTGCTGATGAGCCCTGCCGAACCAAAGAAGTCTGGTGCGGATGGAGAGGGGGCGGTGCCGAAGGCGGTCGTCAATCGCCTAAGTCTCTACCTTCGCGAACTGCAGCACCTGCTGACAGAAGGAAGCGCGACGACCTCTTCAGGCCAGTTGGGCCGAAAGCTGGGCTTTACCGATGCCCAGGTTCGTAAGGACTTGGCCTATTTCGGACAGTTCGGTTACCCCGGCGTCGGCTATCGTTGCGACGAGCTGATCGAGGCGATTCGTACCATTCTGGGAACCAACCGGCACTGGCCGGTGGCCATGGTCGGCATTGGAAACCTTGGACGGGCCCTGCTCGGTTACAAGGGTTTCTCTCATCAGGGATTTCAGATCGTTGCCGGATTCGACACCGATCCGAAAAAAATTGGCACCACAATTGAGGGAGTGGAGATTTTCGCTCTCGAGCAGCTGGCCGACATTGTCCGTGAGCGGCACGTAAAAATGGGCATGATCGCCGTACCTGCTCCGGCCGCCCAGAAAGTCGCCGATCAGCTGGTGGCGGCCAAAGTGGTGGGAATTGTGAACTTTGCCCCCATGACGATTGTCTTGCCTGATCACGTGAGCCATGTAGGCGTCGATCTGGCCATTGAACTCGAACAGATCGCGTTCGCCGTTGTGAATCGAGAGGGAGAACGCTAAAGTAGCGGGCCAGTGACAGCCGTTACTGGTTCAGCGGCTTTGTCCGTTGATCGCGATTTCCCAGTTTTCCTAGGGAATGCGCTAGGTTGTCGAATGCGGTCTCGACCCTGATAATTGGTCCTGCTGCAATCGGCAGCGGATTGCCCGGTGGTGTAATCGGTAACACTACGGATTTTGATTCCGTCATTCCAGGTTCAAGTCCTGGCCGGGTAACTTCTTTTTCTCTTGGCATGTTTTTCACTCGGCAAGGCCCCTTCTGGGCTGCCGCGGCACTCTGTCTCGTGTGGGGCCGCAGTAGATCCTGCTTTCAGCAGAGCGAACCATCGGTCCCGAGTGGCCGTAGAGAATAATCAGACGCCGATTGGGGCGGCCGATTCTCGCCGGGACGCGACGTATGTCTGAAAAACTCTGGTATTTGAAGCAGTGTCGGCTGTTTGAACGGCTGCCGCCGGAAGAGCTCGACCGCCTCGAGGCGAGGGCTCGGACTCGCAAATTCGCCCGCCGCAGCCCGATCTATTTGCCGGCGGATGATTCAGGGGCGGTGCTGCTCTTGGCCCGAGGTCGCGTCAAGATATGCAGCGTTACGGCGGAAGGAAAGCAGGCCATTCTGGCCTTCATCGACCCCGGAGAGTTGTTTGGCGAGCTGGCGATTCTTTCTGATTCTCCGCGAGAAGACTACGCCGAGGCGATCGAGGATTCGACCGTTGTGCTGATCCCCAGCGACGCGATCGGTGATTTAATGGAGTCCTACGGACATCTGTCATTGGGAGTCACCAAGCTCATTGGCTTGCGCCGTCGCACCGTCGAACGCCGCCTCAAATCGCTGCTTTTCCGTTCCAACCGGGAACGCCTGACGCACTTGCTCTTGGAGCTGGCCGAACAGTACGGGAAACGCGTCGACGAGGGCCTGCTGCTTGATATCAAACTTTCGCACCAGGACTTGGCGAGCGTAATAGGTAGTACCCGCGAGACAGTGACCGTGGTGTTAGGCGAGCTGCAGGCGGAAGGACGTTTGCAGTTGGGACGCCGTCGAATTGTGCTGACCGATCTTCAAGGGCTCGCCGACGGAGTGCAGCAGCCTGATTGGGCGAAGTCACTGACCGCGCGAGCGTCGACCGAAAGACCAAAAAGAATTGCGCCGGTGTGATATCGCTTACAGATGAAACGAAGATTCCGGGCAATGATGACAGATAGAGAATTGCGATTCTCGCAGCCCTATGAAGCCGGTTAGACTACGATGACGCAGGCGTCGTTGCAGAAGATCGTTGCAGAAGATCGTTGCAGAAGATCGTTGCAGAAGATCGTTGCAGAAGATTGAGAAGCGAATATGAGTGACCGCGATAAAACCGATCCAGCGTGCCAGGAGGAATCCTGGGACCGCTGCGCGCGTGGCCAGCTGCGAGGTGTCGCTCACGAACTTCGTACCAGGCAAAGACGAAGGACCATCGGTCGCGGAATTGCCGGTAGTTCGGCGCTAGTGCTGTTGGTCGTCGCGCTCGCTGTGGCGGTTGGGAATCCGTTCGGATCTAGCTTGCCGGGTGACATTGCTTGTGAAGAAGTGCAGGCCGTAATTGCCGACTACTTTGCCGATCGGTTGCCGCCGCCTCGGCACGCTCAGGTGGAGGCTCATCTCGCCGGTTGCGAAGCCTGTTGTGAGCACTTTCTTGGGGAGCCGAAAGATGCGGCTCACGGGCAGGAATCTCGCGAAACGGCACTTCAAGGACGGCAGGTGCCTGTCGCGGTGGCCTCGTCATTGGGTAGCCGTTAGCAGTCGTACGCCAACTGAGCTGTTCAAGATTTAGTTTCGACGAGCGCGCATTTCAATCGCAGAAGTCGAAGCGGGAAGAGCTGACTGCCCCCTTGGTGCGGACTAGGAGCGAGCCGGGCGGCCTGGCGAGCGACGCGGAATTTTCATTCCGTACTTCTTGATGCGACGGGCCAGCTGCTTGCGGTCCATGCCTAGAAGATTGGCGGCGGCACTCTGGTTGTAGAACGTCTTCTTAAGCGTTCGCTCAATGTGCGCCTTTTCGAGATCGGCCATGGTGGGCCATCGTTCAAATTCGTCGTCGCTGTCAAACGTCGGTTCCGGTAGCGGCAGCGGGAGGGCCGTATTGGCGGTCGGGGTCTCCTCTGTCGCGGGAGCCGGGGACGCGGCCGCATGTCCTTGAACTTCGAGCTCAAGATCGGTGTCAAAGACACCTTCGAAGGCGGTGGGGCTGAGCACATCACCTTCGTTGAAGACGACCGCACGTTCCAGAGCGTGTTGCAGCTCTCGGACGTTGCCGGGCCATTCGTAGGCTTGCAGCATGGCCGTCGCATCGGCGGAGAGACGTTTCAGCGGAAGGCCGTTCTCAAGCGCGACCTTGGCTAAGAAGTGATCGACGAGCTGCGGGATGTCTTCCACTCGATTCTTGAGTGGGTTGGAGTCCATGCGCACGACATTGAGTCGATAGTACAGATCGAGTCGGAAACGTCCGGCGCGAACTTCCTGACGAAGATCGCGGTGCGTCGCCGCAACGACGCGAACGTTGACCGGAACCGGCGTGTGTCCGCCGACCGGAACCACTTGTTTCTCTTGCAGGACACGCAGCAGCTGGGCTTGAAGATCGAGATCGAGCTCGCCGATCTCGTCCAGGAAGATCGTGCCACCGTCGGCTGCACGGAAGCAACCGGCCGCCTCGTGATCGGCGCCGGTGAACGCACCTTTGACGTGCCCAAACAGCTGGCTTGCGAACAGGCCGCTGGGAATCGTAGCGCACTCGACCGGGATCAAGGGCTTATCGGATCTGGAACTGTGAGCATGAATCGCACGCGCAATGAGTTCTTTTCCGGTACCACTGGGGCCGGAAATCAGCACGTTGTACTCATAGGCGGCAACCTGAAGAATTCGCTTACGAATACGTTGAGCCCAAGCGGACTCGCCAATGATGTGGTCAATGGCGTAGCTGTTGATGTGCATTGCAGGGTCGTTCATGCAGTAGCTATCCCTCGCCACGTGCCGTTTCCAGGGTTTTGTGTGTGCGTTGTTCGAGTCACGATAGAACTCGTAATACTCTTATCTTGCCAACAGACTGTGCGGATTGCAATGGTTCTGCGTCATTTTACCGCAATTACTTTTGGAGGATCTATTGGTCAGCGGGAATGAAATCCTGTGTTGTTGCCGTAAGTTGTTGTTCTGAAGGGCTTTGTGAAAATACTATTCCGTGCATGGTGTTTTCGTTTGAAATCGGTCGTTTTCGCCCCTATGCGGGAATCCGATCCGGTGCTCAGCGATGGTTTGAAGGGTCGATTATTCCTTTTTGTGGCCGTAATCTGACGGGACGCCGCTGGACGAAGTGAACCAGTCCAAGGGAGAGTCTTTCTTGGCCTGGCGGATACGCCGTGGCAGCCCTGATTTTAAGGCCTTATTAAGGGCAAAATTCCGGTCTGGCGGCCGGAATCCCAGCGAAGAATTGGTGATGATCAGCCGGACGCTGGAGGTTTTTAGCCTACCTAGGCGGCCTTCTTGTCCAGATCGATGAGCGTCGGGCGCGGCTCGGCCGAAGAGTCGATTGTCACGACCACCAGAGAGGGCTGCTGAGTCTCTTGCTGGCGATGGCCATTCTCAGTGATGCGAGTCTCGGCCGAGATGACCTGATCCCGACGGGAGTCCTGTGCGTACTCTCGAATGGACAAGCGAGGACGGCGTTTGTGTGAGCCGTGTATGGTGGCTGAGCGAGCATCGCGAGAATAGCGGAAATGGCCCCGTCGCGGCTGTTTGCGAGGGGGAAAGAACGCGTCGGAAAGCCACCGTTCCAGGCGGCTTAAGCACTTAAAGCGAACGGCCACCATCGCGACAGCAGCCACAGATAGCACAATCGCGGCATGACGAGGCCCCACAAGCAGGCAGGCCACGATCACGAGGCTCCATAGTAGTGCGCTCTTGGCGGTTAGCTTCACTAGCGAGTCCTTCCCCTTCCGGGGCGCTCGAATTCGTGAAAAAACGCCGAAAAACGCTACTTTGCCACGGTCGTGTCTGTTCCCTGCAGCCAGTGACTAGCTACCGGTTTGCAGAGAAACATCGTTGCACCACAGCTGCGAGCCTCGAGCTCAGCTTCGACGTCGTACTCGTTTCGTACCAGATACATCGGTACTTCATCGAATCGACTTCGCAGCATTTTGCATAATTCGATACCGCTGCGATCGGGCAGATCCATATTGATGAACCAAAGGCTAGGTTCATCGCGCCTGGCAGCCCGGAGAGCAGCGCCAGCGGTGCGGAAAAACCGGAGGTTCAGGCCCTCCAGCAAAGGATCTGCCAGCATCGACACATAGTCTTCTGGCTGCGAATCGACCACGCAAATGGTCGATGCCTCAGGGAGAACGGACATTTCTTCTGTTCCTTCTGTTGTCAGCTGAGTCTGGCCAGACATGCCGTTTTAGAGCGCATGGCAGCGTCTGGCTCGGTACCCCTTTACTCGCTTGACTGGGAAACACGCTTGCCTCTCATTCGGCGGCCAGATTGGCGGTCGAATGACGTATTTCCCAATTTCTACTAACGGTTCCCTCTTCCCGTGCCTGCCCAGTCCAATAACAGACAGGCACCGCTTGATGTTTGATGGCAAGTATCGTACCAAAGAACTGTTAGCCTTACCTGTATTGTATAGCAAACCCCATTTACATCAACGGGTTAGTGTTATTTCTTGGTGGGATAATGCAGGGGATCGGAGATTAAGGTGTTGGTCGACAGGGGCCAGGCTTGTCCAAAGAAAGGGTCACAATGCCCCAATGGCGGCTGATAATGCGACATTCGCATTGGGGGGCGACCTCTGGCTCATATCAATGCGAATAGGGGGTGTGGTGGGCAGATCGGGGTGTGAAGCGGCCGGACATTTGCATCCGCCCAGAGCACTCGATGTGATTGTCACCGACATCGGCTGGCGGGCCGGGGCTTCCCTGGTCGATGTGCCTTGGACAGGGCCGTTTCCCATTAGCCAGGTGCCCGTTGTCCGATTCAGGCGCCAGTTGTCCGATTGACGAAGGGTGCCCTCAAACGCTACTATTGACGGACTATTCGCGGTGCCCCGGTCCGCTGCGGAGAGTCATTTTTTTCAGACCGATCAAGTTTGGCTTTGTCCCAACGTCGACCACGCTTTGCCATTTCCGGTAGGGCAACCAGGTTGGTGTGCCAACGGGCAAAGGAAGGAGCGTGTTTACGTGTCGGAACCATTGGTTAAGCAGCTAGTTGAAGCGGGAGTTCACTTCGGGCATCGAGCCAGCCGTTGGAACCCCAAGATGCGGCCCTACATCTACGGCCGTCAAAAGAAGATTCACATCATCGATGTCCGCGAGACGATTCGCGGTCTCTTTCGGGCTCAGAAGTACTTGCAGCAGGTCGCCAGCGCGGGAAGTCTCGTGCTGTTCGTCGGAACGAAGCGTCAAGCTGCCGATCCGATCGAACGCGCCGCTGTGAACTGCGGGATGCCCTTTGTTACGGAGCGATGGCTCGGTGGTACGCTCACCAACTTCCGTACGATTCGTAGTCGACTCGGCCGACTCGAAGAGTTGGAAGGGATCTTCGGTAGTGATGAAATCGGTAGCTACTCGAAGAAGATGCAATCGGCGTTGAGCCGTGAACGTCGCAAGATGTTCCGCAACCTCAACGGTATTCGCACGCTCAACCGCTTGCCCGAGTGCATCTTCATTGTCGATCCGAACAAGGAAAAGAACGCGATTCGTGAAGCTCGCAAGTTGGGTATCACCACGGTCGCGCTGATTGATACCGACTGCGATCCGGATGTCGTCGATCTGCCGATTCCTGGTAACGACGATAGCATTCGCAGCATTGAGTTGGTTGCGAGCCTGCTCTCCAATGCGGTGAATCTTGGCAAGTCGGAAGCTGCCGTGGCCGAGCATCAGGAAGCTGAAGGCGAGATCAACGAGGCGGCCAGTGCGCCTGCCGCAGCCGAGCCCAGTGATGCCGAAGCGTCGGCTAGCTAGCGGGAGTCAGCGAAGGCTGCCCGTAACCGGCGATAAGAGAGTCGAACCACGCTCTATGTGCATGGATTGCGCAGCGAGTTTTAGCTCCTGGTAGTCGCGAAGAGGCACCGCTTGAGGCATTTGTGGTGTTGGGTTTGCCTGCCGGGGGCACAACGGACGCAAGTTCCGTTCGTTGCCAAGGCCCGAACTGCTTGAGTGCCGTTCTTTCACGGGCGACCATCACGAATCATTTTGAACCCTACCAAGATAACAATTACACAGTTGATCGATACGAAGGAGAAACAGAAGCGATGGCAAATGTAACAGCTTCAGCAGTTGGTGAACTGCGAAAAAAGACTGGCCTTCCGTTGATGGAGTGCAAGAAGGCGCTCACCGCCACCGACGGAGACGTCGAAGCCGCTGTTGAGCATCTTCGCGAGCAGGGTAAGAAGACCGAAAAGACGCGTCTCGGACGTGACACCGATTTCGGCCGCATCGGCATCTACGCCGACCTGGAAGCCGGAGTCGGCGCTATGGTTGAGTTGAAGTGCGAATCGGCTCCGGTAGCCTCGGGTGACGACACCATTCAGCTGGCCAACGACTTGGCCCAGCAGCTGGCGACAGGTCCCGGTGCCGCTACGGCGGAAGAGTTGCTCGCCCAGCCGTCGCCGAGCAAGGATGGCATGACCTTGGGCGATCAGAAGGACGACCTCTTCAATCGCATTCGCGAAGTCTTCAACATCGGACGCTTGGTTCGCTTCAATGGTCCCTGTGGCGTTTACGCTCACCACGCCGGCAAGCCGCTGGCGGCTCTCTTGGAAGTCGAAGGCGGAAACGCCGACGCAGCCAAGGACGTTTGCATGCACATCATCGCCAGCACCGCCTCGGCCGTTACGAAAGAGGCCCTCGACCAGGAAATGGTGGCCAACGAGATCGAGCTACAGAAGGATCTCGCCCGTAAGGAGGGCAAGCCGGAGAACATCATTGAGAAGATGATCGAAGGCCGTATGCAAAAGTTTTACGAGAAGAACGTCTTGGCCGATCAGAAGTTCGTCAAGGACGAAGAGAAGACCGTCGCTCAGTTCGCCGAAGAAGCGGGCATGAAGCTGGTGCGATTCGAACGTTGGGAGTTGGGCACCTAGTCCACTCTCGATTGTCCATCGACCGCGGTTAGCCGACGAGTAGTCAAAGGAGCGACCATGTCTGAGTCCGAGTCGTCTGTTGTGCCGCTTCGTTTTCAGCGCGTGGTGCTGAAGCTCTCCGGCGAGAGCTTTTGCCCCGCTGGGGAACGCGGCATTAGCATGCAGGAGGTCAGCCACATTGCGCTGCAGACCATCAAGGCCGCGCAGCAAGGTGTGCAAATCGCGATTGTGATCGGAGGTGGCAACATCCTCCGTGGCGGTCAGTTCAAGGCGGGCAATGCCGCGATTCAAGAAGCCACGGCCCATTACATGGGAATGCTGGCGACCGTTATCAACGGACTGGCGCTGCAGGACGCTCTCGAAGCGCATGGTTGCGAGACACGTCTGCTTACGGCAATTCGCATGGACGGTGTCGCCGAGCCGTACATTCGACGTCGTGCTCGCCGGCACTTGGAAAAGAACCGCATCGTGATCTTGGCCGCCGGTACTGGAAGTCCTTTTGTGACGACCGACACGGCAGCTGCCCAGCGGGCCTTGGAACTCGATGCCGACGTGCTCCTGAAAGCGACCCGTGTCGACGGAGTGTTCAGCGACGATCCGGAGAAGAATCCACACGCGGTGCTCTACCCGCAGCTGTCCTATCAGGCGGTTCGTGAGCAGAATCTTCGCGTCATGGATTCGACCGCGATCGCTCAGTGCATGGAGCACAACATGCCGATCCTGGTGTTCAACTACAAGAAGGACGGCAACATCGAACGGGCGGTGCGGGGCGAGAAGGTTGGCACTTTGGTCGGTAGTGATGAACTGCTGGCGGGGCAGCCTGAGTAACGGATTCCGCAACTGAGAGCGGTTGGACGAACTGATTCTTTGCATCAACAACGAAGCGCAAGGGAACGCGAAGCATGAATGCTGAAGAAATTCTTTTCGATGTCGAAGAGCGGATGGAGAAGGCGGTCGATGTTTTGAAGTCGAACCTGGCCGGTATCCGTACGGGACGAGCCAACCCTGGATTGGTCGATTCGTTGCGAGTCGAAGTATACGGATCGCAGACGCCGCTCAAGCAGCTCGCTTCGGTAGGAGCTCCTGAGCCGACGCAGATCGTCATTCGTCCCTTCGATCCGAGTGTGATCAAGGATATCGAGAAGGCGATTCTGGCCGCCGATCTCGGTTTCAATCCGCAGAGCGATGGGCGTTTGATTCGCATCAACATTCCGCCGCTTTCCACCGACGTGCGACGCAAGATGGTCTCGCGAATCAAGGAGCTTGGCGAAGAAGCCAAGGTTTCGATTCGCAACATTCGTCGCGACGGCAATAAGGAGTGCGACGCCGCCGAGAAGAGCAAGGAACTCTCCGAAGACGATCGCGATTCGACCAAGAAGGACATTCAGGACTTCACAAAGAAGTACGAGGGCGCCGTCGTCGAGGCGACC
>CAYLRE010000151.1:0-11295 GCA_964385715.1 uncultured Planctomycetaceae bacterium
CCCGAGATCTGGACACCGATCAGGTTACCACCGGAGAGGATGTTTGGCTCGTTGGCATCATTCGCACCACTACCGTCGGTACCAATGATGTTCGACGAAGCGCCACCGACCAGGTAGACACCGGCATCCGATAGACCGAGCGCGGCCGTACCAGCGGCATTGGTACCGATGTAGTTGCCGGCAACCGTATTGGAGTCACCACCGTCGATGTGGACGTTGTACTCCAAGTGATCGACGATGACATTGCGTTCATCGGCGTCACTGTTGCCGTCACCGTCGGTACCGATGCGGTTGCTGTTACTCTCGATCAAGAGAGCGTCGTCCTCGTTGTCGATGTACGACGTGCCAGCTGCGTCCGTACCGATGTAGTTACCGGCCACGACGTTGCCCGTACCCGAGAACATGTGGATACCGTGATCGCCGTTACCGGAGATCAGGTTGCCTTCGTTGGCCTCACCACCACTGCTATCGTCGGTGACACCAATCACGTTGCTTGAACCAGAAACGTAGATACCGGACCAGAGATTCTTCAAGGCGGCGGTACCAGCGGCGTTGGTACCGATGTAGTTACCGGCCACAACGTTCGAGTCCGACTCGAGGCTAAGGCCATAGGTGACGTTACCGGAGATCACGTTCCGCTCGTTGGCATCGTTCGAGCCGTCTCCGTCGGTGCCGATGATGTTATCTTCGGCGCCCAAGTTGGTGCGAATACCATAGAAGGCGTTTCCGACAGCACTCGTGCCATTCTTGTCGGTACCGATGTAGTTACCGGCCACCTGATTCAGTTCGCTTCCCGTTCCGGAAATGTGGACACCGACCAGGTTACCACCGGAGAGGATGTTTCGCTCGTTGGCATCGTTGGCACCACTACCGTCGGTACCGATGATGTTCGACGAGGCTCCACCGACCAGGTAAACACCCGCGTCGGAGTAGCCAAGTGCGGCCGTACCAGCAGCGTTCGTACCGATGTAGTTACCGGCCACCGTGTTGGAGTCACCACCGTCGATATGGACGTTGTACTCCAGGTGATCGACGATGACGTTTCGCTCTAGGTCATCATCTTCGCCGTCACCGTCGGTACCGATGCGGTTGCTGTTACTCTCGACCAGGATGGCGTCATCTTCGTTGTCGATGTATGCCGTGCCGGCCGCGTTGGTACCGATGTAGTTACCGGCCACGACATTGCCCGTGCCCGATACGATGTAGATACCGTGGTCGCCGTTTCCGGAGATCAGGTTGCCTTCTTCATCTTCCGTACCACCGTTGTCGTCCGAGACACCGATCACGTTGTCCGAACCTTCGACACGAATTCCAGACTCACCATTCTTCTCGGCGGCCGTACCAGCGGTATTGGTACCGATGTAGTTACCCTGAATTTCGTTGTCGTCGCTCGTACTCAAGAAGATTCCGGCCTTATCGAAGTTATTGATCGTGAAACCACGAATCGCAACTTCGTCAGCGGTGACCTTGAAACCATCGACGGAAGTCGTGCTCGTACCATCCAGCTCGATAACGGGCGAGCCAGCGTAGGCCGGCTGGGTATTCGCTGCGACGATGACCGACTCCGAAATCGTCGGCAGTGCGGATGCGGGGTCGATCGTCCAAATGCCACCGCTGTGCCCTGAGTCGCTCGTATCGATGTCGAAACGAATCTCGGTTTCGATTCCGGTCGCCGCGTTGGCATCTTCGATGGCCGAACGCAACGTCACCTCACCGGCAGCGGTATTGCTGGTGTTATCGTCGTCGGTGGAGTTGACGGTCTGCATGTTGTACAGGTAATCGATCTGATCATCTGACAGCATGCCCTTGTAGAGTCCCCACTCGTCGAGCTGCCCGGAATACGCCGTGTACGTATTCTTCTCATAGAAGGCTCCGGTCGTTCCGCTATGGGCACCGAGCGAGAAGTCGGTGGAACCCTCCGTCGGATTGTTGGTTGTCGACGAACTCCACACCTTTGCTCCACCGTCGATGCTAACCCACGTCTTGTCGGTCGCGTCGTCGTAACCGGCGGCAACGAAGTGCCATTCATCGTCTGTGAAGTCGACCGAATCGTCAGAGACAACCTGCTGGGTGTCGTTGACCGGGTCGTAGTTCATCAACGCAATCGTCGGCTCACCGCTGGACGTAATGCTTTCATGCATGGCGACCAACACCCATTCATCTCCCGACTGATAGGCAGAGGAAGTTTCGGACTTGGCTGCCAGGACCTTGTAGTTTTCGTCCCGTGCGTCCTCACCTGTGCCGTTGGTGCCCAAGTCTTCCCATCTGAACCAGCCAAAGACCGAGTTACCGTGCGTTACGATTGAGAAGGGATTGTCATCACCAGAGGGGACGGTCGGCGAGATCGAGAACCAGTCACTATTGCTCGAGTCATTACCTTCAAACTCGCGAGCACCGCCCTGGATACCGTCGTAGCTCGCCACGCCTCCGCTCTCGGTCAACGTATATCCGTGCCCGGTAGAGTCGGTCGCATCGCCGCTACTTTCGGTCAATCGCCAGTTGGCAACCAGGCCGGTATCGGCCTCGCCAGTTCCCGCCCAGTCGACGACGGGTGCGATTTCGTACGTCAGCGCCAACAGCTGTCGCGGTTCTAACGTCTCGAAGGAGACGGAATTCGATTGCTTTCGTTTGCGGTCCGAAACAGAACGTTTCTTCCTTCGGACGCCCAACTTCGTCATTGTGTTTTTCCAAGAGCTAATTGGTTTTCGCACGATAAACTCTCCTCAAATAGGTTAAAGAAAAAACCTCTGAGGCCTCTTTAGAAATTCGCCCTAAAGAATTGCCCAAGCCCAGGAGGCAGTCGCCACTGACTGATGCAGCGGTGTTCAAGCCATACTGGCCGCCCGCACTGCCTTGCCCATGCTTCGTTGGTACCAGAAGAAAGGGCGATGTCAACATCCCGAAAACAGCGCGCACCCTAGGCATCCGTAAAGACAGGCAATGTGCGCGTCATCGGCGAACAGACAAAAATGCCGTCCTAGTTGCGCTTAGCCGCAGACGTCATAGGAGTTTTGCTCGCTACTTGCACCAGCGATAGCGAAACTGCATTGCTATCGTTTTTTCAGATTTTTCTTTTTGAGAGAAAGTGCAACCGCAGCCGCACTAACTCAACACAAGTCGACGAACGACATGCCACAGAACCCGGGCAGATAAGGTCGCACCTCGCCGCGAGTCCGCTTAGCGGATACGCGCAACCCGCATAATCAACGCCAGTTACACACGCGGCATACCGCATCCCAGGAGGCCTTCGCGGATGCAAGAAAACCGGACAACCACGCCTTGTCATCGCAACAGCGCACCAGAAGCTGGACCGTGGTCAACGCACGATAGGTCCAGAAAACCGGTTGAGCATCTCTGCAAGCAGATCCGCCAAGCACGGCGACACATCACCACGTAAAGAAGGACAACCTGGACCGTGGTCAACGTGCAACAGGTCCAGCGGACGAGATCACCCCGTTAGCGCTGCTGCAATTTGTCAGACTGGTACAAGACAGCCTGAACGACACGACGTTCGCTCGTCTGAATCCTGCGGCATAATGAATCAGGAACAAGCAAGCCCGAAGTCGCTTACTTCGCGGCGGCTTCGTCATTCTCCTGGGGCTCGCCATCCTCAGACTCTTCTTCCTCGAGCGGTAGCACTTTCGTATCTTCCGCCTCTTCCGTTTTGTCATCATCGTCGAGCGGCAGCACCTCGGCCTCGCCGGCTTCGTCTTCGAGTGGCAATACTCGCTCTTCCGGCGGCAAGACGGTCGCCTCTTCGGTCTCTCCTTCGTCATCCCCCAGAGGCAGGACCTCCACTTCTTCTGCCTCGGAGTCATGATCACCGCCCGGCAGCGGGAACAGGAAGTACTTCGGCCTCTTCTTTTTTTTCTTCTTTTCTTCTTCAACCGGAAGTGGGTGCAGATAATACTTCGGCTCGTCTTTCTCGACAGGGAGCGGGTGGAGATAGTACTCCGGTTCGTCCTTATCCTCGACCGGCAGCGGCATCAGATAGAACTTCGGCTCCTCGCAATTATCCTTGTCAGCGTTCCAGCCTTTGTTATCCGGGGCCATGACGGTGGGGCCAAGCTGCATAATGCCCGCTTCTCCGCTGGCCGCGTTCTCCTCGAGTACGGCGGCGATCGTCCCTTCGATGCGGCGTTTGCGGTCCTGCCGGTCCTTTTCCTGCTCCAAGATGATCGAACGCAACATGTCGGCCGCCCGTCGGCGACCATCGGAGTTTTCAGGAGCGAGTACCAGCGTCTCCGCCGCCTCGAGTTCCTTCTTCATCGACGCGACATCGAGCACCAGCGACTCCATAACCTCCGACTTGCGCTGCTGGTGGTCGAACAGACGCAGGATCCGATCGGCCGCTTCGCGGTGCCGCTTGGCGTTGTCTCGCTTGATTGCTTCGATCATCTGACGAGTCTTATCGACCACGCTTGAGTCTTGTGGCGCCATGACGAGCGTCTCCATCGCCTCTGCCTCGTCGTGGCAGCCCTTCTTAAGAGCTTCTAAGTCAAGCACCAGATAACCGAGTTCACTGCGAGCCCACTCTTCGCGATTGGCGTACTGTTGATCGGCCTGCTGCAACAACTGATTCACATGCTCTCGCGTGGCCGAGAAACCTCGCATACGGTTGAGCACTGGGTATTCTTCGGCATCGGACGCCTGGTCGAACCGCTTCGCAATTTCGCGGAGTAAATCCATATCATTTGGAGCGACGCCTCCTCGGCCTTGCGCGATGCGGGTTACGTCGGCGACTTTCAGGAACTTATTCCAGCTATCGCCCGTGCTGGTACGACCCAGCGCACTCTTGAACGGGGCGAGCGAACCTTGCACCTTGCGGCGTGAGCGATCGACGCCGCTCATCGCGTACTCGCCGAGGGCCGCGTGAATGGTTTGAAAGCCCCAGGCGTTCCGCAAGAAACTGTACTGGTCGCTACTGGCGACCGAGCCGAAACGTTCGGCGATCTGCTGCAACTTCACACGGGCGGACGGCGTCAGGTCCGTGCCGCGACCATTCCAAAGGTGGTAGCCGAGTTTTTCGGTTTGCAGGTATCGCTTCCAGCCAGCGCCAACTTCCATCGGCGTGAGCTGATCATCGAGTGCCTGAAGTGCCTGACGAAGCAGCGTCCGCTGGGCATCGCGCGACATCTGAGCGACCTGCGTGGCCGAGGGAACGCGGCGACGGGGCGGCGCATCGGCAGCTGGCGGATCGTAGTTTCGGTAGTCGCCACCTCGGTCGTAGTCGTCGCCGTCTTGCGGGGCGAGGAATAGGCGGAACCAATCCTCCGGCGTCGGGGGCGGCTGCTGGCGTTGTTGTTGACGCTGCTGCAATTGTTGTTGCTGGCGTTGTCTTTGAATTTGCAATTGTCGCTGACGTTGAATTTGCTGCTGATTGGGCGGCTGGGCTTCGGCGACAGGCGGCAACACCGGCCACAGCAAGCACGAAGCACCAATAATTACGAGGAGAACGCTGACAGGATGGGTGTAGCACAACGGGCGGGGGCGAAGAGACATGACGCACCACCTTTCCTCGAATGAAGGATGGAATCGACCGAGGAGAACGATCGCACGGCCCTGCTGGCACGTGCGCGGCGTCTAACCCGCACCCGCCTGTGCAAGCAGCACCCGTCAGCCGTTCCCTCTGCTTTCAATCTAGCTGATTGCGGAGAGAGAAGCAGCCCTTGGAGAAGGTAATTCCGGCGCATCCTATGTGTGATCCGCGACTAAGCCAGCGGACCATCGCTCTGAACCGGCTCTTAATTGAGCAAGCCCCCTCCTACTCAATCAAGTAAACCTCATCCCCGAGTTTCACCACCACGGTACCTTCCAGGGCCAGATACTTGGACGCTTCATCGCCATGCTTCTTGGCCAGCTCAAAATGCTCGGCACTAAAGCGGGCGATTTTCTTGGCCTTCTTTTCTTGCTCGGCGGTGACTTCAGCATCAACGAGCCGGCCATCGCGGCGGTAGAAGGTCTTGGCTCCGACGTTAACCACCGCCGGCGGGAGGGCATCTGCCTCCTCGGCCGCGTCAAAGTCAGCACCACCGGGGTTGTAACGACGGGGCGCCGAACCCGGGGCTAGATTTCTCGAGTTGGGAGGCGCCGGAGCAGCGGCACTCGAATCGGCCTGAGCACTCTTGGCACTCTTCAAGTTCTTCTTGGCACGCCGCTGCCGGAAGGCACTCCGACCATCCGTCCTGCGAAGGCCCTCGAGTTGCTGGGCGGTGCGACCGACATTGCCGTCGACATCTCGCCACTGACTGTTCTCGTCTGCCAAGAACGACGTATAGGGCGTTAGAATTCCGTGCGCCGTGGAGAGGGCAATCAGTTCCTTGATCAATTCGTCGTTCTTACCTTGGAGGTCGATCTCGTCGATGATCTCGCCAATACGTCGCATCGCCCACAGCTTCTCGACAAAGGCATAACTCTGGTCGGTCGATGCCTCGACGAAATTGGCAGGAAAGTCGAACCGCTGCTGAGCGTCACCGACCTTGCCGGTAACGACCACCTTGGCCACGCCCGGCTTGCGATAGCGACCGACCACGACGAGTTGATCACCGGCGAAGAGATCGTAGCCGGTGGCCGGATAGACACGATTAACCGCCTTGCCGTCTTCCGGATTCAGACCTTCGAGATCGAACGTGATGTTCACGTCGGTCATCACTGGCGCCGAGATCTTGGAATACATCTGATTGACGCGGTCCTCGATATCTTCGTCGGGCCGGACGAAGAAACTCTTGCCACGCTCGGCCGCACTGAGTCGATCGAGCAGTCGACTATTTACGTCGTAGCCAACGCCAAAGCTGAACACACGGGCGCCAGCAAGATTCGCTTCGTGGGCCGCAGCGGCAATTTTCATTTCATTCCGCTCACCAACCGTGGGTAGGCCATCGGTCAAGAAAATCACATAACTAGGGCGGTTGCTATCCTGGATCATGCCGAGCGCGGCCTTCAGGGCACCGTCGATGTTCGTACTGCCGCCGGCATAGATCCCTTCCACAAAGCCAACCGCGGCCGCGCGGCTCGTCTCGTCGAACCGCTGTAGCTCCGGGCGAAAACTCTCCACTTCGCTATCGTAGGCGACAATATTAAACGTATCGCCCTCGCGAAGATTGTTGAGCACCGACTTTAGAGCCCCGCGGGCCTGCTCGATCTTCTTTCCGCCCATGCTGCCGCTTCGATCGACCACGAAGACGACGGTCTTGGCGGGGCGATCCGCGGCGGGCGAAGCGATCTCGGGACTAGCCAACAACAAGAAATAACCGTCTTCGCCGCCGGTCGGCCGATAGCTGATGACCTTGGCACCGACCTTGTCACGCCCCACGTCGAACAGCAATCGAAAGTCGCTGCTAGGAACGACGTTCTTGGCCGAATAGGTAACAGTGGCATGCTCGTCGTTGGGTCGTTTGATCTCGACGTTGTGCGTGGGACTGTAGACGTTCTTAATTTTGTCGTTGCTGGAGATGGTGAGCCGGAAGTCGACCGACTCGACCGGGCGACTGGTGTACTTCGCGGTCGCCAATGGAAACGTAAAGTCGGTCAGCCCGTCACTTCGTCGACAGAGCTGCGAGTAGCGGAGGCTAACGGTTCGTTCCGCTCCCGGGGGCACAGGAAAGACGCTCGTCTTGAACATGCCGCGGCCGAGCCATTCGAGCAGTGCCGGATCCTTGTTCTTGCGAACGATGTTTTCGTAGGTGCGGCGGGCTTCGTCGGCCGGCAACAGCTTCGCCTCGTACTCGCGACCGTCGACCAGCAGTGTGAGTCGGTCGATGGCTCCATCGTAGGGCAGTGGAAAGACAAAGCAGACCTCCATCTGGCGGCTGCCGGTGTTGACGAACGACTGCGACACCTCGACCTGGGCGATCTGATCAACAAGCTTCGCTTGGACCGATAGCTGCTTGATCTTGTAACTACTCGGGGGAATCGGACGGGGACGAGGCCCCGGATGCGGTGGCCAGATTCCTGGCGGTCGCGGCAGGCGAACACTTTCGTTGTCGTTAACATTGACCAGAAGCCCTTGGGCGTACGAAGAGGACGCTGCGAACGAGACGCCGATCAGTACGAGCACCGTGAGCGTCAGAAGAAACGCAGACCGAAAATTGTGGCGACGCATGTCGAACTCCTCTCCTACCCGCGGCGATTGGATGTTTCGTGAACGCGGCACGATTCTATTGACTAGCGTCCCTTTCGACGGCTGCGATCGATTTGGACATGGAACGGCCGCGTATTCCTTTCGACGCGCCGAGCAAGCCAATCGTTCCCAGAAAATTGGCCTCAAGAATGCGAAGTTCGCATCCTTTATTTGCGTTCCTTTAATTGTGCTAATTGTGCCCCTTTAATTGCCCCGTCCGACACGCCCAATTGTAGGCGTTCTTTTTCTTGGTGACGCACCGAGACTCTCAACTCCGGACAATTTTCGTTTTCATCGGTTTTGTTCTCCAAGAAACCAAACAGCCGACGCAAACCTGCACAAGCTGGGAAGTTAGGTAATCCGAAATACAACATATTTAGCGCCGTGAATGGGAGCATGCGACCGTGAATCGTTTGACAGCGGCTACCGGCGCGGTAGCATGACTGTCAGCGGGTTTGCTAAGCGTTCGCCATAGTAACCAGCACGGATCCACAACGATGCGACACGGGTTGCCCCTTCTTCAACTTGCAACCTTCGATTCTCGCGCCGATTGGGCGCACGAGGAATCGAATCGGGCGGCCGATGCGGCCAGCGGTGTCTGTGGGTCCAGCTTTCCGCGGTCGAACTCTTGGCTCCGCAAACTCAACCTCGCGATCACGGCGTTTGTTCTTTTTTCTCTCGCCTTTGGAGGATCTTTCTATGCAGACAGCCAAGCAGTTTTCCGTGCGTTTGGTCAATAAGCCAGGTCGACTCTCATCGGTGCTATTAGCATTGGGCAAGGAAAAGGTCGATTTAATTGCTCTGTCTGTCATGGACGCGGGCGATCGTAGCACGCTACGGTTCGTCCCCGACGATCCGGCACTCGCGGAAAGCGCATTGGACTCACTCAGCGTCAAATACGAGGTCGCCGCCGTGTTGGTGGTCGACATTTCTGCCCGCAACGGTTCATTTCGCCACATCTGCGAACGACTCGCCGGCGAACACCTGAATGTCGACTATGCGTACGGCTCCTGCTCCCAGCGAGGTGGCCAGGGCCAGAGCTGCGCGGTAATCAAAGTAAACAATCTCGCCAAAGCGCAGCGAATACTCGGTGAAACGAGAATGAAGAACGGCCGATCGAAAACGGTTGCCCGCCGACCGATGCTGGCGAGGTAACCAAGGGCGCGTCAGTTGCGTCGACAGAAATTTCAGATGCTAGTGCGCAAACGCCAAGCTGCCCCACCGCTGAGTAGAGTCAGCGGTGCGGGTACGCGGCGCCTCGCACGAACGGCCTCCCGAAGGAGCCCTGGTCATGCGGGGCCTGCCCCAGCCGCGCCCGTGTCGCACTGCGGGTTGTACCCCGAAGTTTGACGCGTCGTTGGAGTGTCGAAATCCCTTCCGACGCGGTTCATCTTCTCCCGACTCGCTGACCTGATCTCAAATACGGCAATCATTAAATGACGCCGATTGCATAGATCAGGTTCACCGCGGGAAAAGAATGGGGCCGCCGCCGAGCACCGTTGGTGCGGAGCCGACAGTCTCACTTCTCTCCCCCCGGTATACTGTATTGACGCTTGGACCGCCAAATTATTGCGAGAAAATCTGGAATATTTCAAAATCTTCCAGAAACGCGATGAAAGCAGGGGCGAATCCTGCAAGAAGAGGATTATTTGGGTGTCGCAAATTCCGTTTCTTCACGTACTTACGCGATCCGCAGCTGTTCCAAGAGGCCGGGCTACCAGCGATTCCCATCAAGAAACCGCAGAAACACTCTTCGCGCCGTCAGCGTCGGGCGACACATCGGAGCTGAGCAATATGGCAAGCCAGCGAGTCTCCGGTGAGGCATCCAGCACGATCTTGGCGATCATCGTCAGCGGCACCGATAGCAACATGCCGATGTAACCGAGCACCCAGCCCCAGAAGACCAAGGATAAGAAAACGACCAGTGTCGAGAGCCCCAGTCCTCGCCCCAACATTCGCGGTTCCACCACGTTGCCAATCACGAGGTTGACTACCAAGAAGCCGATACTTGTCCAAATAGCGGCAGCGCCACCTACATCCAGCAGGGCAAACAGAACGGCAGGCACGGCGGCAATGAACGAGCCGATGTTGGGTACGAAATTGAAGAAGAACGCCAACATCCCCCACATTACCGCGTAGTCAACGCCGATGATCTTGAGCAGCAGAACGATCATCGCTCCGGTTAGCAGGCTGATCATCGTCTTCAGCGACACATAATGTCGCACGCGTTCGGCAATCTCGTTGGTTCCTTCGGCCTCCGGGGCCCCGTTAGCGGCAATCGCCTTCATCTTGTTCGAGAGCCCTGCCGCTTCGAGCAGCATGAACACCATGATCAACAAGATCACCACGGCGTTACTCATGAAACTATTGAGCGTTCCAACGACGTTCCCGAACATCCGCACCGCATAGCCAAGATCGAAAATAGGCTCACGTGGAACCGCGGGTTTACTCTGTACGGCGGACTCGCCTTGCACGGTGGCCGCGAGCGGATCTTCTGCCTCCGCCACGGCTAACTTTTCCGTCGTTGGTGTCGGTGTCTCGCCAGCTGCACCGGTAGTTTCGGCAGCCGGTTCGATGACCGCTACAGGCGGAATCGCAACATGCTCCCCTTTGAGCAACTTGGGAATTTCGAATCCCTTATCTTCCAGCCATTCGACCGCCGCGTCCCGGTGTTCGCGAAGATCTTTTTCATATTGCGGCAATCGGCCGACGAAATCGTTGACGGACGTACCGATCAACCCGCCGACCAAGGCGCCAACGATTGCGATCGCCATGACGATAATCAACAACGCCACGACCGTCGGCACGCGGCGTTCTTGTAGCCATTTCAGCGGCGGCCAACAGATGATCGCCAAGAATCCTGCCATCAGCACCGGTACGATCAGCGACTGAGCAGCTCGCATTCCCGCGACAATGATCACGAACATCCCCGTTCCGACGAGTGCTCGCAACGCTCGATCACTGTTCGCCTTGGTTGTCATACGGCTGTGTCCTAATGGTAAGGGAAGGCGTTATCCAAGTAGAGCAGGGGGGAAGAGCGAACGGGTGATCCTCCCCAAGGCAACCAACCGCACCCCCATCATAACCAGGGACGATAGCGTGCGCGAATGCGAATTGCCAGCGGCCCGTTTGTTTTTTGCTTGAAGTATCTCCGAAACGTGGTAGGTTCGCGTTGA
>CAYLRE010000152.1:0-11289 GCA_964385715.1 uncultured Planctomycetaceae bacterium
GGTACGAATTGCCGACCAATCGAACTCTTCCATACAGGAGGAACTGCGCCACGCAGAGACGATCGTAGGCACAACGCCCAACATCGTCACACCTGCATCTTGCACAAAGCGGCCAAAGCCGGCGCCGGCCGGAGCGTCTTCATAGAGCGCGATCGTGGCTCGATTCATGAGCGAAGCAAAAATCAGCCACGGCCCCATCATCCAACCTAAGTTGGTCGGCCAAGCGACCACGTCTGCTGCGTGAATGTCGTGATGAAAGAGTCCATCGGCAGCGCACTTGATCGGCGTGGTGTGACTCCAAGGTATCGCCTTAGGGTCCCCCGTTGTGCCGGACGAAAAGAGAATGTTGATCGCCTCGTCGGACGCGGCGACAAACGCCCCTTCGCGCTCGGCGTTCCCGTTCGCGTCAGCGGCATCGAGAAAGTCCTTCCACGAAATGTCACCTGCTCGCAGCTCGACTGTTAGAGCGGAACCGCGACTAGTGGGAAGCACGATCGTCGTCGGCGCGGCCGCCTCGACGATGCGCGAGTAAAGGTCGAGTCGCTTCCCACCTCGCCCCATAGCCTCATACGTGAACAGGCCCTTCGCCTGGGCGATATTTAGCCGCGAAGCAATTTGCGGAGCGGCGAAACTATCAGCGATAGACACCACCACACAACCGGCCGCAATAATGCCGAGATAGATGGCCACCGATTCGGCCGTCATTGGCAGCACTACTGCGATCGCATCCCCGGCTTCAAAACCGGTCGCACGCAACGCGGCAGCAACTCGGTGAACCTGCTGCCGAAGCTCACCATAGGCTTGCGTTTCGATCGCACCACCTGGTCCCGCAAAAACGATCGCCGGCGAGTCCTCGTCCGCCAAAAAACAGCTCTCTACGATGTTGAGTCGTGCCCCGGGCAGCCACTTTACCTCTGTCGGACCGCCCGTCTCGTCCAGTATCGATTGAGGAAGCGACTTAAACTTCACATCGAGTTCGTCGATGACACGACCCCAGAACTCTCCACGATGTTCGACCGACCAGCGGTGCAACTGGCCATAATCGCCGCATCCCAAATCGCGTATCCAACGCGTTAAATGGGCCGCTTCGAGTGAGTTGGCAGTCGGCCTCCACATGGGTCGCGGACCTTGTTTATCGACATCCCAAGCGGCAAAGACCGCTTCCCAGAGAAGTCGGTACCCGGAAAACGACAGCGGCTCATCCGCCGTCAGTTCCGTCAGGGCCGACCACACTTGAAGATCGCCGTCCACCTTCTCCAAGGACGACAGATACGGCAGCAACCGCGCGCGCTCGGCTGTCGAGAGGGGCACTTCGTCAAGAGTGGCGAGCCAAGTCATGTGCCTGCTTTCACCGAAAGGTCGTGCCACGTGCGACTACCAAGCCTGGGAACTCCACGGCAGTTACTTAGGGCGATCCATATCGAATCGTTCCCTGGTCGTGGAATAACTCAAGCCGCCAAGCCGGCCAATCGTATCGAGCTTCGCGGGATCGATCTGCCCATCTCCGTCCAGCACGTCGTCGCTGACGTGCATCAGCAGAATCCGTCCGATGACCAGGTTGGCCGCCAACGGCCCTTCGCCGACATTGACGATCTGCATCAGCTCACATTCCATCTGAATAGGCGACTCCGCCAACCGCGGCGGCGTGATTCGCTCTGACGCAACCGGCGTCAGCCCACACTCGTTGAACTCGCTGACCTCCGGAGGATAGGTCGTCGACGACTGATTCATCGGCTCGCCCAAAGCGTGCGGTACAACGTTGACCACAAATTGCCGCGTTGCTTCGATGTTGAGAACCGTGTCTTTTTTGGAACCGTCGCGGCGATTGACCGGCGAAAAGACAATGCTCGGTGGGTTGGCGCTGACCCCATTGAAGAAACTGTAGGGAGCGAGATTATTCCCCCCCTCAGGCGACTGCGTAGAGACCCACGCAATCGGCCGTGGCGTGATCGCACGGACCATATGCAGGTAGATATCACGGGGCGAAAGTTGTTCGGGATCGATCAGCATCGGAAAACACCGGTCTGTGAGGAAATGCCAAAAAAGAGGAACCGAAGTAGTCGCCGAATCGTGCACGATACAGATCCCACACAGCGACGCGACTCCATACAACACACCTAGTCGAGCCAGCTAAAAGGATAGTCGCCGTCGTCCATCGCCATTGCTTGTCGCGTCAGTTGCAGCGGCTTCATCGTATCAAACATGACCGCCATTTCGTCCGTACGGTCGTGCGATTTACTGGCCATGATCGTGCCGGGGTGCGGTCCGTGCGGAATGCCCCCAGGATGCAGCGTCATCGACCCGACATCGACTCCCCGCCGCGAACTGAAGTTACCTTCGACGTAGAACAGAACTTCGTCCGCCTCGACATTACTGTGGGCGTAGGGGACCTTGATCGCCTCCGGGTGATGATCAAGATAACGGGGCGCGAACGTACATATCACGAAACCACGGCACTCGAACGTCTGCTGATAGGGAGGCGGAAGATGCACGGTTCCGGTCAGCGGCTCAAAGTCCCAGGCGTTGAACGTGTACGGATAGGTAAAGCCGTCCCAGCCCACGACGTCGAAGGGGTGATTCGCCAGCACCACACGGCTGAGCCGATCGTGATCCTTGATAAGCACCGGCGTGTCGCTGTCGTCATCGATGGTGTCGAGTGTGGTGGGGCCATGAAAATCACGCTCGTAATAGGGAGCGCCGAGCAATATCTGCCCATCCGCATTCTGATAACGCTGCGGAATTCGCACCGGGCTGAACGTCTCGAGAATCAGGTGGTCCTCTTCGGCAATGTCGTCACTCACCAGTCGGTACGTCATCGTGCGAGGCATAACGATGTAGTCCCCGCGACGATACCGCAACGAGCCGAGCGGGGTTTCGACCGTGCCGGCACCGGAATTAACAAAGATCACTTCGTCCGCGGCACCGTTGCGATAGAGCTCTTCTTGCTGCTTATCTGGCCGCGCCCGCAAAGCGACAAGGTCATCGTTGAAGAGCAGGGGGGTGCGTCCCCGAATCGGATCGCCTGAGCGCGACATCTCCCCGGAACGAAGATGGTGATGCCGTAGCGGTTGATCTGCGACTGCTTCTAACGACACTCGTTCGACCAGCTCAACTTCGCGAACCCGCGTCGGCGGCCGCAGGTGGCACATGATCGTGTAGGCCCGCTCGAAGCCCTCGGTCGTAAGCACATGCTCGTAGTAGAGCTCTTCGCCAAGATGGCTCGCCCCGCTGTCATTCGCCAAGCGAATGTGCCGCTTCGCTGGCAGCTTTCCCATTTTTCGATAGCTGGGCATAACAACCTTTCCTCAGTACGAACGTTCGACTAACTCTCGTGCAGCCATATCCAGGTGGCTGAGGCGGATCAACTGACAGCCTTGGGCCGTGCGACGACCTGCGTCGTCAACACTCCAATTCGTTCAATCTCCAATTCAACAACGTCGCCCGGCTGCAGCCAACCGTCAGTATTCTCCGGTCCAAGTTCCAATATGCACCCGGTTCCAACCGTACCACTGCCAAGCAAATCGCCCGGCATGAGCGTGGCATCGCGCGATGCCTGCTCAATCAACCGCGGCCAGGAGTGATACATGTCGCGGGCGTTACCGCGCGAGAATTCCCGCCCGTTGACTCGGGCAATCATTTCTAGGTCGATGCGGCCCTCCGCGTCGATGCGGTCCTGCATTGCTTCGAGCGGAATGATTTGCGGCCCAACGGCGGTGGCAAAGTCTTTTCCCTTTGCCGGACCGAGGCCGACCTTCATCTCGGCCCGTTGCAGATCGCGGGCACTCAGGTCATTCACGATCGTAAACCCAAGCACGTGGTCCCAGGCGGATTCTTCCTTGATATCACGGCCCTGCTTTCCAATCACCAGGCCGAGCTCCAATTCGTAGTCGAGCTGCTCACAATCACGCGGTGCATAGACTTCCGCCTTGTCCCCCACCAACGAATCCGGATTGGAAAAATAAAACACCGGAATCTCGTACCAGGCGGGGATCATCGGCGCACCACGCTTCGCGCGGCAGGTCTTCACATGCTGCTCAAAGGCATAGAAATCACGAAAGCTACGCAGCGGCGGCACATCACTTGGAGCACCGACAGAACCGGCAGCCACTTCAGACGGCAAAATCACGGGTAACGCCACAGTCGGTTCCCCTACAGCGACCCGCGCCGTTCCTGCTCACGCTCGATCGCCTCGAAGAGCGCCTGGAAGTTGCCTTCGCCGAAACCGACGGAGTTTCCATGCCGCTGAATGATTTCGTAGAACAGGGTTGGTCGATCAAAAATCGGCCTCGTGAATAATTGCAGCAGATATCCATCTTCCCGATCACGATCGACGAGCACGCCAGCTTCTCTAAGATCATCAATCCGTTCGTGGATCTGCCCAACGCGTGCCGGCATCGCCTCGTAGTAGGTATCGGGAACCGGTAGAAAATCGGCGCCGCGGCTCCGCATCGTGTTGACCGTTCGCACGATATTCGACGTCAGTAGCGCGATGTGCTGGACACCAGGTCCCTTAAACTCGTCGAGGAACTCCTGGATCTGCGAATTCTCGCTCGAAGGTTCATTAATAGGCAGGCGAATATAGCCGTCGGTATCGCCGACCACCTTGCTCATCAGTGAGCTGCGGCCCGTCTCGATGTTGAAATGGGCAGTCTCCTCGAAACCGAACACCTTGTCGTAGAAGTTCACCCAGGTGTCCATATCTTCGACGTTCGCAACAATGTGGTCGATCATCATAATGTGGATATCATCCGCTTCGACCCCGCCGGCCGCGTCCACGTATTGCGGCGCAAAGGTGCGGGTGTTCGTGCGATTGATAAAGGTGTGAATCGTATCGCCGTAGGTCGCGATCGAGCCGGCAGTGAAACCGCCTTGGTCGTCAAGCGGACGGACGATAGTCGCCCCACGGGATTCCGCTGCTGCTAGCGCATGTGCCACGTCGTCAACGCGAAATGCAACGTCGTGAACACCACATCCGTGTTTGTCTACGAAGCTCCGAATGCGATCGGCCTGTTCGCTGTTACCTTGCGCTTCGGCGAACAGAAAATTGACGCGACCTTGGCCAACGACGATTGCCCGACGGCCAACCAGACCGGTCAACTCATCCCCATGAGCTCGCCGGTAAAGACCCAGCTTCTGTTCGTGATAGTTGGCCCAAGCGTCGACATCGTCTACGTAGAACTCCACGTGATCGATGGCTCGAATGCCAAGAGGATTGTGTTCGATGGCGGATTCGGTATTTGTTGTCGGGCTCGACATGATCTTGGACTCTCTGCGTTAGACGCGCACTCGAAAGCGGAAATACAGCACAAATAACCTTGATCGGCTTCGTTGCCGTCGCAGCTGTAATTCTATTGCCTTTGCGTCGACGGGAAAGCCGAAATGACGGGAAAGCCGAAATGACGGGGAAGCCGAAATATCGAGGACATCTGGCATTGCCTCAAACGCCGAAGGGCTATGAGCCGATAGGAAAGGCGAGATCCCCGCAAGCGTCCTCCCGGCAGAACGCGATACGCTCGGCCCCTCAAGTGAGCGGCCACGAGCGCGCCATGTGACACACTGCACGGCGGGACACGCTCCGTCCTCGATCTCAATCAACGCGATCGCGGTAACATCAATGAGGCAGCGGGCTTGAGGCAATCCGCTGGCCCACTTAAATCGCAACCGGGTGTTGCTTGATCGGGGTCAATTTTTTAAGATTAATGGGCGTCGCAAGACGAGAATTGGGGGCAAGAACCGAGAGAGACATTTCACCGATCAATTGGCGTGACTCTATCGCCAGGCCTGGTATGGAGCCAGACGAATCATGACAGCGCAGGGATTGACCACTACCGAAGCGCCCTTCATTGAGAACGCGCAACGAAACGGCGAACTCTTCATCGATCAGCCGTATGAACTCTATAGCGACGAGAACCAGGACACCTGGAGGCGGCTATTCAAGACGATTCACCCCAAGTGGGAGAAATACGCCGCCGCTGAGTTCCTGCAGGGCGTCGACAAACTCAATCTCGGTCCCGACTCCATTCCCAAGCTGGAGAATATCAACCGCTTCTTGTCACCTTTGAGCGGTTTCTCGGCCAAGGCCGTCTCGGGCTATGTGCCGGCCTACATGTTCTTCGATTGCTTGCGTCAGCGAGCGTTCCCCACCACGATCACCATTCGCAGTGGGAAGACCATTGAATACTTGCCCGAACCGGACATTTTCCATGATGTGGCGGGTCATGTGCCGATGCACACCGACCGCCAGTTTGCCGACATCCTGGTCCGCTTTGGCGAAGTCGCGCACCGCGCCGCTAGCCGCAGCAAAGAGATGGCATCCGACGATGGATCCGGCGGAACTCAGGATCGTATCCACACGATTCAAAACGTCATCAAAGCGATGGCTCGCTTCTTCTGGTTCACGGTCGAATTTGGAATCATGCGACAGGGCAACGAAATCAAGGCCTACGGAAGCGGTCTTTTGAGTTCGCCCGGTGAAATCGAGCACTGCATCGAATCACCCGACGTACAGCGGTATCCGTTGCAGTTGGAATGGGTGATCAACCAGTACTTTGAAATCGATCACTATCAGCCGCTGTTGTTCGTGGCCGAATCGTACGAACACGTATTTGATCTTGTCGACCAGCTGGAGCGATGGATGGACCAGGGCAAGCTCGACAACGTCTCGCCAGGAGAGCCGGCCATCAACGACGAGGACCTCAAGTCCTTCTTGGCGGCAGATGTCGACTCCGGCGCCGCGGCGGCGGCTAACTAATCGACACGACCTCCGATCTCTGACAAGGCTTCATGTCGTTGAACACGCCAGTTTGCGTCATCACCGGGGGAAGTTCTGGAATCGGTCTGGCGACGGCCTCGCGATTTCTCGACGACGGCTACCGAGTTGTCCTCTGCGGTCGTGACTCGCAGCGAATTGCCGCAGCCAGTGCGTCACTTCGCGTCGGCGAAGATCGCCTTACCTCGCTGACTCTCGACATCGGCGACGAAGGAGCCGGCCAGCAGCTCATCGACCACGCTGTCGGAATATTCGGCCGTCTCGACGTGCTCGTGAATAACGCCGGCACCGCCCCGTTGGCGGCTGCTCACCAGATGACACCAGCCGACTTCGAGGCCACTTTGGCCACCAACATTCGAGGCGTGTTCGCGACCACGCAGGCGGCCTGGCCTCATTTCCGAAGCCAAGGTGGCGGAGCCATCGTCAACATCTCGTCTTTGTCGGCGACCGACCCTTTTCCTGGACTGGGCGTCTACGGGGCGAGCAAGGCCTGGGTGGAATTGTTCACCAAAGTGACCGCTGAAGAAGGACGCGAACACAAGATCCGCGTCTTCGCGGTCGCCCCCGGTGCCGTCGACACTCCTCTGCTACAATCACTGTTTCCGGACATTCCACAAGATGTCCGCCTTTCGGCGACCGAAGTCGCTGAAATCATCTTTCGCCTGACTGATGACGCTATGGTGCCCGCAAGCGGCCAAACGATTGCCGTCCGAAAGTAAGAACCATGGCCGTGCGGCTGACCAGAGAAACGCGATTCTCGCTCACGGCGGACGTTCCCGCCGATGACGAGATCACCAATAGTTGGGGCGGCTGGCCGAGCGTCGACACGCTCGCTCCCTATCTCCAGCTTCGCTGCACAGTCGCTGGCGAACCAGAACAACCGGCCGGCTACGCCTGCAACGTCAAGAGTATCGACGAAGCGGTTCGACAATTCGCCATTCCCGCGGCGGCCAGGATTTACCGTGAACGCGGCGACAGCGTCCTGCCAGGCAACCTACTCGAGATCATGTGGGAGCAACTCGCTCCACGCATGCCCGAGGTCGCCCCGCTCGTGTCGCTGGAACTTCTCGCTACCCCCATGCTCCGGTACGAGCTGCAAAAGGACACTTTGAACATGATTCGCGTCACCCAACAGTTCGAATTTTCCGCAGCCCACCGCCTGCACGTCGAGGAATTGTCGACCGAAGAGAACCGCGATCTCTTCGGCAAATGCAACAACGAGAATGGCCACGGGCACAACTACCGCCTCGATGTCACCGTCGCGCAGGCGAACGAACAGGCCGGCCCGCCGCTAACGCTCGTCAACCTGGAACGAATCGTCAAACGGCAAGTGATTGACCGCTTCGACCACAAGCACCTCAACGAAGACACCGAGGAGTTTCGCACTTTGAACCCGACGGTCGAGAACATCGCCTCGGTCACCTGGTCACTTCTCGCGGACCAGGTGACGCCCGCCACGCTCGAAGCGGTGCGAGTTTACGAAACGCCCAAGACGTGGGCCGAATGCCGTAGCGATAGCTAGCCTGCCGCCAAATCCTCTGCAGCTAGATTCGCAAGAATATCTTCCTGCGGTACATCCAGAGCAAGATCAAGAAGATCACTGTCATCCGCGCAAGGTTAGCCACGATCGGGGCAAAGGTTGGCCCCAGAGGCATTTGGAAGATGGACTCGTACGTGGTACCGAACTCTCCGTTCCACCAGTTCACCACCGCCACGCCGTGCCGACCAATCGTGGCCACGATCCATTTGCCCATCAACCCACTCATGACGTAGGCGGCGATCGAGTTCACGCCGAACACCAGGCCAGGAAAGATTGCCCAACTCAGCCAACGCGGCCGCTTCCAATCGCCGGCATCGATCAGCGCATACGACCCTGCTAACAGTAGCGTGGCAATTCCACCACTGTAGAGCACCCACGTCGGCGTCCAGGCCATTTTGGAGATCGGGCACAAACTCCAAGTGGCGAGTCGTGCCGCTTCCTCCTGCGGCACAACCACAATTCCGAGCCATTCCGCTGCATTGAACAGCAGAGGCAGCGAGCGTGCCGGGTCGAGCAAGAAGGCGAGTGCCACGCCTGAGATGCCGGCCACGACCAGCGTGCGTATCTTCTCTCGGTCCGTGCGGCCACTTCGCAGAATCTCACCGGCGATCAGCCCCAGGATCATCGTCGCCAGCGACGGAATGAAATTGAGCGTGTTGTACTTGTGCTCGGTAAACACGTACTCGCGCGGAAACAAATTCAAGAACCATCGGTCAAACTCGTTGGCCGGATTGTTGTACGGATTCCAGTGGGCGCCAAAACCCTTGAGCAACTGATCGGGCGTCTCCTCCGGGATCGAAGGACCTACGAACAAGGCCCAGTACCCGACCAGGATGAACACCACCGCCCCAATTTGCACCTGGCGTGATCGATTCCAGAGCAAGAACAAGAACACGTAGCCGAGACCAATCTGCGACACAACGTCTTCAAACGTCCACCGCGTCATGGTGACGCGATTCCAATCCGAAGGGTTGGAGCGCAGAAACACACCCAGCAGGATCAAGAAGATCGACCGGTATATCGCATGCCCAAGTAGTTGCCGGTAGCTATCGCCTCGCGCTGCTCGTTTGGCATACGAGTAGGCCATCGATGTGCCGACCAGGAACATAAACGACGGCTGAATCAAATCCCAAAGGCTAAAGCCGAGCCAGTTCGGGTGGCTGAATTGATACTGCAAGAACGCAAGCGTCGAGTGCTGCCAGGAACCGACCTCGAACGACTTTATCGCGATCTGGGCGGTGCCCTTAATGCCGAAGGCCCCCGAAACGAGAAACAGCATCGTGAACCCGCGATAGGCGTCGAGTGACACCAACCGCTTGGGCTGCTGAAGGGGCGATACATCTGGCGTGGCTGACGCGATGGACATAGAGGCTTTCTGCCGGGAAATCGTGCTGTTTTGACTCAGCTGCTATTGTAGTTCGTCAGGAGTGTCTCTGCCGCACCAACGAGAGGCCGGAATCCGCCCGCCTAAGGCTTGGCAAGCTACTGCTCATTAACATACTGCTGAAAATTGGCCGTGTCGCGGCGATGCCGCGTGCCGCCCTCTTCAATCCACTCGAACCGGCAGGCGACGTTCGGCGTCTCGGCCGCTAGCCGCAGCCCCTCCTCAACTCCTAAAACACTGATCGCGGACGCAAGACTGTCCGCCATCATTCCATTCGGCGCGATCACCGTCACACTCGTCTGTCCAGGTATGCCAATCCCGGTGCGTGGATCAATGATGTGGGAATACCGGCGTCCGTCCATCTCCACATGCTGGTAGAGGTCGCCCGATGTGGCGATTGCCCGATTGGCGATTTGCATTCTGCCGCCCGCCTTTAGGCTGCCTTCATCGGCGCGACTTTCGCCCAGTCCTGCGACCTGAATGTTCCAGGCCGCTTTGTTCGGTGGCGGGTCGCTCGCCACGATATCCCCTGACGCGTCAACGAGTGCCGCGTCGATACCATGCGAGCGCAGTGCAGCCAGTGCTTCATCGGCCGCGTATCCTTTGGCGATCGCACCCAAATCAAGTTGCATACCAGGTGCCAAAAGTTGAACCGACTGGCCGCAAGAATCAAGTCGCACATGCCGGTGACCAACGCGCTCGCGCGCCGTCGCTAACAACTCCGCCGTCGGCAGTTCCTTCCGTCGCCGTGCTCTTCGCCACAGCCGGCTATAGGGACCAACCGTTACATCGAATGCGCCGCCTGAAACCGCGGATAGCCGCTGGGCGTGCGAAAGCACATTCCACAGGTCGTCACTTACCGCCATCGGGTCTGTCATGGGCGAAGCGGCGCTGATCCTACGCAGCTCGCTATCCGCCTTATAGTCGCTGAGTGATGCGTCAATCGCGGCGATTCGCTGCATCGCCGCGGTGGCCGCTCGATTTGCGACAGCCTCGCTATCCGCATACAATACAATGCGAAAGCGCGTTCCCATGTGCGACTGGGTTAGCTCAAAGCGACGCAGCGCATCGCGACTTTCCCCCGCCCACGAAATCACGCCCACCGCGACCGCTGTCGCCAGCGTTAATCCTGTAACAACGATCTGTCGCATGGACCACTCCCTTCGCGCGATCAAGAAACGCCACCCGCTTAGCGTAGTGCTGCGACTGCCCCCCGTCCACCGCAGTGATACTGTCCACCGCAGTAACACCACACTAGCTCTCTTCCTGGCCATCGCCGCCGCTCTGTTCCTGCAAAGCCCGACCGCCGTCGGCGCAGGCGAGAACAGCCAGACCGAAGGGGAGATGAAATCTTATACGCAAGCGATCCCCAACACGGCCGCCAAGTTCAAGATGATGCCAATCCCGGCCGGCACCTTCGTGATGGGCAGCCCGGCTTCAGAAGCGAATCGCAACCGCGATGAAGGCCCGCAAGTCGAGGTTCGCATTGCCCCCTTTTGGATGGGGCAGTGCGAAGTCACTTGGGACGAATACGAGGCATTCATGACCTGCCTCGACATCAAACGCCGCCAGGCGCTCGGCGCCGCATCGACGCCC
>CAYLRE010000153.1:0-11287 GCA_964385715.1 uncultured Planctomycetaceae bacterium
CTTTGAATTATCGGGATGCGGGACAATGAGCGGTCAACACATCCAAACAGGCAAACACTCCATCTGGAAACGCATTCGACAATTCCTCACCTCCGAGGATGGACCAACGGCAGTCGAGTATGCCGTCATTCTGGGCATGATCGTGGCGGTGGTCATTGGCTCCGTGAACTCCATGGCCCACGCGACCGCCAACAGTTTTGAGGCCTCGGCAAATTCGATCGCCGCGGCCATGGGGCAGTCCGACGGCAGCGGCGGCGGTGGCGAGGCCGCGGGCCAGTAACGCGTTTCCGAGAATCGCTTGCCCCAGCAACAAATGGGACAGGCAACACCGGAGTCGGCAAGAGGGATGCCGAACCCCGTTCGCTCCCCATCTCGACCTGTTACAATGCTCGTTCGCACGTGCGATTATCGGTCGCACAGCCCGTTTTGGCCCCCTGCGCGATCGAGCCCTATCATGCCTTCTGCTGAGTCCCTCTCTGCGATCCATGCCGCGATTCCTCATCGCGAACCATTCCTGCTAATCGACGAGATCATCGAACAGGACGCCGAACACATCGTCTGCCGTAAGACGTTTACCGGTGAAGAGTTCTGGTACCAGGGTCACTATCCCGAGTTTCCGATTACCCCTGGCGTGCTGCTCTGTGAGGCGGGAATGCAGGCCGGAGCGATCTTGTTGAGCCGCCACACGCAGGAAGCCTCGGGCGTTCCGGTTGCGACAAGGCTGAACGACGTGCGGTTCAAGAAGCCGGTCATGCCGGGCGACACCATTGAAATCGCGGTCAACCTGACCGAACGCTTGGCGGACGCCTTCTTCCTGTCTGCAAAGATCACGGTGAACGGCAAGCTGGCCACCCGGTATACGTTTGCTTGCACGATCACTTCACTCGACGCGTAATCCTGCTCCCCGTGCACCACACCACTTCGACCTGTCGACTACGCTTACCACATATCCATGGACTTCCTACAGCTCGCCAATAAGACCATCGCCGTGTTCGGCGTCGCCAATCGCAAGAGCGTTGCCTGGCACATCGCGAAGCAACTTCAGGAAGTCGGTGCGAACGTACTGTTCGTCGTGCGCAGCGAAAAACGCCGCGAGGAATTAGCCAAGCTCACCAAGGACGCCCCCGTTTACGTCTGCGACGTCGAAGACGAAGCTCAAATCGAGCAACTCCGGAAAGACATTTCCGCGGCTCACGAACAACTCGACGGCCTGGTCCACTCGATCGCCTTCGCCGAGTACGAAGATGGGGTGAAGCCGTTTCACGAGACAACCAAGCGGGAGTTCTTGCGTGCGGTCGACATTTCGTGCTATTCGCTAATGGCCGTCAGCAACGCCCTGAAGGACCTGCTCTCTCCGGAAGCGTCGGTCGTGACCATTTCGATCTCGACGACGCAAATGGCTAGCGAAAACTACGGCTACATGGCTCCGGTAAAGGCTGCTCTCGACTCGTCGATCTGCTTCCTGGCCAAGTCGTTTAGTCGCTTCTCAAAGATTCGCTTCAATGCCGTCGCGCCCGGCTTACTGAAGACGTCCGCTTCGGCCGGCATTCCAGGCTATGTCGACTCGTATCTTTACGCGGAGCAGATCATCCCGCGAGGCGAAGCCGTTCGCACGGAAGAAGCGGCCAGCACGGCACTGTTCCTGCTTAGTCCACGATCAAGCGGGATCAACGCCCAGCAGATCGTGGTCGACGCCGGCATGGCGATTAACTATTTCGATCGCGACATTGTCGAGCGAGCGATGCGAGCCGACAAATAGCGGCTCGCCAAACTTCTACTCGGTCAGATCACCGGAGACGCTTGCGGCGGGAACCGGCTCGGCCTGTTGTTCGCAAAGACTACGCTGCCAGTCGACGCCGACCATCACGCTATTGATGCCGGAGCCAATACCGAGCATGGCGACTTGATCGCCAGCTTCGAGATGCCCGTTCTCGATTCCCTGGGCCATTGAAATGGGGAGCGCCACGGAGCCGGTGTTGCCCAGGGTCTCTACCGTTGCATAGTCGAGATCGGTCGATAGGTTCAGCGACTCAAACATCAGCTTGCGATGAGCCGAACCGACCTGATGGCTAAACGCCTTAGAGATGTCACCGACTCCCCACTCCATCACGCCGAGGAAATCACGAAACGTATCGACGCCTGTTGCAATACCTTCCTGCATGAGCTGTTCCGAATCGGTGCTCATCAGAGGCTGCATGTTGTGCCCTGCCTCATCCTCTCCGCTATGACAGAGACGATGAAAATCGGTGTTGGCACGAACAGCCGCTCCAAGCACGCGATTATCCGTCTGGCTAAGTTCGCGATCGGTCAACACAAACGCACAGCTTCCCGAGCCGATCGTAAGCGAAGCAACCGCTAACTTGATGCGATCTCGCGTAAGCGACATATCGTGGTTGAGTTCACAAACGGTCGCCTCGACTAACGGGCGACTGTTCTCCGTTCCCACAACGAGTCCCGCACGAATCTGCCCCAGTTCAATCATATTGGCAACAAGCAACAGTCCGTTGAGCAAGCCTAGACACGCATTCGAGACGTCAAAGATCTGACAGTCGCCACGCAGGCCCAATTCGTGATGCACGCGACAGGCCGTCGCGGGTTCCAAGTGATCTCGACAAACCGAACCATGAACCAGAGCGCCGATCAGACTGCGATCGATCTGAGTCGCGGCAATCGCGCGCTCAGCACTCTCGATACTCTTGGTGCTGGCGCGAGTTCCGGGGTGCCAGAACCGCCGCTCACGAATGCCTGTCATCAACTCAAGGCGCCCGGCCGGTAGGCGCAGCCGTTCGTAAACCGGCTTCAACCATTCTTCAAGTTCGGCCGACGTGACGACCAGCTCCGGCAACGTGTAGCCAAAGCCTTCGAGGCAAACATTTTCGTATCGCATAAGAAAAGCATAATGGGTCGGCTATTCTTCGGTAAAGAGCCGCTGTTTTGCGGGGAAATCGCTGTCGAATTAGCGGAAGCCTGCAAACGCTATGTTTTCAAAGCCACCACGGAAAAGTGACAGCACCATACATCAACATCACTCCATCTACTACATCTTGTGCTATCACCTTCCGCCAATCGCAAAATGGCAAAAGTTTCCGGCAGGTACTTGCAAACCCGAGATCTCCGCATAAACTCGACCACGACTTGCATTTTCTCTCCTGGGTCGCGAAGGCGACGCATGAAAGGAGGCCCGAGGCCGCTCGATAAGGAAATCACTCTGGTTCAGGATGACGCGACGCGGAATAAGAATCCGTCGCCGCCCTCCGGTTTCAGAAAACGGCTCACGAAATTGCGCTGCCGCTTCGCACCCGCCAGGCGCGATCCCCCGCATTGGATCGGTCGGTGTTGTGTCGTTCGCGATAGGTGACTGTTATTCGCATGAGGCGGATTCTGTTTCCCCGTCACTCCCGGCTAGAGGTCTGATCGGCCTCGTTCCCCTCGCTCATGCGTTTCAACTTCATCGAACGCCAGGATGCGTTCAAGGAGAGTGAAACCATGCAAAGCAAGCCAGTTATCGGTCTGACCGCAGACTATCGTGCCGCCAAGCAGGAATCCCCTGCCTTTAGCTACATCGCCAGCGGCTATTATGACTCGCTTCTTGCAGCCGGCGCTCTGCCGGTTATCCTCCCCCCCGTGGGCGAAATGGATGACGCCAATCAGCTTCTCGATATGCTCGAGGGCATCGTTTTTGTTGGTGGTGCGGATCTCGATCCAAATCGCGATGGATTCATGCACCATCCTTCCGTGCGAACGCTCGGCGAACGCCGTGAAGATTTCGACCGCATGTTAATGCGTCTGGCCGCCGAACGACGCATGTCGGTCTTCGGAATTGGCGTCGGCATGCAGTTGCTCAACGTTCAGCAAGGCGGCAATCTCTTCCTCCATCTTCCGGAAGACATGCCCAACGCCCTGCCTCACCAAGATCCGCTCGATGCGGCACACCGTCACGCACTTTGCGTGGAACCCAACTCGCTGATGGATCGCGTGTTTGGCGACGGTGAAGTTCGCGTCAACAGCATGCACCACATGGCCGTCGACGAAGTGGCCCCTGGTTTCCGCGTTACCGCAACCTCACCTGACGGTGTGATCGAAGCGATCGAGTACGACATGGACGACTGGTTCGCCGTGGGAACTCAGTTCCACCCGGAAAGCGATTCGGCCTCGGCACTCGACCAACGTATTTTCGAAGAGTTTGTCGATGGCGTCACCACGCACGGCAAGATGCGACTCGTTGCGTAGAACGCCTGGCACCACCATCGAGTGGAGCCAGACAACGCATACTGGTTGGTATTTCGCGTGAATTGGGAGATGATGTCATGGATGAACGGCATCTGTCGTCGGCCACTCCTATGCCGCAGGATGCAGATCGTGTTATTGGGTTCGAGCACGCATCGAACCCACGAAGCTTTGCAGGAATCAGCGTCTCCGCCGACTGCCGCCGCGTCGATGCGGTGGTTGTCGGCACACGGGGTCGCGGCCTGGAGATTCGGATCGACACAATCGACCACGAACAACTTGAGGTGCCTGATACGGTCAGTACTCGCTTCAAGCGATTGAGGTCTCGTCAATTTGAATCTCCAGGCGAGATGGCCATGCTCGCTCGCGAGCTGGCCGACTGTCAGTCTTCAGCCTTCGATCAGATTGCCGCGCGCACCGGTCCCAAAAGAAACGGTCCGTTCGCTATCGGGGTCATCGACCCGGGGCTTTGGCATTTTCGTGAGGGCGAAGCATCTCACTGCGTGAGCTTATGCGATGCAGCCCGACTTGCTCGTCTAACCGGACACAATGTCGTGGAAGGTTTTGCGGCAGCCGACTTGGCCTCCGGGGGTCTTGGAGGTCCGCTAGGCGCGATTCCTCATTGGGCTTTGTTCCAAGATCCAGATCAGGCACGATTAGTCCTCGACTTAGGTCGAACGGCGAGGCTCACTTACTTGCCGCCGGCGAGATCCGAAAATCCACTCGCCGATATAGTGGCCTTCGACGTCGGCCCGGGAACAAATCTGCTCGACTATTTGGCGCTACGATTTAGTAGCGGGCAGATCGAGTTCGATCCCGGCGGAAGACTGGCGGTCCAAGGAAGATGCATCGAAGAATTGATCACACACTGGGTTGAAGATTCTTACTTTCAAAAACCGCTCCCGCGGTGGAATCCAGTGGGATTGCAACCCTACGACGAGCTCGAAGAATCGGTACGTATGGCCGCCGAGACCGGTTGGTCGGTCCGGGACCTGCTTTGCACCGCAACGCATTTCATTGTTCGAGCCATTGCGCGAGAAATCGAGCGGCATGTGCCTCAAGCTGCGGACGGCACGGAAATCGTTCTCGCCGGTGGCGGATCGCTCAATGGGCTATTGTTGTCCGAACTGGCCAAGAAGATGCCGCAAGCGAAGTTGGTACGCCTCGATTCGTTCGGGATTCCCGACGGTGCTCTCGACGCCACGATCGCGTCGCTACTCGCTTCATTGCACGTCGATCGAGTGCCGGCAAACCTGGCAAGCGTAACAGGCACCGAATCGCCAGGCGTGCTGGGACGACTTAGCCCTGGCAGTCCTCAAGAATGGACGCGACTCGTTGCGAACATGACCGAGACGACACAACCGGAAACGACGCTACGTCGGGCCGTCTAGTCGGGTCGTTCTGCAACCGACGATTCTAGGCTGGGATCAAGATACAAGCGGAGTTCCAAGGACCTCGAGGAACGCTCGGATCCAGGCCGCGTGGGCCGGCCAGGCTGGTGCCGTCACCAGATTTCCGTCGATGTGTGCAGAATCGAGTCCTCCGCTCGGTTCCACCCACTCTGCAGAACCGGCGACCAACTCCGGCTGCAATGCCGGATAGGCGGTACATGATCTTCCGCTGATCACCCCTGCCGCGGTCAACAACTGCGGACCATGGCAGATGGCCGCGATCGGCTTATTCTCGCGGGCGAAGTGGCGAACGATCTCAAGGACGCGCGCGTTGAGTCGAAGATATTCTGGCGAACGTCCGCCTGGAATGATTAGCGCGTCGTAGTCGGACTCCGAAATTTCGTCGAATGTCGCGTTGATGGCGAAATTGTGTCCCCGCTTTTCACTATAGGTCTGTTGGCCTTCAAAATCGTGGATGGCAGTAACGACCGTGTCGCCTGCCTTCTTATCCGGACAAACAACATCCGTCTGATGCCCGACGAGTTGAAGCATCTGAAATGGCACCATCGCCTCATAATCTTCCACGTAGTCTCCGACGAGCATCAAGATTTTCTTGTTTGCCATGAATGCACCTCTTGTTGTTGTCCGATTGTTGTTGTCCGATTTTTATCTGCCAAACCTTAGGTGGAAACGAAGATTGTGGCCCATCCGCCAGCCGTCGGCTATCCGGTACGCGTTAAAAAACACCTTCCTTCCTGGCAAAACCGGGCCCACTCCGAATGTAAAGACAAGAAATAAAGATAGACTGGCGAACTCTGGAAGACTTTTCCGATAAGTAAAAACAATTGGAAGCAGCTTGGCTTCAGGCGACCACGGAGGAAGTGCCTTAAGTTATTCCACTGCAATCGGTTAAATCGCACGGCCGCATTTGATCGATGAACGAGGCACTCCCCATGGTTATCGCAGTAACCCCCGCGCTCCACCTGTATTGCCAGGCGATTCCCGGCGATCCGGCCCGCTGGCATTTTGTTCTCGAATCGCTCGATGGCGCGACTCGACTCGACGTCTCCGACACCGAAACGCAGGTCGACGGCGAACGACTTGAGTTGCTCGCGCTCGTGCGCGGTCTGGAAGCAATCTGGCAGCCTTCAAAGTTGACCATCGATAGCCCCAGCCGCTACGTACGTCGTGGTCTCGAATACGGACTCGCTGACTGGCGCCGACAAGATTGGCGTTGGGAAAGTTTTGGCCAGTTCGTGCCCATCAAGAACGCTGATCTTTGGCAGCGTGTCGACGCGGCCCTTCGCTTTCACGAACTCGACGCCGCCCGACACCCGGCGGTGGCATTGAATTCGGCTTCGACGGTACAGCAAAGACAAACGATCGTACCGATGCAACTGCCTCAGGCCGAAGCAGAATTGCGTGAAGATTCGGATCCGGTCGAGTCGGATTACACTCCCGCCCTCGAGCCAACCGACCAAGAGAGCTTGCAGGGCGAACTATTGGCAGCAACCGCCTAAGAATGGACCGGGCTACACACTGCGTTCACTGAGTTCGGCATTTACCACACAGCTACAGAGCGGCTCCAATAAAGAAGCCTGGCTCCCTCAGGGAGCTTCAGAATCAAGAGACACCGAGATACAAGGAACGAACAGGACGTGCATACCACGATTCGACTGGAAGAACTCAACACACTCGTTGAAGGACAACACGGAGATCCGTTCTCGCTTCTGGGCCCGCACCCCATCAAGGAGGGATCTCGTGAGGCCGTGAGTGTGCGTGCGTTTCTGCCACACTGCGAGCAAGCCTGGGTCGTGGATCCAGCAGAATCGCGTCCCCGTCCCATGCGAAAGGTTCATCCGGCCGGGTTTTATGAAGGAATCTGTAGCCACACTGACGACGGCACGATACCGCAGTATCATTTAAGGCTAGCTGACAAGAACGGCCAACAGAGCAACATGCACGATCCTTATCGATTCCCATCGCTGTTTACCGACTACGACCTGCACCTGATCGGTGAGGGAAAGCACTTCGACGCGTACAATCGCTTCGGTGCTCAGCTCCGCACGATCGACGGCGTTCAGGGAGTCAACTTCGCGGTCTGGGCTCCCAATGCTCAGGCCGTTAGCGTCGTCGGCGATTTCAATGAGTGGGACGGCCGCCGCAACCCGATGCGCAAACTCATTCCCAGTGGCATCTGGGAACTCTTCATTCCGGAAATGGGTGAAGGCGAGATCTATAAGTTTCGCGTGAAGAGTGCCAACGGAGTCTGCGACAAAAGCGACCCGTATGGCTTTGCCGCCGAACTGCCACCACGCACAGCGTCGCGAGTCACCAACCTGGATGCCCACGTCTGGAAAGACTCGCAGTGGATGGAAGCTCGCCGGGAATCGAATCCGCTCGATAAACCGATGTCGGTGTACGAAGTACATCTTGGCTCTTGGCAGCGTGGAGCCGATGCGCCGCATTGGCTCAACTATCGGGAGCTGGCTCATCGCCTGGTCGCCTACTGCCAGGAGATGAACTACACGCACGTGGAATTGATGCCAATCAGCGAGCACCCCTTCACTGGCAGTTGGGGATATCAGACGGTCGGCTACTTCGCCGCCACGAGCCGGTATGGCACGCCGGAAGACTTTATGTACTTCGTCGACCACTGTCATCGACACGGCATCGGAGTGATCCTCGATTGGGTTCCAGCCCACTTCCCACGCGACGGCCACGGACTCATTCAGTTCGATGGCACCCCGCTCTACGAGCATGCCGATTCGCGACAGGGGGAACACCCCGATTGGGGCACGATGATCTTTAACTACGGCCGCTGCGAAGTCAGAAACTTCCTGGTCGCCAATGCCTTGTTCTGGATGGACAAGTATCACATCGACGGACTACGCGTCGACGCAGTGGCCTCCATGCTCTATCTCGATTACAGCCGAGAAGAGGGGCAGTGGGTCCCCAACGAACATGGCGGTCGCGAGAACCTGGCTGCCATCTCCCTGCTCAAAGAATTCAATGAAGAGGTGCACCTGCGACATCCAGGTACTCTGACAATCGCAGAAGAGTCGACCTCCTGGACCGGCGTGTCGCGTCCAACCTACTTGGGCGGCCTCGGTTTTTCGTTGAAGTGGAACATGGGCTGGATGAACGACACGCTGGAATACATGCAGCATGAACCGATTCATCGCAAATACCACCACGACGAACTGACCTTCAGCCTGATCTATGCCTTTACGGAGAACTTTTGCTTACCGCTGTCGCATGATGAAGTCGTCCATGGCAAAGGCTCGCTCCTCAACAAGATGCCTGGCGACATGTGGCAGAAGTTCGCCAACCTACGATTGCTCTACAGCTACATGTGGGCTCACCCCGGCAAGAAGTTGCTCTTCATGGGCGGCGAAATTGGCCAGTGGGACGAATGGGACTGCGACAGCGATATGCAGTGGGACCTGCTTCAATGGGATCTTCACAAAGGGCTGAAGCAATGTGTCGCCGACCTCAACCGAATGTACATCAACGAGCCGGCGCTCCATGATAACGACTTCGATGCGAGCGGATTCGAGTGGGTCGACTGCCACAACCACGAAGACAGCACGTTGAGCTTCCTGCGTCGCTCTAAGAACAGCGACGACTTTGTGCTCGTGGCCTGCAACTTTACGCCGATCGTCCGCAACAACCATCGCCTCGGCGTGCCTGAAGGCGGCTGGTATGAAGAGATCTTCAGCAGCGATTCAGAATTCTATGCCGGCAGCAACGTAGGCAACGGCCCAGGTGTGATGGCCACGGGGCAAGAAAGCCACGGCCGCCCCTACTCCATCGAACTGAATCTGCCACCGCTAGGTGTCTCGATCCTTAAGCCGAGGCGTTAGTTGCAACACGGCGAGAACTGTAGAAGGACTCGCACGGGGCCGCGATGTGCAAGGCAACGCCGCCTATTCACGCAGAAACTGCACGTCGAATTCGTCGTTCAGATCGTTTAGCCAGTCAGAAAAGGTCTTATCCCGATCAAAGGCGACCAACTGCGGCAGATCGCTTGGCAGAGATCGATCCTTGAATCGCTTGAGAAACTCCTCTCGCAATTCGTCGCCCGAGGGGCGTGCTTCGGTTAGCCGGATCACGTAGACCATCGTGCGAGGATAGTTGAAAGCAACACCTGCTTGTCCCGGCTCCAAGGAGAACGCCTTCTGCATGAACTCGGGACCGGGGGAATCAACGCCGTCGATCGAACTCATGCTAACCGTGGTCCTACCGGCCGAATCTTCGGCGGAGGGAACGGAGTACCAGCTGAAGTAATCGGTCGTGACTACCTGACTACCCTCTTGCTGTTGCGCCACCTCTGCGACCGACGCCCCACCGTTGAGTTTCTCAGCCATCTGTTCAGCGGCCGCGAGAGCCAGCCCTTGGGCACGGTCTGCCGCCTCGTTCACAGGAACACCGGCACCGCTCTTCCAGGCCAAGACCACTTCGTCGCGAACTTCATCTAGCTCGGGCGCCGTCTCCTCAGTCTGGGAGATCTTCCAGAGCAAATAGTTATTGTTCTCGTAGTCGACTAACCTTACCGGCGCCCAGAGAGCGGATTCCTCTCGGGAACCAAACACGCGCCGATTAAAGTCATCGACCTTGCCAATTTCGGTGTCGTAGTAGAAGTCGTACTGGCTGAGCTCTTCAGTCCGAATAACTTCCAGGTCACTCAGTCCGGCCGAGGCGAGAATCTTAGCGAGATCCCTGCCGCCTCCCTCTCCATACTGCTGGAGCGTTTTCATCTTCTGTCGCAGAGGCTCGATCGTCTCGTCGATGAGCGACGGAGCCCGGGCCATCGACAACTGGCGAACGATGTAGTCCCGCACTTCGTCGAGTGGCTTGTATTCGATCTTGGCCTTCTCGTCTTCCTTCTTTTCATCACCCTTGTCGGCATCGTCCGAAGATGCATCATCTGTTTCGGTACTGTCCCCTTCAGCAGCCTCAGTCTCTTCATTCGCAGATTCACCTTCGTCGGTAGCTGCCGGAGATTCCGCAGCAGCTGTTGCAGCACTATCCGTTGCTGCACTTGATTCACTAGCTGCATCATCCGCCGGCTCTGCGGAATCACCTTCGTCCGAGTCGGCGTCCGCGGCAGGCTCTTCGCTCGCTGGCTCCGAGTCATCTGCTGCGTCAGCTGCAGCCGTGTCAGCCGATTCGTCTGCTACCCCCTTGGGAATTTGCAGATTCGCGTCGGTATCTTTGTAGTTGTCGTAGAATTCCTGGATCTTTTCTTCGTCCTTCTCGATCTCGTCGCGAGCCCGATCAACGAAGTCTTCATGGGCAAACCGAACGTACTCGACGGCTGTTCGAAACGGCTGCTTGAGTCCCGGAGCTGGATCTCGAAGGATTGCCCCGCCAACGTTGTCGTATCTGGGCAATTGGTCCTTATACTCTTCGAAGAATGCCGCAACCTGTCCATCATTGGGCTCGCCCACCTTGCCAACGAACGCCGCTACCGGAATTCCGATTAGCTCGGCCGAGACCTGCTTCTCTAATTGAGAATAGTAGGAGTAGAGAGCCGCGGGGGTTTCATTCCCGGTGCCCATTTGAAATCGCATGCGCAGTTGTCGCACCTTCAGCTCGTCCGCGACCAGTGAGAAGAATCCATTGACCGTGAGGTTGGTTCCCTCGATCAGTTCGCGCATTTGATC
>CAYLRE010000154.1:0-11124 GCA_964385715.1 uncultured Planctomycetaceae bacterium
GAGACGGGTTGACGCATGTGCAGGTTGCCGAGATGGTCATTGAAAACGGACCGGACCGGATCCGGGACCTGATTGAGATGGGCGCCCATTTCAACCTGGATGAATCGGCCGGCGCCGAAAACACCGCACAGAATCTGAATCACGCCGCAGAGAATCACGGCCGCGAACAGATACTCCAGGCCATACAGCACGACGAAGGCGGTCATCACCACGGCCATGGCTCCCGTCGCACCCGAAATCATGCCAGGGCGGCCGCCCAGCAACGAAGTCGTGAAGCCGACAATAAACGCAGCCCACAGACCGATCGATGGATCGACGCCCGCGACAAAGGAAAACGCCACCGCTTCCGGCACCAAGGCCAGAGCAACGGTCAGGCCGGAGAGGATCTCATTCTTGAGATTGATGTCGCGCTTAATCAGTAAGTCGATCATGGAGATTCTGTACCTCGGGTGTTACCGTCCGCTGCAATCAGGCAACGCCGGCATTTCTTGTTCCAAAATGTCTTGAGAGAGAATGAACGCCGCCACTCGATGTGCCGAAGGATACACCGATAACCTGCTACAGGTTCGGAATCACCGGAACTCGAAGCGAACGTGGACGACTCCAAACGCAGGTTAGCGCCAGAGCGTGATCGTTCACAAACTCGCGTCGCTGCAACGACAACTTGCCAAGGAGGGAGGAAAGCGTGTCAGGACAGGTAGGAATCTCTGGTGAAGAGTTCCCTGACGGGCCGGTGGCCCGCCATTTTTGTCCGGAAGCTAAGGGCGCTTTCCCAAGCAAGAAACGAACTTTCAAGATTCAGTTCTAGAAAGCTCGCTAACAGACGGCAGCAACGTTTACTGAGCCGACCAGTATAACAGCTGAGGGGGCTAAATCATAGGCCAGCGCAGATCGGTCTGGCTGCCGATGCTTGCCAGCCGAATGGGGGAGTCAGCCCTGCAGGGAGGAGCAAGTGGCGATGCGGATGCCCGTCGGCGGCATGCTTGGCCTCTATCTTAGAGTCTTCGCCGAAAATTAATGCGGGGTCCGTCTATTGTTTCACTTCGATACCAAACAGCTTGCTGCTGAGCATGTGAGGCAGTACGACGAGCTTCTTCTCGATCAGATAGGCGTGATCGGCGGCACCTGCGTCGGTTCCGTGCAGCTCGGCGACGGCTCCATCGGCGGAGACGGCCAATACCTTGCCGGCCAAGAAATCGGTCAACACGTAGCCGCCTTGGCCATCGAGTTCCACGCCGTCAAGATTTCCTAGTGGCTTCTTAGTAATGGCGGTCTTCTTGCCACTCGTCCGGTCGAGCGAATAGAGATTGCCCGGGGCCTTGGTTTGAAAGTTCTCGTTCGGCTCGAGTCCCCAGGCGGCTACGATCAGTCGGTCGCCATCGACCAGCAGCCCGTTGGGGCTCTCTAGTTCAACACCCGCTCCGAATTCCGAAACGGCGCCATCTTTGTATTGAAAGATCTTGTTGCCGAGCGTGTCGGCCGCGTAGACGGTTCCATCCTCAGCGGTTGCCAGGTCGTTGAGGAACTCGGCTCCTTCAACCGGCACACGCTTAACGACGTCGCCGGAGTCCAAGTCAATCGCCACGATCTGATCGATGTCCGCCACCCATAGCGTCTTGCCATGGGCACGCAGGCCCTTGGGAGCGTCGAGCCCCAAGGCCCAGCGGAGCGCGATCACCGTGCCATCGGTGGAGATCTTGGAGATAAAGCCGTTGCCGTCCTTGTCGGTGGGGAAACCGTTCACGTTCGAGACATAGATCGCGTTGGTGTCGGCGTCGTAGTACGCACATTCCGGCTTGGCGAGACCTTCGGATACCTCCCAAACCAGCTTGGCTCCAGCCTGGGCGGCCGAGTCGGTGGCGCTGGCGTCTTCGCTGCCCTTTTTCTGAGTAGTCGTTTCTTGAGTTGTGGAGGTCTCGCCCGTCGTGTCGGCAGGCTTGCCACCACCGCAGGAGGCTCCCGCGACAACGATCCAGGACATCAATAGCAGGGTGGCAACAGATTTGATATTCATTCGATTCTTCACTCGCAATAACGGTGGTTGGTATTCTTTGTCGGTGCTTAGTAAACGCCGGCGAAGCTGGGCGTTTCACTTCTTACGCCGACGAAAGCGTTCCAGTATGGACAGCACATGCGGTCGCGCACAGTACCCCTGGCGGAACAATCGCCAGCGTTTTGCCTTGCTCGATAGGTTACAATGCGGTTTCCAGACTCAACACCCAACGAGGTTCACCGATCCATGTCTCGCCGACTCATTGATCTCCACATACCGGTAACTCTTGCCGCCCTGCTACTGGCGTTTCTCTTCGCCGCCGCGGCTGCCTTCGCCCACGAAGACGAAGAGGAACACAAGATTCACTGGCCGCTGGAAACAGTTTCCGCGACACGAATCACCGACGGCAAGACCTTCAGCAACAATCCGGCCGGCACGATCGATCATGACGGCACAGTCTGGACCACCTGGATTCAACATCACACCGATGCGGAGCAGGATGAAGTCGTGGTGGCTAGGGCAGGGGAGAAGCCGGTCGTGCTCACCGCCACGCGTGGACAGTATCTTCGCCCGGTGATCGCCGCGGCGGGCGACCAGTTGCTCTGTGTTTGGACGACCACGCAGCACGATCATGTCTCAACGGTCTGGCAGTCGCGATATCAAAACGGTAAGTGGTCGAAGGCCGAGCGACTCGCTCCCCAAGAGAAGCGAGCCCATCAAAACCCTGAGATTGCTGGCCGCAGCGATGGTACCATTGCCGTCGTTTATCAAGTGCACACCGGCACAGACTACGACATTCACGCCAAGGTCGGCGATGAGTTCTCCGTCGTCAACGAGACGCGATCGAACGATTGGGATCCGACCGTGGTGTTCGATTCGGCCGGCACCATGCATGTCGCTTGGAGCGGATTCGAGCGAGGTGATTACGACATCTTTTGGAAGCGAGGGGACGCCGCACCACGCCGCATCTCCGATCGAGGGCAATACGACCTGCATCCCTGGCTAACCGCCAGTCCCGACGGCAGCGTGTGGGCGACCTGGGACGTTGCGGAGGTGCCTGGCCACGCTCTGTCTGGCGAAACAACGATCACCGGGGCCAACCTCGGGGCCAAGATTCCTTCCAATTATGGCAGCGGTGAGAAGCATGGCATCGCGGTTCGCGTGCTCGACGGGGACACCGTTCGCACGCCTGGCGACCCGCTCGCCCAGATCGTCCCCTTCGGCGAAGTGAAGCCGATGCGTGGACGTGCCAAGGAAGTGCCAGACGATCATCGTAGCGGTCACGGTTCTCTGCCTAAGATCGGCATCGGCCCCGACGGTCACGCCTGGGTGATTTATCGCGTGTTGCGCAGAACGGAGCACGGCAACTGGCTTCCGCAGTTCGGCAGCATGTACCACTGGGATCTGCTCGCCCGTCCGTTCACAGGTGAGGGGGAGAGTGGCGGTAAGTGGGGCAACCCAGTTCGCTTTCAAGACTCCGACGGTTACCTCGAAGAAGCCGACGTGGCGATCGGCAAGACCGGCGTGCATGTCATCTTCGGTGGTGAGCAACGGGCCGAGTCGGGCGCACGAATGAAACGGAAACCGGCCCCGCCGAAGGATCCGGCCAATCATCATCACGACTTCGATGGCCGCGTCGGCTGCAATGGTGAGGTCTATACGTCGCTCTTGGTCGCGGGTGAGTCGCCGGCAGTCAAGGTATCGAGCATTCCCCAGTCAGCTCCGCCTAAGGAGGCATCGTCTCGACTGCGTGGTCGCGGTAAGTCTTACGAAGTGACCACCGGAGGCAAGACGTTTCGTTTGCTGTGGGGCGATACGCATCGCCACTCCAATGTTTCGCGTTGCAGTGTCGGCATCGAACCGTCGCCCGACGATCTCTATCGCTATGGCGACGACATTTGCAACTACGACTTCTTTGCCCTCAGCGATCATGGCATTCACCTTCGCAACAGTGACGCCGATGCGAGCAACTACTACTGGTACCTCAATCTCAAGTTGGCCGATCTGTATCACGTGCCGGACTACATGAGCGTGCTTTACAACTTTGAGTGGACGATGCGATTTCCCAACGGACACCGCAACGTTATCTTTCCAGGACGGCCGACTTTGCGGATGGACTTCCTAATGGATGAGTCGCGCGACCTGACCAAAGGCTGGAAGTATCTCGAACAAGCCGGTATGAAGGCGATCACCATTCCGCATACCAGTGCCGATCCGGAGCAGGGGACCGACTGGGAGGCTCACGACGACCGCTACCAACGGGTGATCGAGATCTTTCAATCGGCCCGCGGGTCGTACGAACACGAAGGTTGCCCTCGCCAATTCCATCGCACGCAGAACAAGAAGGGTTCTTACTGGAAGGCACTTGAGAAAGGGCACCATATCGGCGTGATCGCCAGCAGCGACCACGGCTACGGCGTGGCGTATGCCTGCGTCTATGCGGAAGAGAATTCACGTGAGGCGATCTGGCAGGCGATGTGGGATCGCCGCTGCTACGGGTCGACCACGTACGGGCTGGTTCTCGACATGCGGAGTGGCGATCACTGGATGGGCGAGGAGTGGAAATCGAAGGAGGCCCCAGTGATCGATGTTCATGTCGAGGCGGCCGCGCCGATTCGCTCGGTCGAAATCATCGGCCGCTCGCAAGTCCTACACGCCGAGGGCAGCGAGAAGGAACCGCTGCGCAAGCGAACGCACAAGATCCGCTGGTCCGATCCCGATTGGGACAAGCAGGGCAAAGAACAGTGGTATTACGTTCGCGTGATTCAGACCGACGATGAAATCGCCTGGTCGAGTCCGATCTGGGTTACGCCGAGTGAGACGGCAGGCGAGTAGACTCCGAGCTGTAGGGTGCGTGCTTGCACGCACCAAGAACCACTGTCAAGAAAAGAATCCGTATTAGAAGGTGTCCGAGGGTGCCACTGGCCTTGCCAGTGCTTGCCGAACCGTAGGGCATGCTGTGCTTGCCGAAACTTAGGGTCGCCTGCGCGGGTGCCATGCTCACCCTAGGGTGAGCATGTTCGCGTCAAACCTCATTCACATGTCCACGCGAGCGTGGACATAGCACCCACGGTTGGCCTCGTACTCCAAAAAGAGACGAGGTTTCTAGACAGAATAAACAGGATGAGGCAGGAATGATTAATCCCGTCTTATCTTGTTGATCCTGTCTAAGGAAGAATGAATCGCCGATTGATTCTGGTGCGTGCAAGCACCCACCCTACACCGTCAAAGAAAGAGAAACGTCTGATCGCCCCCGTCCGTCCCTCGTACCCATTAGTAGTGCACGTAGTCCGGGTGATTGATCCAGACGCGTTGGGTTTTACTGCTGATGATCCAGCCGCCGAAACCATGTTGGTTGACGTCGGTTGGGGCTGGTTCATCGGTGTTAATCACGGTGAAGAAGGCGAGGCCCGTGACCGGGCTCTCGGGAAGCGTCGCAATGACATTTGCCGGCAATCCGCCACCGTTGCTCAGGTCGTACTTGACCCACAAGACAGGAATCAGGGCCCGCATCTGCCGAAGCGAGTAGCGGATGCTGGCATCGTCGGCATCTTCTTGCGAGCCCTGGTAGCTTGTGAGGGCGACGGCCGAGACGATCGACATCACGACCACCACGAGGAGCACCTCGATCAGTGTGAATCCAGATTGTCGGCGACGTTGCAACATGTCCAGGTCAGCGCGCTTGTTGGCGCGTTGATATAGCGAAGTCTTCGTGATGAGCAAAATCCGTGATCTAGCCCCCGATAGCGCAATCACGGCCGGCCCTTTACGTCTATACGTACTTTTAAGTATGCGGCGCGAAAGCGCAAGAGCCAAGTTCGCTAGCCGAATTAATCGACACGACCGGTACCGCCGGTACGCAAACGCCGAGTTGAGGCCTGTCGAGAACGCAGAAACGCGTCTATGCCAATACGTCTTGGATGACGTTGCCATGTACGTCGGTCAGGCGACGGTCTAAACCGTTGTGATAGAAGGTGAGTTTCTCGTGGTCGATGCCCAATAGGTGGAGCACCGTGGCATAGAAATCCCATACGGTCGAAATATTCTCGGCCGCTCGCCGGCCAAAGTCATCCGTGGCTCCGTAGCTGACACCCCCCTTCACGCCGCCGCCCATCATCCAGCAGGTGAATCCGTCCGGGTTGTGGTCGCGGCCACTGGTGCCTTGCTGATGCGTCGGCATGCGACCGAACTCGGTCGTCCACAACACGACCGTTTCGTCTAAGAGCCCGCTTCGTTTCAAATCGGTCAGGAGCGCCGCCGTTGGTTGGTCAAAGATCGGACAGTGTCGTTCGTAGTCCGGCTTGAGCGACTTGTGGGCGTCCCAGTTCAACAGGCCATCGACTCCCGACGCTCGCGAGGCACAGTACAAGTTCACGTAGCGGACGCCCCGTTCTAACAGCCGCCTTGCCAACAGGCAGTTGCGGGCGTAGGCCGCCTTGAGACGATTGCTGTCGGTGGTGCCGTATTCGTCGTGGATCGACTGCGGTTCTTGGGCCAAGTCGGCGACCTCAGGCGCGGAGAGTTGCATGCGAGCTGCCAGTTCGTAGGCAGCGATGCGGGCCGCTAAGTCACTCTCACCTTGTCGCGTTTGGGCATGACGTTCGTTCAGCCGTCGCAAGAATTCTCGCGTCGCCTGCTCTTCGCTCTTGTTGATCGACGCCGGCACCTGCAAGTTGCGAATCGGACGTTGGGCGCTGAGCACGACTGCTTGGTGCTTGGCCGGCAGGTAGCCATTGCTCCAGTTGGCCTTGCCGTTCGGCGGTTCGCCACGGATATCGGGAATCGCCACGTAGGCCGGCAGGTTTTCGTTTTCGCTACCCAGGCCATGGCTCAGCCAGGCACCTGCCGCGGGATTGCCTTCCAGCGGCTGACCGGTGTTCATGAACACGCAGGCCGGACCGTGGGTGTTACTCTTGGAATGCATGGCATGCCAGAAGGCGATGTCGTCGACATGCTTCGCCATGTGCGGCAAAAGGCTGGTGATTCGCTTGCCACTTTCGCCACAAGGGACAAAGTCCCAAGGGCTCCGCATCAGGTTGCCGTTCTTGCCTTGGAAGCTGAGGAAGTCTTCCTCGCCCGGCAAGGGCTTGCCATGATGCTTTTCCAGTTCCGGCTTGTGCTCCCACAGATCCATGTGCGAGGCAGCCCCGGGGCAGAAAATTTGCAGCACCCGCTTCGCCTTCGGTGCCTTGCCGTTGTTGGCGACGGGGACTAGCGGCGGGGTCACGTCTTTCTTAGTGCTGTTATCGGCAGCGGCCAACTCGCCAGCGAGCAAGTGTGCCAAGCCCATGCCGGCCATGCCGGTGTAGACGTCGCCCAGAAATCCACGGCGGCTCAAGGCCGCTCGCGCCTGGGCAATCGCTTCTCGCGTCGAGTGGGGCATGGGGAATTCCTTGGCGGTTGGGTAGTCAGCTGGTTCGTTGTTGTCGCGTCGCGTCGTTATGTGATTAGCGGCACATCGTCGTTCTAAATCGGCACGTCGCAGCTAGTCGACGTAAATCAATTCACTCGAATTCAGCAGCGCCCGGCTGAACGCTCGCAGACCATGCTCGTCAATCAGTGCCGTTGCGGCGGAAACTTCCTCCTCCGCTGGCTCGCGGCCATACGCCAGACGATAGGCGTGCCGCACTTGAGCGGCGGCCGACTCGGGCGACTCTTTCTGTAGTCTTTCGACCAGGGCGTCGGCCATGTCGAGCGTGAAGCTGTGGTTCATCAGCGTCAGCGATTGCAGGGGCGAAATCGTGGCACTTCTTCGCGGCGCAGAGAACGCACAGTCGGGGCCGTCGAAGTCGGTGACCAGATCGACCGGGGCAGCTCGCGAATTGTGATGGTAAACCCCGCGGCGATAGGTTTCCGGCGGATGCTTATCGAGCGGCACATACGTGGCCACGTTGTCTCGCAGATAACGGTAGAGCCGGTAGCCCGGGCCACCCATCCGTTTGTCGAGTTTGCCGGTCACGGACAGAATCGTGTCGCGAATCTCTTCGGCGGCCAGCCTTCGCGGCGGGTATCGCCACAGCAGCCGCGCGTCGGCGTCGACCATGGCGGCCTCTTCGCGGTAATCGCTCGATTGACGATACGTATGCGAAAGCATGATCTCGCGATGCAGCGGTTTGATCCGCCAACCATCGGCCAGCAGCTTGCCGGCTAGCCAATCGAGCAGCTCGGGGTGCGAAGGCCGATCGCCCATAAACCCAAAGTCGCTCGGCGTGGCCACAATGCCGGTGCCGAAGTGGTAATGCCAAAGCCGGTTGACCAAGACGCGCGGTGTGAGCGGGTTGTCCTTGGCGACGAGCCACTCGGCCAGCGCCAAACGCCGATCGCCTTCGCGGGTGTCGCCTGGTAGCTCGTATGGCGAAACATTGGCCAGCACGTTCAAGCTGGCTGGCATCACCTCTTTGCCGAGCCGCTGCACATCGCCACCAAGAAAGACGTTGATCTTCTCTGGTGGTGCCTTGAAGTAGCCAACCCACCATCGCGTCGGCATCTTTAGCTTGCCAATTCGTTTGTCGATGTCGGCAATAATGGCATCGTGCGTGGCGATCAACGTGCTCTCGTCGGAGGTTCGCTCCGCCAGATAGAGCCGCATGTGGCGATGTTTTCCGTTGGCCGGTTTGCGATCGCGACCGTGAGCGACTTCCGTCCAAGTCTCGCCGTCGCTGGAAACTTCAATCTTGTATTCGCAGGGGAAGCCGCTACGGCCTTGGCTGCCGACCGCGTTGGGCCGATCGCTCGAGAACGACACGCGGCTGATCCGTTCCGGTTTGGCCAGCTTGATCGTCAGGGTGGGGCTTTCGGCCACCCACCAGGCGTTGTAGTCGCCATCGATCGTCAGCCCGGCGTCGTACGCGCCCATGAAGTCTTCCGCCACGCGGCTCGAACCGATCGCCTCACCGCCAGCGGTGGCGAGCGCCACATTGCGAGGCTGCTCTTCGTCGGTCCAAATTTCAAACTCGTCTAGCCGGTAACCGGTGCTGAAATAAACGTTCGTGTCGACCCGCTGGGAGACCAGCCGCACGTAGCGAGCCTCAACCGGGGCGAACTTCTCTTCGGTGTACTGCTGACTGACCGGATCACGCGGCCACTGGGCCTCGTATTCGGCGGCCTTCGTCTCAGCCCGCGCGACGACGTCATTAACGAACTGTTTCTGCTTAACTCGCAAGTCGGCACGAATCTTGTCGAGCGCCGTCTTCTCGCGGTAGTACTTCTGATGCTCGGCATTCGAGCCGACGGCGCGGCTACCATGTACCACACCAGAAAAGGCCGAGTAGAGCTGGTAGTAGTCTTGCTGTGAAATTGGATCGAACTTGTGATCGTGGCAGCGACCGCAGCCGACCGTAAGTCCCAGAAACGTCTCGCCGGTGGCGCGAACGATCTCGTCGATCGTGTTGGCGCGAATTTGCTTCGCCTTGAGCGGGTCTTGGTTGCCGACGGTATCGTACGGCCCACAGACCAGGAACGCGGTGCCGACCGTCACGTCGAGGTTCTCGCCATCGATCATGTCGCCCGCCAGGTGCTCGCGCGTCAGCTGGTCGAACGGCTTGTCCTCATTGAACGAACGAATCACGTAATCGCGAAACGGCCAGGCGTTGGTGATGATGTGGTTTTGCTCGAAGCCGGTACTCTCGCCGAAGCGAACCACGTCGAGCCAATGTCGGCCCCACTGTTCGCCATAATGCTTGGAGCCGAGCAGGCGGTCGACCAACGCCGCGTAGGTGGCGTCTCCGACCTCGCCATCGTGACCGGTTTCCTGCCGACAGGCGGCCACAAAGGCGTCGACCTCTTCCGGCGTCGGCGGCAGACCGGTCAGATCGTAACTCGCCCGTCGGATTAGCACGCGAGGACTCGCCGGCGGCGAAGGCGAGAGCTTCTTCTCTTGCATCTTCGCGATCACAAAGCGATCAATGGGATTCTTGCCCCAGGCAACATGATGGGGCGTTGTCTTTAACGGGGATGCTTCGACGGGCGGCGGCTCCACCTCACGAATCGGTTGCAGCGACCACCAGTCGTAGCCAGCCCGGGCGTCGGTCGTTTCGGCCAGCGGGTCGAGCGGCTTCTCGCCGTAGTACGCGCCGTCGGCAATCCACTTTCGCAGTGCCGCGACTTCGGTTTCGCTGAGCGGCTCGTTTGGCGGCATCTCGCCCGCGGTCACCAGTTCCAGCAGCAGACTCTCGTCCGGCTCACCGGCGACGAGCACCTCACCACTGTCTCCGCCGGCAAGTGCCGTGGTTCGCAGCCTGAGGTCGAGGCCACCTTCTTTACTACTACCATGGCATTCCAGGCAGCGGCCTAACAAGATCGGCTTCACCTGCTTCTCAAAATGCTCGGCGGCCTCTGGTGCTGGCTTCGCGGTGGGCGATGGTTTCGCGGCCACATCTTCCGCCCACGCGCGCCCGGCCGTCGCCGAAGCCAACATGACGAGCGTTAGAGCAATCAGTCGCATCGAGTCGGAGTCGTTTCGTCGCAAGTCCACAGGTTCCATCTTCCGAAGGTTGAGGGGCAGCACTGCCATAGATCGCATTATAGATCGTCTTGCCGGCCGGCTCTACGCGTGGAATCGCGAGGAAGGGTAGGGTGTTTTGTCGGGCGGCGTCACTGGCTGCCGTGTATTGCCTTGCCGCATCGACCGCGGGGTTGCACCGACCGCGTAACGATAGGATGGCACATTTCGCTAAGGAGCATTGGGGTTGTTGTGGGCGGGTCTCCTGACCAGCCCGCAGTGTCGACCGCAGGTCTCCAGCGGCGCTGGAAATTCAGGCGGCCTTCGGTCCGGGAGGTGGGACGCTCGCATGGACCGTCCCATAACAGGTTACGTCCAATCCAGAGGATCAATACCTACGTCGAAAGTTGCCTCGCCGTCACTGAGGTAAAAGGCGGCGGAGGAAAACCGCCAATGTTCTGGGCGGAAGACCAAGCCCTTGCGGCACGGGTTGTCGTGGATGTAGTCCAGTTTCTGTTCCCAGAAATTCGCCGACAGAATTGCTTCGGCATGCCGACTTGGTTGCCAGAATCGTCTTTTCCGATCCTGGGTCGCCGCCCGGGTGAGGGTTTCGCGAAAAACCGGTGACCTGCGTTCGGAGCAGTAGTCGGTCAACGCTCTTCCTGTGAATTTCCGGAAATCTTTGAGGGTC
>CAYLRE010000155.1:0-11055 GCA_964385715.1 uncultured Planctomycetaceae bacterium
GTGTGACCTCGAAATCGCCGAGCTTTACGTCCTGCAACCAGGAAATGTTTAGCGGACTGTATGAGGCGGGCTGTAAGTGCTGTCCTTGGTGAGGCTAAGAAAGCTGCCTTTGTCGGTCTTCTTGACTTCCCAAGCGGAGGCGTCGGTCGGCTTCCACTTATCGGCACCGTTCTCAAAGTCCTCTTCGAAGATAACTTCGCCGGCAGCGGCGGGCATCGCCGACAGGCTACCGCACACGACGACAACTGCCGCGAAGGCAATTCGCAATACGTTCTTTGCATCAAGACTCATGTTGATTCTCCTCTGTTCCGGCCGAACTCGTCGACACGTTACTCGATAACCTTATTCAATGAATACTCAACAATCCCACTCGCCCCGGCCGCCTTGAGTCGCGGTATGATATTCCGCACGACCGACTCGTCAAGCACCGTGATCACGTCGACCCAGCCCTCATCGGTCAGGCTAGAAATCGTCGGACGGTGCAGCGAAGGCAACAGCTCCAACACCGCGTCGAGACTCGGTCGCGGCACATTAATCATCAAACCGACCTTACCATCGGCGGCCATCGCCCCACGCAACATCAACGCCATATCATCGATCTTGCGTTTCTTCCACTCGTCTTTGTAGGCATCATGATTGGCAATCAAGCGCGTGGTGCTCTGCAGCACTTCTGCCACGATCCGCAGATTGTTCGCTCGCAAAGAGCTGCCGGTTTCGGTTACCTCAACGATCGCGTCCGCCAACTTCGGCGGTTTGACTTCCGTCGCACCCCAGCTGAATTCGATGTCCGCTTCCACGCCGTGCTCGGCCAAGAAGCGAGTCGTCATGCCAACGACTTCAGTTGCGATCTTCTTGCCTTGAAGATCCTTCACCGACTGCACCGGCGAGTCGTTTGGCACGCAAAGCACCCAGCGAACCGGACGGTTCGAGACCTTCGAGAAAACAAGTTCCTCAACCTCATGCACGTCGGCCCCAGTTTCGATCACCCAATCGTGGCCGGTCAGCCCCGCGTCGAGCGCTCCGTTTTCTACGTAGCGAGCCATTTCCTGTGCACGAATCAGAGTGCACTCGATCTCGTCGTCGTCGATCGTGGGAAAATAGCTGCGAGAACGGAACACGATCTTGTATCCGGCTCTGCGAAACAATTCACCGGTCGCTTCTTGCAAGCTGCCAGCGGGGATACCAAGCTTTAGAATATTTGCCATGCGTCTAATTAACTTCTAACTTCAATTCTCAAAAACTGCCCTGACCCCAATCTGCGGCTTATTTGCTCGCGAGCAGGAGCGGGCAACGTCGCCAACCGTCGCGACCGTCTCGGTTTTTATTTCTTGTAGACTTCTTTCGGATCGAACACGCGTTCGCCGACCACCCTTAGCCCCTCAGGCGTGACCTGACGATAAAAGCAACTGCGATAACCCACGTGACAGGCTGCATCGCCGATCTGTTTGACCTTGAGCAGGATCGTGTCCCGGTCGCAATCGAGATAGATCGAGTCGACCTGCTGGACGTTGCCACTCTCTTCGCCCTTGCGCCACAATTTGCCACGGCTACGGCTGAAGTAGACCGCGCGACCCGTCTGCAGCGTCTCGGCATAACTCTCGGCGTTCATATACGCCATCATCAAGATATCGCCCGTCTCCGCGTCTTGCGCAATAGCAGGCAACAGGCCGTCGCCTTTCGCAAAATCTGGTTCGCCAGCCTGATCGTCCACTTCGTTCCTGCACTACTGAGAGAGTATTAAGAGCGGGAGGCCCTCACGTGGCCTCGAACGTTCCCTGATTAATCCGTCCAGGATAATCCGCCAAGGCAGCCAGAACTAGGGTAGGGAAGGGCCCGAACAGCAGGCCTGGTTCGCCAAACCCCCGAGAAAACGTGCCATTTCGCGCTCCCTCACAAGAACACCCGGCACAACCGGCCTCTCAGGTACATGCTGCAAAGTTCGCCCCAGCCGGCACCGTTCGGCCGCGACCGCTCCCTAGCTTCACGGTTATTGCGGTCGCCACGGCCATTCGACCGCTCTTGCCAGGACGGATATCGGGAATCCCTGCAGAGCCGTCGCGATCGGACTGGGCGTTAGGAATGCGCCAACTCGCATCTGCCCGGCGCTACTGCAGTTAGCTACGTGCGTCGCCCGATTCAGACCTATGTGCACCGCACGTTGTCCCCCAATCAACCTTGCATAGGTGGCCTCGTTTTGAACGACTCGCTCAGTATCTTGATTCCGATTCACAACGCGCAGTCCACGCTTGCAAAGGATGTCGGCCGACTCCTGGAAGTCGCCTCGGAGCTGACCACGCGATTCGACGTGTTGATCCTCGACGATGGTTCGACCGATCGAACCGAAGAGGTCGCCTGCGATCTCGCGACGCAGTATTCGCAAGTCTCGTACGTGCGATTCCCCGAGCAGCGTGGTTTGGCGAGCGCCCTTCGTGCTGGCCTTTCCCAGACTAAAGGCGAGTTCGTGAGTGTCTGCAATACCGAGCATCCGGTGTCGTGGGACAATCTATCCCGTCTCTGGACGCAGCGGCGATCGCCACAAACGATGACCCAAGAAGAAGAAGCCGATGCCCCGCGTTGGCTCAAACGGCTGATGCAATGGGGGCGTTCACTTCAAGACAATCAAGCCGCGGAAATGTCAACTTTCACGATCCGACTGCTGCACCGTGATGATGTGGCCGCCTGGAACGCGATCGACGCCGCCTTGGGACGCCCTTATTCACAGCGTCTTCGCAAGCGACAGGCGGCCTCGCACGCTACATCGATCCCGGCCCCTGCAGGGGACCAGAATCGCATGGACTCCGCGCGACCGACCGGTGGCCCGGTGTGGGCCAACTTCACGCAGAGTGTCCAGGACTTTGCTCTCGGCGAGTAGGCGAGGCAACGCCCTAATTAACACGAGGCAGGTAGCGTGGGATTGCATGTTGCTCTACTCGGCACAGGCGGCTGGAGCCGTGTCCACCTGGCGGCTTTCGCGGCAAGCAAGGATGTCGATCACGTAACCATCGCGGGGCGCAATGCCGACGCCGCCCAAACGCTTGCCGAGCAGTTCCCCGATCTCTCGACGGCCCACTCTGATATCGAATCCGCGTGCGACGCCCCTACCGTCGACGTGGTGTCGATCTGCCTGCCACATCATCTGCACACCGACATGTCCTGTCGCGCACTGGCTGCCGGCAAGCACGTCATCTGTGAAAAGCCGGCAGGCACAAGTCTCGCCGACTTCGATCGCATCGCCCAGACGGCAACAGATCACGAAAAGCGATTCCTGGTCGTCATGAACCAGCTCTACAATCCGCTCGTCCTAAGAGCACGTCAGCTCATCGACGACGGAGCGATCGGACGGCCCTTCCTCTGCGTCGAAACCGGTTTCAGCAAGCATGCCCACTTTTACCGTGACGCAAACGCCTGGCGTACGCGAATTGAACAGGCTGGCGGGGGCGTGTTGATCGACGGTGGCTACCACATGATCTACAAGCAGCTTTATCTGCTCGCAGGCGTGGCCAAACCGCGATGGGTCATCGCCGACACTTCGCAATTGAATGTCAACCACTCGGGAAAGTTGTCTCCGGAAATCGGCGAAGACTGCGTCTCGTATACCGTCGGTTTCGATTGCCCGCTTCGCATCGTCTCATCGCACGCCTGGACGCTGGAGGCAAACATAGAACATCCCCGCCATGGCTTCATTGCCGGCAGCGAAGGCACGCTTGAGTTACCTGTCGGAGCAGACGACCCGCTCGTTCTACGTCGTGATGAGAAGACAGAAACGATCGCCGATCCGGGCGGTCCTCACACTGGCCCGGACACGACCCACTGCTGTCTGCTCGATTACCTGGAGGCCATAACGGCCGGCCGCACGATTGAGAACGCGACCGTCGAATCGGCAAGAGAAACATTGTCCGTGATCACTTCGATCTACGAGTCGAGTGTTCAACAAAAGCGCGTTGACATCTAGGTTTTTGAGCTGCCGCGTTCGTAAGTCGTGCTACCGTCTATTTATATGTGCGAGCCTGGATGATAATCCGTAGCTTCATGGCGCATCGCACACGCACACCTTTCCATTTCCACTCCCTATGAGGGGGCACTTAAGTATTTTGTACTGCTAGACTTGCCTGCTCATATTCGGCTGGGTATTATGCAGGGGTGAAGACTACGACGTAGCACATCTTCCTCGAAAGTCTTCCACACGTTCAGATCTTTGACACCAGAATAACACTGCGAAACAGCCATCACGTCGGTCTAGGTCGATGGCAGGGAATTTCGAGTGGTGTCAGAGCAAACAGGGATCGGAATGCGACCGGAATCGTTGCTGCGCATTTTTTGAGTGCGTTCAACGGAGTGTCCATCGCAGGCTGCCGCGTACTGGACCAGGAACGGGAACACCCGTGTCGTTGCCTTTGGCAGGGCATTCGCTACTTCGGTAGTGAGCAGGCGACACGTGAGGCGCAACTTCGGCGAGCCGAAGGGAATCGTTTTATGCACAGCAACGTGCTGTGCAATTGATTTGCGTTATCTTTCGATTTCCGTTTTTCCTTTGGAAGTCCGATTGCGGACAGGGAGGACCATGATGAGTTCTGCTCCCTACAACGCGTATCCAGGTACCGGTCGCACGCAAACGCTGCGCCCTGGGAGTGGGTTAAGCAACGCGAAAAAACCACTGCATCGTATCGCACTCGTGCGAAGACGACAGGGGGTTTCGTTGCGCACCGTTGCCCGGCACTGGAACGTAGAAGTGGCAAAGGTTCGTGAGCAACAGGATGAGCAACACGACATCACGCTCAGTGAACTCTACCAGTGGCAAGAGCTGTTAAACGTTCCGGTTTCAGAGTTGTTGGTCGATAGCGACACGCCGCTCTCGGCTCCCGTTTTGAAACGGGCACAACTTGTGAAACTCATGAAGACAGCCGTGACCATCAAAGAGAGTTCTCGAGAGCGGTCGACCCAACGACTCGTCCGCATGCTCATAGAACAACTGGTCGAGTACATGCCGGAGCTGGCCGAAGTCGGGCCTTGGCATGGCAATGGCAGTCGAAGAAGCACGACCGAATTCGGTCAGGCCGCAAATCGACAGATATCCGAGGATCTCCTCGCTGGAGATTCTGATTAACGCTCGAAGGCGACTTCGACAACCACTTTTGAACCTAGCGATTGGTCGGGCCCCATCTATTACCCGACGCGTTTTGAAGCCAATCGCAACCGACATTCGTCACGTCTAATACCAAAACCCTTAGCAAGTTGAATCCGCGAGTTCTTCGGCGCCGTCGCAATCGGAATCGAATCCTAGTCCGTTGCGCTGGCATGAGAAGTACGGAAGCGCGCAAGCAGACAGGCTCCATTGCCGCTAGCGGCACGCGAGCACATTTAAGAACGCAACAGCGCCCCGTGCTTCTCGCCGCAGGCTCGTTCGACTTGCTGCCGAACCTCGTCTGCTTCTTCGCTCGTCAACGTGCCATCGTCGCGACGCAGGACGAGCTTAAGAACGAGACTTTTCTTGTCAGCGCCCAGACGCTCAGCGTCACGGTACGTCTCGAGATAGCGAACCGCTTCTAGCAGCGGACCGGCCGACTGCCGCGCTGTCTCGGCCAGATCGGACCAACGAATATCCTGAGCGACCTCGAAGTTGATATCTCGCTCGACTGCCGGATAGACGGAGGTGGGAACGCAATGCGGGATCAACTCGGCGTTCTCCAGCAGAGGAGCAATACGAACCTCGGCAACCGTCGCTCTCCCGCGAAGATCGAACTGTTTCTTGGCAATCGCCGGATCGACCTCACCAACGTAGCCCAGTAATTCGCCGTCAAGCATCAACTGCGCGCTCTGGGTATCGAGCAGGCGGCAATTCTCACCGACGGCACGCGTCGTCACCTCAATTCGCTTGGAGGGGCAGACCTCGGCCACGATCGCCTCGACCACGCCTTTCATGTCGAAATAGTCGCCACCGCAGGTAATGGACAACATCTTCTCTTCAACAGGAAGACCTTCCTCTTGCGGCAGGTAAACCTTGGCGATCTCAAACAAGTTGATCGGGTTGTTTCCCAGGCTCTCGTTGAGCCGGCGGGCGGCCAATAGACTAGGCACGAGCGAACGCCGAAGCCGCGTCGCCCCTCGCAACATCGAGATCGACGTACTGAGTGGCGCCGCCTTCGTCCAGGGGCTAAAGATGTCAGAAGTGGCGTCATCAACGACACTCGCGGTCATCGCTTCAAAGCACCCAGCACCGACCAGGACCGATTGCACCCAGCCGAGTACGCGATCTTCTGCACGCATGCTTGAGGGAACCATCGCCACGCGCGAGTCCTCAGGAATCTTGTCGTAGCCATAGATCCGGGCGACTTCTTCGATCAGATCGATCTCTCGTGTCAGGTCGGCTCGCCAGGACGGAGGCACCACCGTAATCGAGGTGTCGCCAGTGGCCGCGACTTCACTGCCGAGCGCCGCGAGGATTCTTTGCACTTCATTGGTCGCCACAGAAATGCCAAGCACGCGATCGATCTGGGCATAACGCAACGTGATTGGCTCGCGCACCACCGGCTGCCCGCCAACATCGACCATACCACTGGCCAGCTCACCACCGGCGAGCTCCAAGATTAGCTCGCAACAACGACGACTTGCCCAATCAACACTCTCAGGGTCGGGCGAACGCTCGAATCGGAAACTCGAGTCGCTGTGGAGATTCAGTTTACGTGCGGTCGTACGAACGGAAATCGGATTGAAGGCGGCACTCTCGATCAAAACATCGGTCGTGGACTCCGATACCTCGGTATCCGCTCCTCCCATCACACCGGCGATCGCGACCGGACGATCCGCGTCGGCAATGACGCAGGTATCTGCGTCGAGCTCATACTCCTTGTGGTTGATCGCCTCGAACTTTTCGCCTTGCTTGGCGCGACGCACCACAATCCTTTGTTCCTTGAGCTTGGCAAGATCGAAGGCGTGAAGCGGCTGTCCACACTCCATCAACACATAGTTGGTAACATCCACCACATTGTTGATGGCGGGAATGCCCAGACTGCGCAGTCGCGTGACCAGCCAATCGGGGCTAGGGCCGACCTTGACGCCCTTGATCACGCGAGCCGTATAGCGAGGGCAAAGGTCGTCGCATTCAAGCGCCACGTTGGTCAGTGAATCAACAGCCGTGGAGCCTTCCGTTGGCGCGGCCGGTGGCAAGTTGAGAGGAGTGTCGAACAGCACGGACACCTCACGAGCCACACCGATGTGCCCAAGGCAGTCGGCACGGTTACTCGTCACCTCCAGATCGATCGCCGGATCGCCAGCGATGACCTCGGTTCCCTCGTGATTCAACCCTGCCATCATGAGCCGCTGTTCGAGCTGCTCCACGGACATTTCGAGGGCGACGTACTGCTTGAGCCAATCCCAACTAACGATCATCTGTCAAATCTTCTGGGGCTATGACCGTCGATGCGATACCGACGATGCAAATGTCCGACTAGCGGAAGAACGTGGCCGACACGCGACCGCTGCGGTCGGTTGCAAGGATTCCCCTCGCAACTAGAACTGCTGCAGAAAGCGAATGTCGTTCTTGTAAAACTCGCGAATGTCTTGAATGCGATGACGACGGGCACAGAGTCGCTCGACTCCCAAGCCAAATGCAAACCCACAATACTCATCTGGATCGTATCCGACCGCCCGAAGCACATTGGGGTCGACCATTCCGGCGCCGCCAAACTCGATCCACTCGTCCTCGGCATCGTGGCGACTCATGTCCGCCTCGACGCTCGGCTCCGTGAATGGGAAGAAGCTGGGACGGAATCGAATATGCACGTCCTCGCCCAGATAGCTTGTAGCAAAGAGCCGAAGCACGCTCTTCAAGTCTGCCATCGAGACGTTCCGATCGATCATCAAACCTTCGACCTGATGAAACATCGGGTAGTGCGTAGCGTCTGCCGTGTCCGGTCGATAGACGCGCCCCAGCGAAATGATTCGCACCGGCGGCTTGGTCTCTTCCATCACCCGAATCTGAACCGTGCTCGTCTGACTTCGCAGCAAGAGCGTATCTTTCGGATCCGCGTTCTGCGAAGCAGGAGCGTCTCCAGTCGCCGCGGCCGTCGCCAGATAGAAGTTATCGAGCGGATCGCGAGCGGGATGTGAGAGCGGAATATTGAGCGCCTGGAAGTTGTGCCATTCGTCTTCGATTTCAGGCCCTTCCGTAACGCTGAAACCGAGGCGGCCCATGATGTCTTTAAGATCGGCGATTGTCTGCGTGATCGGGTGCAGGTGCCCTCGAACCGGCGGCCTTCCTGGCTCGGTTGGATCGAAAGGTTCTGCCGAGGCATCGCCGCCACCACCGGCGAGCCGCTGCTTGGCTTCCTCGTAAGCCGCTTCCACTGCCTGCTTCGTTTCGTTGAATCGCTTGCCGGCAATCGGCTTGTCGGCCTTGTCGACGCTCCCGAGTCCCTTCTGAGCGTTCTTGAGACGACCACTCTTGGCCCCCACATATTCGATGCGGATCGCTTCGAGCTGCTCGGAGTCCGCCGCCTCGGCAAATGCGCGGCAGGCAGCATCGGTTAGTTCGTCGAGCTGCGAGAGAAATTCGTCAAGTGCCACGACGACGTACCGGAGGGAAAGGGGTACTGAGTGGAAATGCGTACCGGAGAAAGAGGTCGCGCCACAACGTGTGGCAGCTAGCAGACGGAAACGACGAACTTTCGATCAACAAAGCAAAGCGGGGCCCGATCTTATGAACACCCGCTGCTGACCGACCGCGACTAGGCGGCCGTTCCAAGTGCTTCACGCACCTGCTCAACAATTGCGTCGAAAGCTCCCGGATCTTGCACCGCCATATCGGCGAGCATCTTGCGATCGAGTTCGATCTCCGCCTTGCCCAAGCCGTGGATGAACTCGCTGTATCGCATGCCGCGTTCACGACAGGCAGCATTGATACGGATGATCCACAGCTTGCGGAACTCACGCTTCTTCACGCGGCGATCACGGTAGGCATAGGCCTCCGCTCGCACGAGAGTTTCCTTCGCCGAACGCAGCAGACTGCCTCGACCGCCAACATAACCCTTCGTCTTCTTGAAGAGACGTCGCTTCGCCTTATTTCGGGCGGCACCTTTGATCGTTCTCATCGCTATTCGCCGATTCTAAAAATTCGATTGACTGTCTTAGTGGTCTCAACGCCCGTTCGACTCGTGTGCCTCGTTGCACTCGATCCTTCGTGGGGCATGAGCTGTCTTAGTAGCTGTTTCCACACAGGGCGTCGCGGATCTTTTTCGTATCGACTTCGGCCACAACCGAAGTTCCACGGAGGTTGCGCTTACGCTTCTGATGCATGCGGGCCGCCAGGTGGCTCGTGCCACTCTGACGATGCTTGGCCTTGCCTTTTCCGGTCAGGCGAAATCGCTTCTTCGTACCCTTGTGGGTCTTTTGTTTTGGCATGACTTGTCTCGTCTCGCGTACCTCAGCATCGCCCAATGGCGATCGCCCCGGCACGCTCATCCTGTGAGCAAAATTATAAGAGCGTTAGTATAGGCCCTGACGCGACTTAGCAAAAGGGGACTCTTCCGATTACGGTCCCAAATGCGGCAATCGCTCGGGCAATTGGCGACGCCACCGGAAAAACCCGGCACTCAGCCCCTATCTAGGGGCCAAGATGCAGATAATTCGGCGGCCTTGGCGTGAAGGACCCGATTCGACCTTGGAAACGTCTTCCAACGCCTTGATGATGCTCTTGAGCACCTTCTCCCCCTCTTCCACGTGGGCCAGTTCCCGGCCGCGGAAAATCACCGAAACCGTCACTTTGTCCTTGTGGGAGAGGAATTCTCGGGCGTGATTGACCTTAAAGTCGATGTCGTGCTGGCCAGTCTTGGGCCGCACGCGAATTTCCTTCGTCCGCCCGTGATGGGCATTGGCCTTGTGCTTGTGCGCTCGCTTCTTCTGTTCGTATTTGTATTTGCCGAAATCCATGATCCGGCAGACCGGCGGCCGCTCGTTCGGCGCCACCTCGACGAGATCCAGCCCTTCGTCACGAGCCATCGTGAGGGCTTCGTCTGTGGCTAAGATTCCCAGCTGCTCTCCTTCGGAGGAAACGACCCGAATCGGGGTGATTCGAATCTGCTCGTTCATTCTCTGCTGTTGGCGTTCGATCGTGAATTTCCTTCTTATATAGACCTTTTGGTATGCCTGACTGCCATGCCGCGAGGACGGCGTCTCCGTCTTCATCCGCTGGTAGTCACCTGCGCCCTATGAGTATCGGCAGTTCGCCCGCCCCAGTCAACGGCCAGATGGCCTGTTTCCGCCCCCAAAACGGCGAAGCGGCGGGCCCCAGCGACCACCACCGGCTGCTGAGGACAACCCATCACCGTCCACTAATATTCGTTGCTCTTCTTGCCGTCTCCTAGGCCGATTGAGCCCTCGGCAACCTGGCGGACCGTCCGCTCGCGAATCTCCTCCTCGAACTTGGTCACCGCCTCGTCGACGGTCAGGGTGACCTGCTCGCCATCGATTCGATCTCTCACCGAGACCGTGCCGGCCGCTTCGTCCTTCGGCCCCACGACAATGGTGTAGGGGATCTTCTGGAGCTGGGAATCTCGGATTTTCGCCCCCAACTTCTCGGGCCGATAGTCTCCCGTGACTCGCATGCCCTTGGCGAAGAGCTGTTCCTCGATGCGGCGACCGTAGTCCTCCGATTTCTCGCTGACCGTGCAGACCCGTACCTGCTCCGGAGCCAACCACAGCGGGAAAGCCCCCGCGAAGTGCTCGATCAGCACGCCGATGAAGCGCTCCATGCTCCCTAGGGGAGCCCGGTGGATCATGACGGGCCGGTGCGGTTGATTGTCTGCGCCAATGTATTCCAGGCCGAATCGTTCCTCACTCGGTAGGTTGTAGTCGAGCTGCACTGTGCCAAGCTGCCATTCTCGCCCAATACAATCTGTCACCACAAAGTCCGCCTTCGGTCCGTAGAAGGCAGCCTCGCCCGCTTCGGCTTCGGCTTCCAGTCCCAGGCTCTCGCAGACTTCGACCAGGGCTGCCTCGGCTCGATCGCAGCTCTCTTCGCTGCCAACGTATTTGTCGCTGGAGGGATCGCGGAAGCCGAGA
>CAYLRE010000156.1:0-10982 GCA_964385715.1 uncultured Planctomycetaceae bacterium
TTGGACGCGATAGCCGGTGATCAATTCGACTTCCGAAATGGCTTCAATATCATCCGGCGCTGTCATGGCCAGCGTCAGATCACCACCATCGACGGTCAGAGGCACCAACTGCCGATCGCGTGCCATCGATTCTGGGAGCAATCGCACAAGCTGCGGATTGGTCGCTTCAGGCACGACATCGCGGTAAGGGACCTCAAACTGTTCCGCCAGCGCAGACCCGAGCTGATCCTGCGTGATCAACCCGCGGCCGACGAGAATAGCGCCCAACATGCCGAACTCGGAGCCTTGGGCTACGAGTGCCGCCTGCAGTTGTTCTTCGGTGATTTGTCCACGGGCTACAAGAATGTCGCCCAATCGGCCGGCCATGTCAGCACTTCCTTGAAAATGTTACGTGTGTTGTTGAGTGGCCTCAGGTGCAAGTCGTACCCTGCCGCGAGGCTCTCATTTTGTCGTTCAAAGGCCTAAGACCTTTGTCGTGTTCGTTACATCGAGTCGGTCGACTGCCGCCTGACGAGGCGTTCGACCTTATTTTCCAACGTCATCGGGTCGTACGGGGCAACTAGGTAGTCGAGCGCTCCGGCGTTATAGGCACGCTGCACCGCGTCGATATCCGCTTCGATCGACAGGGCCATGATCGGAATCTCTGCCGACTGATGGCGGGAAGCGATTCGTTCAATCAGTTCCACGCCAGTCATGCCCGGTAACACCAGATCAACGACGGCGACCTGAGGGATATTTCGTTCAATGGTTATCAGCGCCTCTTCGCCCGTCGACACGACGTCGACCTGGTAGCCAAGCAGCTCCAGACGAAAGGCGGTGACCTCGGCCAGCAGCGGGTCGTTCTCGACGAATAGGATTCGCGGTCCATCGTTGTGCATTGCTTCATTCCTACCGATTGTTGCCGTCTGTCAACACGCCGTGCCAAATGCGCAGCGGCGCCGCTATAGACGATGCCGATGAAACGTAGCTTTCACCGAGCGCAAGTCAAAGCAAGACAAGGCGCAAGAGCCCCTGAAGCGATCGACTGAGGAGGATCGCGAGAAACCAACCGCGACAACCGGCGCAACCGTTACAAACGGCTCGCGCGGTCCGGCTCCACAGCAGGCCGGTCGCTGAGAATGCTCCGACGGCGTCCAAGAAGAATGACATCGCCGTCTTTCAAGAAGCGGGGGCGTCGCAGCAGAACCTCGACATCGGAGGGGAGCACCTCCTGAAGTTCTTTGAATCGGGTATCGTCGGTCAAAATGAACGCATCGGCCGACTGCTTGAAATGCTCAACCGCATCCGCCGGCTTCGCGCCTCCCATCCGCTCAATCACGCGATGGTTGTAGTAGACCCAACTTGGCCGGAAAAAGTGATACTCCGCAATTTCCGGATCGCCCTGGCTATTCCGATTAATCGTGTCGGCGAACTCGCCAGCGGTCTGAAATCGATCGATTCGCAATACGGCCCAACCGAACATGGATGTCGAGTAGAGCGTCGCAAAGACAACAAAGCTGGCGGCCGCCCATCGCACCCGACCTCGCTCACTAGCGACAATTGCCACTACCGCACCCAACAGCGGAATGAGCCCGATCGCGCCGAGCCATTCTTCGCCCGGTGCGAATTCCTTGGTTACCAAGGGGAGTGCAAGCAACATCACAATTCCCACAACACCAAACACCACCAGGGCAATTCGCTGCCAAACGCGGCTAATTTCCGCAGGCGACTTGATCCACTGGTAGAGAAAACAACCGGTCAGCATGGCGAGCGCCGGATAGGTCGGCGTTACATAACTGGGAAGTTTTGTGCCGGCAATCGAAAAGAAGATCACATAGACCGCAATCCAGCTTGTCGCGAACACGAAGCCAGCCTTCGACGCTTGTCCGTTATGCTCGCCAGTTGGCTCACGTAGCTGGCGAATCACGTTTAGAATCATTGGCGCCAGGAAGATCGATGCGGGGAAGAAACAGACCGCAATTGATATGATGTGATAAAGCGGCGGACCGCTGTGGCCTTCCATCGGAGAACTGAAGCGGCCGACGTTGTGATCAAGAAAAAATCCCTTGGGCCATTCCCAGTCCGTCTGTAGGCCAACGGCGACGTACCAGGGAATGGAAATCACGCCGACGACCAGCATGGCCGTGACGGGACGAAGCTTCCACGCGACTTCAGCAATTCGTATCGGCCAGAATGTGCGGACGACCCAACTGCCAAACGTTTTCACAAACGCCAATCGTCCGTGCGCATCATTTCCGACGGAACGCTTCGGTGTTGTCATGGCGAGCACGAAACAACCGATCACAGAACCAGGCAGCAGCACGCCGATCGGACCTTTGGCCAGCACCGCCATCCCCATCGCAGCATACATACCTAAAAATGCCCAACCACTCGTTGGTATTCCAGGGTGGCTTTCACCAGCCGCAAGTGGCTCTGCTTTATCGGCAGGCACAGTAGAGCGAACGTATAGCCACAGAGCCAGCGTCGAAAAGAAAATCAAGAGACCGTCGGGAGTCGCCGCCCGAGATGCGACAACAAACCACATGCTCGATGAGACTAACAGGCCAGCCCACAGACCGACGCTCGCGTTAAACAGTCGCCGGCCAAGATGAAACGTCAACAGCGCCGTACCGATCCCACATATCGCTGACGGCAATCGGGCTGCAAATTCGGTCGTGCCGAAGAGGTGGTAGGCGATGAGCATGAACCAGTACAGGAGAATCGGCTTGTCGGTCCTGAGATCCCCATTGAAGGTCGGTACGATCCAGTCGCCTCGTTCGAACATTTCGTAAGCGCACTGAGCATTTTTCGGTTCGTCTTCGTCCCATAGCCGGGGCTTCCCCAGGTTGGTGAAGATCACAATGCCGGCAACCAAGACAATGAGTAGCTGCGACCGAATAGATGGAGTCATTTTTTCGCTCACGATGGATCCGAATCACGATCACTTGGCTACGGTGAACGCGTGCGGAATGAATATCTGTTCTTTGCTGACGCATTCTCTCGCAAGAAGCGCACGACGCTAGCACAACGATCTGACGACCGCTGTTTTGGCGGCGAGTTTAGAGAGCCTCGGAAGAGTGGACAAGATCATTCTGCTGGTCTTTGTGCCCAACGTCGAACCTGCTAGATTTCCGCACGCCCCCCGCCTTGGCGGGAGGGAATGTCACGTGTCGGCCCTCGACGAGGAAGCCGCCGCAAATGCCACGATGCGTGAAGATAGGTAAGGACACCTATGAACAATGCCAGCATGCTCGGCCTGTCGATTAACGATGATCGTGAATCGACGAATAAAAAACGCCGCTACCTGCTCGTCGTTCTTGCTGCCTTTTTAACTGGCTGGGTGGCACTTGCCGTCGACGCCCCCATCTCTCAATGGTGCGGCGCAGGCAAGCTTCCGGGCGATGTAGAGAAGTTCCTGCACCTTGCAGAGACGTTTGCACATGGAGCAGGCGTGGCGATGATCATCCTGGCGATGTTCATTCTCGATCCCGTTCGCCGATTCAAGATCCCGCGTCTGGTCACCATGACGCTCGCGGCCGGACTGGCTGCCAACCTCGTCAAACTAACCATTGCCCGCTCACGCCCACGCGCCTTCGACTTCGACTTGAGCATTTGGGACTCGTTCCAGAGCTGGTTTCCGCTGGCCTCTGCGGGGAGCGCTGGGCAAAGCCTGCCCTCGGCGCACACCACCACCGCGTTCGCATTCGCAGTGGGACTCGTGTGGGCCTACCCGCGCGGTCGCGTGCTATTTCCAACCCTCGCGGTGTTGGCCGCGTGTCAAAGAATCGCGGTGCAGGCTCATTTCCTCAGCGACGTCTGTTGGGGTATCGCCCTCGGGTCGTTGATCGGCTTCGGCATGACCAAGGGCTGGCTATCGCCAAGCTGGCTCGATCGCTGGGAGAAATCGCTAGCCCGCCGACAGGCCAATCGCGCGGACCACCAACCTGGCGCGGAGCCTGGCGAGGGCCAGATTGCCCCGGATGGCGACGACGAGCGGCGAGCGGCCTAATTGCCGCTTCGCGTTCTTCCTCGGTGTTCAGCACATCTGCTTGCCGTTTTTGGCTACCATCCGGTACGCTCGAGTACGACCACACGTTCGTCTGCAGAAGGGGCAACTTCCTGCAATAAGCGAAAGGGCGACTGGCATGCCTGACAAATCGATATTCACAGCTGGTCTTTTCACGCTCGCCTTCACGGCGTCGACCACTCACTTGATCGCCGGAGAATCACCAAGCTATGCGCTACAGATGCGTGAACAGGTACGCGATGCACTTCGTGCGGAAGCCGCCGCGGAGGACCAAGACCAAGCGAAGACGGTAGCACGCCTGATCGTGCTGCGGACACAGGTTGCCGACGATGCGCAACTCTCGTCCCACTGGCGCGAAACACTTTCTCAGAAACTCAACAGCCGACTGCTCCGCCTACGTGATAAGATCACCGCGGACGTGAAGATGCGTCAGCAGCGTGTGCGCGTGTTTGAACAAAATGGCCGCGACAAGAAAATTGCCAAGACTCCGGCGTCGATCGCAACCGACCAGGCGATTCTCGCGCAGTGGCAAGATGTCCTGGGACAATTCATCGATAATGGAAACGGAGGCCAGAACCAATTCGACGAAGGCGAGAGACTTGTCGAGCTCATCGAGAATACGATCGCACCAGAGTGCTGGGAAGCCAATGGAGGCAACGGGCGAATCGTCTACTTTGGCAACTTGAAGGCACTCGTGGTTAGCGCCCCCGGCCCGTAAACCACCAAGAGCCGTGCCGCCAGTATCAGGCAATGCCCCTGGCGTTACTTAGCTCGGCTGTCCTTGAGCATCGGCTGGAGCTCGTCGACGAAATCACGGACGTCCTGGAACTCGCGATAAACGCTGGCGAAGCGGACGTAAGCCACCTGATCGACGGCTCGCAGGCGATCCATAATGCACTCGCCCAGAAGACGACTCTGCACTTCAGACTCAAAGTTCGTATAGATCTGATTCTCGATTTCGTTGAGAATCGTTTCGATCGCATCGTCCGCCACCGGACGTTTCCAGCACGCTTTCTCGATGCCGCGTTTCACCTTATCGCGTTCGTAGGGAACGCGAGTGCCGTCTTTCTTGATGACTTTGATCGCCATCTCTTCCATCCGTTCGTACGTCGTGTAGCGTCGCTCACACGACAGGCACTCTCGACGTCGACGGATCTCGAACCCACCCTGACTCGTTCGCGAGTCAAGGACGCGATCGTTATCACTTTGGCAAAACGGACACTTCATGATCGACAGAACCCCAATTCCACAGCACCCCTAGCTCGCGGATCGCCGCGTCTTCCTTGTCCCCTACGATACACCAACGGCCAGGGAGGCGGCTAGCACTGTTTTTTTGCCTCGCCACAAACGCTGGATTGGCCGAGAAAACAGCTGCTGTGAGCTCGATTTGACGGCCAACAACGCAAGGTGAGCCTTCGCCAAAATCGCCATCGTGAAACGCGCGACCAGCGATATAATACAAACTCACATGCAAAGCACCTTCGCTTGATTCAGGCCCAAGGCACATGACTTGTCCTCACTGCGGATGCGAAACTGTCGAGATGGCCTCTTTTTGCCACCAGTGTGGCCTCTCGATCCAAGAGCAAGAAGATGTTCGCATCGCGACGTCCGATCCTTTGCTTGACACGGCGCCCGGGCGATCGTCTGCCCAAGCTGAAACGGTCGAAACCCCAGCAGACCGCGTCAATCGAGCCGGCCGAAGAGACCAAGACGCCGAACGGGCGTTGTGGGACGGCGGATACTCGCTACGTGCGATGGCCCCGCTAATCGCGCTGCTCATTTTGATCACACTTGGCGCCATCGCGATCTGTATTTCGTCAGGCGCAACTCTCGAACAATGGGGCACCGTGGGCGCCATCTTCGTGGCGGGATCTCTCGGTCTCTTGGTCCGATTCGTCTACCTAAGGCTTCACGTGCATTACTACCTGACGACTCGGCGTCTGATTCACGAAGAGGGAATCTTTCACCGCGTCTCGAATCGCATCGACGTCATCACCATCGACGACGTGGTCCACGAGCAGAACATCATTGAGCGGCTGATTGGCGTGGGGACAATCCGAATCCTATCGAGCGAGGTGCACGAACCGAAGATCATAATGAAGGGCATCAATCACGTCGATCAAATCACGAGCATGATCGACAGCGCTCGACTAGAAGAACGGGAACGCCGGGGACTACACATCGAGACGATGTAGCAACCGCCCTAGGTACTCGCCCCGTCGGCCATCGGCGTATCCTCGCCGCCAGACGTAAGATCGGTGGCGCTAGCCGCGTCATTGCCCTTGGCTTTGCCATTCTCTTTGGCCAACCAGTCGCGACGCTGGCGTGAACTCGGAATGTTCATACTCTTGCGGTACTTGGTGACCGTACGACGGGCGACCTTGATGCCATGCTTGCCGAGTTCCTTGACCAACTCGTCATCACTGAGTGGCTTCTCCTTGTCCTCGGCGTCGACGATTTCTTGCAGCTTGAGACGCACCGCGTCCCAGGCGACCTCTTCGCCATCGGCACCAACGGTACCGCCAACGAAGAACCGCTTGAGCGGAAAGATTCCTCGGGGAGTCTGAATCCACTTGTCATCGACCGCCCGGCTGACCGTCGTAACATGCACGCCCACCTTGTCGGCGATCTGCTGCATTTTCAGCGGTTCAATCGCTTCCGGGCCCTTGGCCAAAAATTCCTGCTGATGGTCGACGATTGCCTGAGCAACACGGGAAAGCGTGCTGCGACGCTGCTGAATGGACTCAATCAACCACTGTGCGGCGTTGATCTTTCGCTTAATGTATTCTTTCGTTTCGGCCGTCGTTTCGCCGCTCCCCAGCAACTGCCGATAGTACGAGCTGATAAAGAGATTCGGCGTACGATCGTCTTCGACCTTGAGTCGGTACTTACCGTCCTCTCCCTCTTCAACGGTGACGTCCGGCGTAACCGTCTGCGCGATCGAGCTGGAGAACATTGCCCCCGGCCAAGGATTCAATTTCTTGAGCTCCTGGCAAACTTCGTGGATCAACTCGATTGAGTAACCGGTCTTCTTGGAAATCAGTGGCAAACGATTGTTCGCCAAGTCATCCAAATGATGAGTAATCAACGCCCGAAGCTCGTCGTAGAATGGCACGCCCGGCTTGAGCTGCAACAACAGGCACTCTCGTTCATCGCGGGCTCCGATGCCTGGCGGGTCGAGCTTCTGCACGGTGGCCAGCGCTTCTTCGGCCTGCTTGATGCGACTCTTGGGGGCATCCGGTTCTAGCAAATCTTCCAAACGCCCGGGCAGGTAGCCGTTGTCGTCGAGGTTGTAGATGATTCGATCGCAGAGCTGTCGCACTTCGGGATCGAGCTCAAAGAAGTAGAGCTGGTGGTGAAGGTAGTCTTGCAGCGACTCGGGGCGATCGATCATGTTCGCCATCGTGTCGTGTTTGCGGACACCTTCCTCTTCAATCCGATTCACCGACGCACGCGTCCGCTCTTCGAAATAGTCAGGCAGCTCGTCCTTCATATCGAGAAGGCGTTCAAAATCCTCCTCGTTGTTCTTGGTCTCATCAACGACCAATTCCTTTTCGTCGGTCGTCGGCGCATCAGGCGAGTCGACTTCGGCCTTCACTTCCGGAAGATCGGGATCCTCGTCGTGAACCTCAAGCAGGGGATTCTCTTGAACCTCCTGCTCAATCCGTTCTTGAAGCGCGAGAATCGGCAGCTGCAAGATCTCCATCGATTGGATCATCCGCGGTGCAAGCACCTGCTTCTGAACCATTCGCATTTCTTGGCCGAACGATAATCGCATGACTTCAACCCAAAACGGGTTCCAACGGACTGTTTCTCTAGCTACTAATTTCTTTTAGCTTCCGCAGGCGGAGGCCAACCCGGTTAACACCAGGGAGCCTGGCCTCACCTTCAGTTTATCTGCTTTCGTAAAGTCTAGCTCGTGTCTGGACTGTCGGGGCGGCCCTATAACCGCGCAACGCCGTACGACATTGCATCGAGAGATTCCGTCAGAGATACCGGAAAACTAGGGAGCCGGCGGTGCACCATCGGTGAACGAGCCAAGAGCTTCGCTCAAACCAGGCACATTCATGCCACCCGTCAATTCCTGCATCGCCTCGGCGTGCTGTTCCTTCGCCTTCGACTGAGCCTGGGTAACCGCCGCTGGGATGAGATCCTCGATCAACTCGCGGTCACCCTTTTCGATCAACGATGGATCGATCGAGACCCGCAGCAGCTCTCCGTGCCCGTTGACTTCGACCGACACCAGCCCTCCACCGGAGGAGCCGCTGGCGCGAACGGTCTTTAGCTTGGCATTGAGCTCCTGCATCTTGGAGCCCATTTGCTGCGCTTGTTTGAGAATCGACCCAATATTGGCTAGTCCCTTTAGCAAGATGACTTCCTTTACGCCCCGGAATTTCTGACCTACTCAACTCGTGTCACGCGGGCGCCAAATAGCTCCTTCGCCTTTCGCACGATCGGTTCGTCCTCCGCCTCGACCATTCGCTTCATCTGCGAGTCGGGCTCGGCCTGTCGTGCTACCGGTTTGGCAGCCACCGGCGTGTCATCACGTGACAACGCAAAATCGACGCGTATCCGTGCGCCCGTCACCTCCTCGAGCGCTTGCTCGATTTTTTTAAGCTGATCGGACCGTTCACAGAACGCTTTACACAAATTGTAGGTCTCTTTGAAGGTTACTTCCAGTCGATTTGGCGCAGAAATTGCTACAGAGTCGTATTGACGCGCTTTTGCGGTAATCATCGACGAGCCAGAGAGTAGGCCAATTGCCTGCTTCCACACCGCGTCTGCCGATGAACTGGTCAATTCACGCTTCGGTATCGGCGGTAAATCTGTGGCCGAGGAAGGTGAGTCTACTGACGCTGGCGGAGCCGACGCATCCATGCCGCCTATTACGTCTGGGCTAACCGCATCTTTCGGCGGAGTCTGAGACGGTGCGGTAGCGGGCAGGCGTTCTGGCGTATCAACCGGAGGCGGGGCAGTCGCCGCTGAATGGGAAGGAGGTGAACCTACCTCCGCTCCGATGTCAGATTTTTTTTTTGCCGCAGCTTGGGCGGCCAAGGATGACTGCGCCGGCCTGGCAGGTGAAGTGCCTGTCGAGCCGGAGCGTAAGTCCGCCACCGCAACGGCCAAGTCGTCGAGATCCTCAAGCTTGCAGATCCGCACCAAGGCAACTTCCGCGATGGTTCGTCGGTGCGTGCTGAATCGCAGCCGCCCGAGCGCTTCTTCAAGCATCTGCAACACGGCAAATATCGTTTCCAATCCACGATTCGTAGCAATCTGGGTGACAATTTCCTTGCCATCTTCGGTCGACGTATTGAGAAACGCGTCCGCATCGCAACCCACGGCACTGACCATCGCATCGCGGAAACAACCCAAGAGTTGCTCCAAAAGCTGGCCGACGTCGACTCCCGAAGTGACTGCTCGATCGAGCGCTGCGAGCGCCCCGGCCGCATCGCCGGTGACCAACTGCTTCGCCAGATCGGCCAGCTGACTTCCGTCCGCGGTACCGAGCAAAGCGTGCACATCCTCGACACCGACATGCTGAATCCCCACGGCCAGCATCTGCTCCAGCAACGACTGACTATCTCGCATCGACCCGGCCGCACGACGAGCCAGAATCGTCAGCGCCTCGGGGGCAGCCGACAGTCCTTCAGCCTCGACGATCTGCTGCAGGCGAGTAACAATCGAATCGGTCTGAATGCCGGCAAAATCAAATCGCTGACATCGTGACAAAACCGTGATCGGAATCTTGTTCGGTTCCGTGGTGCAGAAAATAAACTTCACATGCTCCGGCGGCTCTTCCAGCGTCTTGAGCAACGCGTTGAAGGCAGGGCCGGTCAACATGTGAACTTCGTCGATGATGTAAATCTTAAATCGCCCCCGGCTGGGACGAATATTGACGTTCTGACGCAGCTGGCGAATCTCATCAATTCCGCGATTGCTGGCACCATCGATTTCAAGCACGTCGACATCGCCACCGCTGCTAACACTTTGGCAGATATCACACTCACCACACGGCGACGGTGTCGGTCCCTGCGCGCATTGCAGCGCCTTGGAAAGAATCCGCGCGGCAGAAGTTTTGCCAACTCCGCGAGCCCCCGTGAATAGATAGGCGTGACCGATGCGGTTGGTCTCAATCGCTCCGCTCAAAGCGCGAGCGACATGCTCCTGACCAATCAGCTCGTCGAATGCCTGCGGTCGATAACGCCTGGCGACGACGACGTACTCGCCCTTACTAGCATCACCTGTAGGCTCGGGCTGGGCATCCATAAGCAGTCCTTGATGCGGCGTAAAGAAGTCGGCCGCTTCACCAGAAAAAAGACCGCGTCTCCGTTCGGCGCGGACGCTGTCCTGCCAGGAGAGACAATCGACGAGAGACCCCAAGCACCTAAAGGTGACCGCTTATGGCTGCTGCGGTTAAACCCTGACCAGGTTCACGGGCCTCCATTGCTGGGGCCCCTCGTCGATCATCTCCCATTGGCCACTGGTATCCCAGTTTGGCCACAGGACAACTCCTTCAGTTGTAGAGGCGACTATGAAGATCGTCAAACCGGTAGGGAGCTGAGCCCGGTGATGATGAGGTTATCAAGTCAGTCTGTCCAGATGGGCCAACGTGGCCCGGTTTACGAACAGCGTGGGCAGGGCAATGGGACAGGGCCTCGATTTCTGCGCCTAGGCGGCGGCACGAGAGAATGTACCTGGGATTTGTTTGGGAAAAGCCTTGACGAGGCCGATGATTTGCATAGAATCCAATTAATTGACATGCAAACTATTTGTTGGCAATCATTAATTCAGGCGAAATTCACCCGGAAAGGGCCCATTCCATGCTCGAACGCGAGGAAATGCTCTGTTACAGCTTGGGCGTGGCAATGCGTCGCGTCAGCAAACTTTACGCGGATGCCCTGGCGGATCACGACATTACGCCGCCTCAGCTGTTCGATCTGCCTGTCGTGTCCTATGATCTTGGACCACATACGTG
>CAYLRE010000157.1:0-10950 GCA_964385715.1 uncultured Planctomycetaceae bacterium
CGCATGCCGCAGCAAACGCAGGTCAGCTTCATTGGTTATAGCTTTGCTGGCCGCGTTATCCTGGGAGCGATGCACGGCATGGGAGGTGGTCTGGTACGAGGCCACAGTCCTTTGATGGACGGACAGCAGCCTGGGCCGCCACGGTACTCCGTGGTCATCTTTGTCGCCGCAGTGGACAACCACTGGCTGGAGCCAGGACAGCGATTTGACATGGCCCCCAGCCAGGCACGGCAAATGCTGCTTTTGTATAACACTTGCGATCGCATCTTGAAGCGGTACCCGAAAATCTGCGGTGGCTGTGCACTCGGGTATACGGGCATTCCCAACATCGGAGCACTGGGCGAACACGCCGAGCGGATCGATGAGCTGGATGTCTGCTGCATTCTTGGTCCGCAGCACCGCTGGCGAAACTACGTCTACTCAAACACGGTCATGCCGATGATCCGTGAGTACGGCCTGCCGATGGCCGAGGTGACCACGACGGGCTCAACCGAGTTAGAAGTCGATGCCGCGGATCCGGCACCAGCGATTGGCGGGTAACAGGGTCATTCGCCGTTCAGCTGTTCGACGGGATTGGTGCGGGTGAGCTGCCGCCTCGGTTGCCGATAGGCAGCGTGTCACGCCATAATGGGCAGATGAACGAGCCGATTGCGTATCTTGATGGTGAAATGTTACCCCAAAGCCGGGCAACGCTTCCGGTATGGGATGCCGGCTTTGTGCTAGGGACCACCGTTGTCGAACAGCTTCGCACCTTTGGCGGATCGCTGTTCCATGTCGAGGATCATCTCTCACGGCTTTACCGCTCGCTGGAGCTGGTCGGCACCGAGTGCCCGCTATCCCAGGTAGAGTTAACGGATATCGTCACCCAGGTGGCGGAGCAAAATTGGCCATTGCTCGACCCGGCCGACGATCTTGGCGTGTCGATCTTTGTCACCCCGGGCGACTCCCCTTCGCTCACCGACGGAGCCAGCGGTCGACCTCGTGTGGGAGTCCACAGCTTTCCCCTCGCTTTCGGCCTGTGGGCAGAAAAATACGAGCTCGGACAGAGGCTGGTCATCACCGACACGCGACACGTGCCTGAGGCTTGTTGGCCGACCGAGATCAAGTGCCGCAGCCGGATGCACTATCACCTGGCCGATCGTGAGGCGCAAAGTCGCCAAGCGGGAGCGCGAGCCCTATTGCTCGATATAGAGGGGAACGTTGCCGAGGCCTCGACCGCGAACGTGGTGATCTATCGCGAGGCGGAAGGGCTCCTGGCTCCGCCGATGAGTCATGTCCTACCGGGCGTTAGTATTCGCGTTCTGCTTGCGCTGGCAAAGAAACTCGGTATTCCTACAAGCGAGCGGAATCTGTTACCTCAGGACGTACTTACCGCTGATGAGGTTCTGCTGAGCAGTACGCCATTTTGTATTCTTCCAGTCAGCGAGGTCGATCAGAAAGCGATCGGCAGCGGCTGCCCGGGACGGGCGTTTCAGCAGCTCCTGACCGCTTTTGGCGAGCAAGTGGGGCTCGATATTGCCGCCCAGGCTCGGCGATTCGCACGTCGTGAAAACGCATCCTGACCCGGGCGTCGTGTGGCAAGAAATCACCACCGCCGTCAGCTCTGAGTTGCCGCCAGACGGTTCCTTAAAGTTTTCAAGGAATAGCCACAAGTGCTTTGAATATTGGGGCTTGCGCTGATGTGGGGCATGTCGCTGCTCATTTCCCTTTCGGATCGGAATCCGACGGAGGGTATGGAAATCGCGAGATATCTACGCCAAATGCTTGCAACTCGTGCAACTCGTAGATAAGCTGGAGGGACTGATGGGTCCTCCGAGGGGGCCCTTGTTGTTTGCACCATGGAATTGCCCCGACGACTCGCACCGTAGACCTGCTACTGACCCGAAGAAGAAACACCCGATCTTTCTTTTTGCCCAGTGCGAGCAGCGCTGCGGGCGTGAAGAGAGTTGGGTGTTTTTTCTTTGGGTAACGCGAATCCTTGCTATTTCCCTGGTCTAAGCCCCGTGATTAACTCCTAAACCCTGGCAGTCGCGACCAACCGTCGCACGAACAGCAACTGACTCGGACGAAAAACGCCTGAACTTCCTTGAGCTACCTCCGGTGCATCAGCATCGGTCGTCGTGTGCTTGAGGGGTTTCAGGCGTTTTTTGTTGGACTGACCGAATGTGCGGTTTATTCCGCGCTTTGGCAATGCAGCGGTGCTTTGAGGCGGCCTGTTGCAAAAACGAGAAGCGATTTGTGTTCGCCTTTGGGCGTGCGCGGATTTGCTCATGCCGTTTTCGCAAAGTGGCATGGGAAATGCGTGTGAACAGGGGATAGGTACGTCGTGGTTGGTGCTGCGCATCGCACAGGGTGCTGCGCGATGCCGACATCGTGAATTTCAAGACGGTAGAACATAAAGGAGAAGCTTCATGGATCGACAACGGCTGGAATCTCTTTCTGAGGAATTTGAGGACGACGGTCCGCAGCAACATACGCGATCGAAACCTCAACGATCTTCGACGGGCCGATTCGCCAAGCACAAACGCAAAGGCAAGCTAGGAATTCGCGGGCGGAGTAACTTCCGCAGCGTGAGCAGCAGCGAAAAACGCGCTCGCCTAGGCTAGTAGCGAATACATCAGTGAATTCGGGGTCTGTCGATTGCCAACAGGCGGTGATCGCAGCCCCAGATGGTCGAGACGCCGACGGTTCCCGGTATGTGGAATGCGTCGGCGTTCGCATGCACGGTGTGAAGCATCGTGCTTTGCTGCGGATTTTACGACCGTATTGAGTATCTCGCTTGAATCCCCGCTGCCTGTCGGGATGCGAGCTGTGTAGAATCAAGGCAGGCGGATCAACAGCGTCGCTAAGCGAGGGCGTTTCGCTCTCCGTGATGTCACATTCGCGCCGCGGTATCCGGTACATGACGACACCAATCACGAACAAGGCACTTCTGGGGGTTGAGAAGTTCATATGAGTTCATCTTCGTCTGGCATGGGATCCTCTCAATCTTCGGGGGCAGGAGACAATGAAGGGTTTGAATTTCCCTGCTCTTCCTGCCAGCAAGCCCTTCGCGCCGAGCGGCGAATGATCGGCATGCGGGTTAAGTGCCCCAAGTGTGGTGCCGAGCTAGCGGTTCCCCAACAGCCATTGGGAAACGATGGCAGCGCTGAAAATGCAGCCGCTGCGCCGCCACCTGTGGCTGGAGCAGCGGAATCGGCATCCTTCCCGCCAACGTCTTCACCAGCGATCTCGGCAACACGTGCCTCGGAAACGCCTGCGCCGCAGCCAGCGAGTTCTTCGTCAGCAGATGAGCCAGCGGCGTCTTCGAATCCAAAGCGGTCGTCGATGTCCGACCGCCCTCCATCGGAGGCGGCTAAACGAATCCAAAATATCTTCGATCGAATCACCACCGAGATCCGCAAAGTCTACGTGGGACAGGACGAGCTCGTGCGCGGGGCACTCGTGGCTTTGTTCTCGTCCGGCCACGTTCTGATCGAAAGCGTTCCCGGTTTGGGAAAGACACTCTTTGTGCGGACGTTGGGTCGCGTGCTCGGCTGCGAATTCGGTCGTATTCAATTCACGGCCGATCTCATGCCTTCGGACATCACGGGTGCTCCAATCTTCAATATGAAGACCCAGGAGTTTGAATTCCGCCCTGGGCCCGTCTTTACGCAGTTCCTGTTGGCCGACGAAATCAATCGTTCGCCCGCCAAGGCGCATGCCGCGCTACTCGAAATCATGCAGGAGTACCGCGTTACGGTCGATCGGGTCACGCATCCAATCGAGCGGCCGTTCCTGGTGCTCGCCACGCAGAACCCGATTGAGTCGGAAGGAACGTACAACCTGCCAGAGGCGCAGCTCGACCGCTTCATGTTCAAGTTGAAGATCGAGTATCCGACCGCGGCTGAAGAAGCGTCGGTACTCAGAATGCATGGCCGGCAAACCAGTGAAGATGAGGACCTGGGCCAGCAGCTCGATGTGGTGACCTCGCCGGGAGAAATCTTGGAGCTGACCGAGCTTTGCGGACAGGTTCATGTCGAGGACCGGCTGGTTGACTACATCAACGCGTTGGTCCGCCAAACCCGACAATGGCCGCACTTCTATATGGGAGCATCGCCGCGAGCTGGCTTGTCGCTGATCCAGGGTGCAAGAACCTTGGCCGCGTTCCACGGTCGAGACTATGCCGTGCCTGACGACGTCATTGAAATCGCCCCGGCAGCCCTACGCCATCGCGTAATCATGACCGCCGAGGCCGAGGTCGAAGGCCGCCAGATCGACGAATTGCTCGCCGAGTTAATTCGTTCGGTGGAGGTACCCCGGATGTGATCTCGATCGGACACATATGCCTGCTATGTATCCTGGCCTCGGTTATCCCATTGTGGCTGTTGGCACGTCGTGCCAGGGTCTTTCCGGATCGGCGGTTGATCTACCTGTTCTTGACGCTTCCTGTCATCACGACGGTGTTGGTGCTCGCACCGGGTTCCTTCACGGTGACTCGCCAATGGGCTTTGGGAATCGTCGACGGCAGCGTCGTCCTACTTGCCGTGATCGATTTGTTATCACTTCCGCAGGTCAAGCATTTTTCGGCCACACGCAGCGCCGGCCGAATCGCCTCGCTGGGCAAGCCGCACCGCGTCGAGTTGGTCATTTCCAACAAGACCCGACGCGACCAGCAGATCAAGGTTCGCGACGACGTGGCGGAGGAGCTGCACGCTCAGCCGGAGGAGTTTACGCTCACGCTCCGACCGGAGAGTCGGTCAACGTTGCACTACGAACTTCGTCCGAAACGCCGCGGCGCGTTCAAACTGACCAAGATTTACGTACAGGTGCGTAGCCGATTGCGGCTGTGGCGGCGTTTTCTCGATTGTCCGCAGGAGTCGGTCGTTAATGTCTACCCTGACATGAAGCAGCTTTCGCAGTACGCGATGCTAGCGCGCACCGATCGGTTGACGCAGATTGGTGTCCGCAGGATGCGGCGCGTCGGCCAGGATCATGACTTCGAACGACTTCGCGATTACACCGTCGATGACAACTACAAGCACATCGACTGGCGGAGTACCGCCCGCCGTAACCGGCTCACCGTGAAGGATTTTCAGGCGAGCCAAAGCCAGCGGATTATTTTCATGCTCGACTGTGGTCGCATGATGACGAACGAAGCGGACGAGATCAGTCTGTTGGATCATGGCCTCAATGCCATGCTGATGCTTTCGTATGTCGCCCTAAGGCAGGGGGATTCCGTAGGGCTGATCAGCTTTTCCGATCGCGTGCATGGTTTCGTTCCACCGGGTGGCGGGATGAACCAGATGAACCACCTGTTGCACGCCTCGTTCGATCGCTTCCCCGAGATGGTTGAGTCTCGCTACGACCAGGCGTTCCTGTACTTGGCAGCCCATTGTCGGAAACGAGCTCTCGTGGTGTTGATCAGCAATGTCATCGACGAGGTGAACGCCAATCAGGTGGAGCGGTACCTTGGTTCACTCACTGGCCGACACCTGCCGCTAGGTGTACTGCTGCGAGATCACCGTCTGTTTGACGCTGCCAACATGGAGCAACCACAAGGGCGGGATTTGTTTCGAGCCGGTGCTGCCGCCGAAATCCTTTCCTGGCGACGACAGGTACTACGAGATCTTAACTCAAAAGGCGTGTTGTCTCTCGACGTCTACCCAGAGGACCTGACGGCTCCGCTCGTCAATCAGTATTTGAACATCAAGGCACGCCACCTACTATGATGAACGTGGGCTATGATGAAGGTGGGCCTCGTGCAACGATCGTTTCAGCCGGCGCCCGATAGCGTACGTGGTGCGCAACGCGTAACCTAACACGTCCTGACACGGATGGAACGTGGGATGTTCGACGATCTGTCAGACGCCGATCTTGCCGCGATCGAAGATCAGACGCAAGAAATTGGGCAGTATCTCTTCGACCATCTGCAGGTCGACACGCCGAGCGTTTTGGAGCGTCGCTGGTGGGATGACCGAATCATGGCGTGGGCCATGCAGGACGAGTCGGTCAAGGTGCAGATGTTCCGCTTCGTCGACGTACTTCCCATGCTCACAACCAGTGAGCAGTTGGTCGGCCATCTGCACGAATATTTTGACGAGGTGCGGCGCCAGTTGCCGTCGGCCGTGCGATTGGGCATGACCGTCGCGAAACCGGGGGGTGTGTTGGGACGGGCGCTGGCAATCGCCGCTCGTCGAAACGTCGGCTCGCACGCGCGGCGTTTCATCGCCGGGACTAACGCCGAAGAAGTACTGGCAGCGGCTTGGCGGCAGCGGAAACGGAATCACGCGTTCACGCTCGACGTGCTTGGCGAAGCGGTCACCAGCGAACAGGAGGCGGCGCGCTACTTTCAAGAGTATGTGCAGCTCATCGAAGCAGTCGCCCCCACGGTCAATGCCTGGCCGGAGGTTCCACAGATTGATCGAGCGGCGTTTGGGGAGCTGCCTCGTGCCAACGTCTCGGTCAAGTTGTCCGCTCTCGACAGCCAGGCTGATCCGATCGATCCGGCCGGAGCTATGGATCGAATTGGCAGCCGGCTCGCTGAGTTGCTAAGGATTGCTCGGCAGCACCGCACATTTATCAACGTCGACATGGAGTCGTACCACACCAAGGATTTGACGCTGGCCATCTTTCAGGATGTTCTCGAGCGAGAGGAGTTTCGCGACCGGGAGGATGTTGGCATCGTCATCCAGGCCTACCTTCGCGATTCGGAGGCGGATCTGGTCGCTCTGCGTGATTGGGCCCGTCGACGAGGAACACCCGTCGCGGTGCGTCTGGTTAAAGGTGCTTATTGGGACTACGAAACAGTCCATGCCGAAGCGGCCGGCTGGCCGGTGCCCGTGTACCAACAAAAATGGGAAACCGACGCCAACTTCGAACGCCTGACGCGATTCTTGCTTCAAAATCACGACACATTGCGACCGGCATTCGGCAGTCACAACTTGCGTTCGATTGCCCACGCAATGGCGACCGCGCGGCAGCTGGAACTGCCGGACGGGACGCTGGAACTGCAAATGCTCTACGGCATGGGAGACGCGGAAAAGAAGGCCCTGACTGACCTCGGTATGCGGATGCGGATCTACATGCCCTACGGACAACTCATTCCCGGCATGGCGTATCTGGTTCGTCGCCTGCTGGAAAACACTTCAAACGATTCATTCTTACGGGCAGGCTTTACCGAGCACGTAGCCCCGGAGATTCTTCTCATGGCACCTGGCGAAAACGGTAAATCTCAAGCGGCCACTTCCCCGGATGTGACAACTGAAGCGGGGTTGGGTGGCGCGACCGCCGCGTCTGAAGCACCGTTCTATCAGAATGAACCACTTACCGATTTCGCCGAGGAGGAGAATCGCGACGCGATGGCGGCGGCGCTCGCCGAGGTCCATCAGCAGTTGGGCCGCGATTGCCCACTCGTGATCGGTGGCGAGAGAATGGCGACCGAGGCAACGATCGACTCGATCAATCCTTCGCAAAAGAGTCAGCTTGTCGGTCGGGCCGGTTCCGCTACGGCAGAACACGCCCAGCAAGCGGTCGAAGTCGCAGCGAGCGTGGCCGCCGAATGGGCAGCGTGTGATGTAGAGCAGCGCGCCGACTATTTGCGAAAGGCGGCCGCCCTCATGCGGCAGCGGCGGTTTGAGCTAGCCGCCTGGCAGGTCTACGAATGCGGTAAAGGCTGGCGTGAAGCGGATGGCGACGTCTGCGAGGCGATCGACTTCTGCGAGTACTACGCCAAATCAGCATTGGTACTGGCGAACGCCGGGGGCGTGGACGTGCCGGGCGAGGAGAACCGGTTTGAGTACCGCCCACGCGGTGTGACAGCGGTAATCGCCCCTTGGAATTTTCCACTCGCCATTCTCACCGGCATGACCGCGGCGGCACTCGTCACGGGGAATCCTGTGATCATGAAACCGGCCGAGCAGTCGCCGGTGGTGGCGGCGCTGTTGATGGAGATCTTTGAAGAGGTCGGACTGCCGAGCGGGGTGTTAAGCTACTTGCCGGGCAAAGGTGAGATTGTCGGAGCAGCGTTAGTCGAGCATCCATCAGTGTCATTGGTTGCCTTCACTGGTTCACGTGATGTGGGGTTGGCTATCAATGCGAAGGCGGCCGCCTGTTCGACTTCCGGTACGCGAACGGTAAAGCGGGTAATCGCGGAGATGGGAGGCAAGAATGCAATCATCGTCGACGAAGACGCCGATCTTGACGAGGCGGTACTCGGCGTGGTGAAGAGCGCGTTCGGCTATCAGGGCCAAAAGTGTTCGGCCTGTTCCCGGTGCATCGTTCTCTCGTCCGTGTATGACACGTTCCTGGGTCGGCTGGTTGAGGCGGCGCGGAGCCTGGTCGTTGGTTCCGCTGACGAGCCAGGCAGCCGTGTCGGCCCAATGATCGATGCCCAGGCGATGGCCAAGACCCAGGAGTACATCGAGCTGGGTCGAAAGGAAGGCCGCGAAGTGCTCAGCGTCGATGTAGGAGAGCTGGCCGAGCAGGGGTTCTTTGTCGGCCCGCATATCTTCGCTGATATCAGCCCTGACGCTCGTCTGGCACAGGAGGAAGTCTTTGGGCCAGTGCTAGCGGTGATTCGTGCCAAGAATTTGGACGAGGCGATTCACATCGCCAACGACACCGACTACGCCCTCTCAGGCGGCATCTTCTCTCGCAGCCCTGCCAATCTCGAACGTGCGCGAGATGAGCTAGTCGTGGGCAACCTGTACTTGAATCGGCCGATCACCGGAGCGCTCGTTGGCCGGCAGCCATTTGGTGGCTTCCGACTTTCGGGCATCGGCTCTAAGGCAGGCGGGAGCGACTACCTACTGCAATTCGTCGTTCCGCGCACGGTGACAGAAAACACGATGCGGCGAGGATTCGCTCCTCCTTCCGGGGCGGAGCCGTCTGATAGCGACGGCTCAAGCTAACGGCAGGCGACGCGTTTACAGCTTGCCACGTAGCTTATTGATGTCGACAACCAGCGTCTGGCCTTCAGGGTCGGTCTTGGCCAGACCATCCGCAGCGTCCAATAGTTCACGGGCGACATCGCTCTTACCGGCGCCAATGTAGCCGTCGGCCAGATTGTAGAGTCGGTAGGCCTTCTTAAGTCGATCGTCCTTGTTGGCTACGGCGTCGATTTGATCGACGATTGCCCGGGCTTCGCCGAGCGTCTTCAGGCCAGCGGCGGCATCGTTACCTACGAGCCGTTGGGCCTTGGCAACGGCGACCATCGCCTGGGCCTTGCTGCTCCAGTCGTTGACCGACGCGGGCAACTTGATAAGCAAGTCGTATACGCGCTGCGACGCTTCGGAATCGTTGACACGGGCGTAGCCGTCGAACATCAAAGAGAGCACCTCGACCTTGTCTTCGGCCAGCGTAATCTGATCAAACAATTTTTCGGCGGCGGCAAGATCCTCGGCCGCCAGATCGGGACCGTCGCGACGGTCGGAATCAAGCTTAAGAATCGCCAGGCGAACGCGAAAGCGAGCCACTTGTGCAGGCGGTACACCCTCGAATTCCTCATTGATGACGCTGTAAGCCGCTTTTGCACCGATGGGATCGTCGGCGGCCAGGTGGGCCTTGGCGAGTTTGAGAATAGCTTCGATTTGCTCCGGCGGGTTGTCGATTTTCTGGGCCGCCTCGAGAGCAGCGGCGCGGCTCTTTTTGGCGCCTGCTTGATCGGCTAGACCTTCCAGTTCAGCGCTAAGGTCGATGAAGCATTTGGCCTGGGAGACGGAACTGTTCTTCTTGAGGCAAGCATCGTGTTTCTGGGCACTCGTTTGCCCACCGCCACTATCGTCACCGCCGCACGAAGTTCCCGCGACAACCAGTAGCAGGACCGAAAGCCAACCTAGAGCGTTTGTGTGCCTCTTCTTCATCGCGATTTCCCTTGTGTTCGTGACGATCTAGTTTCTCTGCGCCATGTGGGCTGACCTGCCTTGCGGTCAGCGGATTCAAAGTTCCTAACAAGAAATATACGAACTCCCTCTCGCGGGCTCCAGAGTCCGATTCGAAAAACGATTCTTGTTTTATTCCCAGGGGCGGGGCCGATCACGGCGACGCCGACAGCCTAAAATTGTAGCGAAATCGTGGATAGACGGGCCTCGGTTTCGGCCATCAAGGCGTCTTCGGCAGCCTCGTCGGCCGCTTCGTAGGTCACGCTGAACCGCAGAAAATTTCCGGCGTCGTCCCAAGGAACCGTGCAGATCGAATGTTCGGTGATCAGGTACTGGCTCGCTTCCTCGCCGTTCGCAAAGTCCGGGCCGCCTTCGACGCCGACCGGGCTCTTGGTGTAGAGGAAGTAGGTTCCGCCCGGCATCTCACACTCGAATCCACAACGCTTGAGCATCGCCACGAGCTTCTCCAGACGGCGTTTGTACTTGGCGTGAATCGCTTGCGGGATCGAAGCGTCATCGAGGGCAGCGGCCGCCGCCTTCTGAATGGCAATGAACTGCCCCGAGTCGGTGTTGTCTTTCACATCGGCGAAGGCACTCACCAGGCGTTCGTGGCCACAGACGAAGCCCATTCGCCAGCCGATCATGTCGAAGCCCTTCGACAAGGAATGAACTTCGACGCCGACGTCGCGTGCTCCCGGTACCGAGAGGAAGCTCAACGGTTCCGAGTCAAAGCTGAGCATGATGTGCGCGGCGTCTTGCACGACCACGATCTCGTGCTGCTTCGCAAAGGCAACGACCTTTTCGTAGAACTCACGCGTCGCGGTCTTGCCGGTCGGGCTATTGGGATAGCAAATCACCAGCAGCTTAGCCGCGCGACAGATGTCTTCGGGAATCGAATCGAGGTCGGGCAGGAAATTGTTTTCCGCCAGCAGCGGCAGATTATAGACACTTCCGCCATAGTAGCGGGAATGGGTGCCAGCTACCGGGTAGCCCGGCACGGTCATCAGTGTCACATCGCCCGGGTTGATGAACGCGGCGGGCAGAATGGCGAGTGCCGGTTTGGAGCCGATGGAGTGATTGATCTCCGTGG
>CAYLRE010000158.1:0-10906 GCA_964385715.1 uncultured Planctomycetaceae bacterium
GCCTGAAAGGCCGAGAACAGCGTGGCATGACGACGCAACAGGGCCATCGCCAACCAGACGACGCTGATCGTGCCGACGTAGACCGCTTGCCAAGCAAATAGCCCGGAGGTGACATAGAACGCCGCCGGCAGACAGAGCCCCGAAGTCAACAAGGCCGCCAGAGCCATCGGTTCGGCTAAATGTTCGCGTAGCGAAGTTTGCCGCCAGGCTTCGACTGCCAATAGTCCCGAGGCGACGGCGTGGATCAAGAACGCAACCACGATCGGGCGCGATGGCTCGATTCCCACCGCTGCCAGAGTGTCGATCGTGGTCCAGTTGAAGGCCAAGGCGTGAACCAACGTCACCAGCATCAGTACGCTACCGGCGATCGACAACTCAACTCGCCAAATCGATCGAGCGGCGACAAGCGCGGCCGCGGCATAGACACCAAACACGACGGTCGCCCCCATCGCATCTCCCACAGCCGCGAAGAAGCCGGAGTAGAGAGCGATCAACAGACTCGCGGCAGCGACGCAACCGGTGCTAAGAGCATAGGCCCTGGCTGTCGCTTCTTGACCATTGCGGAAGAACCACGCCGCCAGCCCAGCGACTGCAACCGAAAGGACCATCAACACCAGGCCGCTCTCAGCGAGCATCAAGGTCTCGACGAGCATTCGGGAACTGGTCGAAAGCCAGGCGAGGTTGCCTTGGAAGACATGAAACAGCAAGAGCAACGTGAACGCCGTGCAGACGCCTGCGGCAGTGTGCAGCTTGTGCTGTTTGCCGATGATGGCAATTCCCGCTAGTGCTGCGGTCATGATCGTGCCAAGCGCGACCAGCAGTGCTGGTTGCGGCCAGGCAAGTAGTAACGTCACTCCCAGAGCGAGCGAAGAGAACACGACGATCGCCGTCGCAACCGTGCGATACCCGGCCATCGTCGCGCTGAGCGAACCTTTTTGCAGCAGCAGACCGAGGGCCAACACGCTGATGCCCGCAAGCGCCATCGCAGGCGACATGTAGGTCAGCGTGCCATGGAGTCCGTCTGCCTTGAACGCCAGCAACCCCAGAGGAATGATCAGGGCGAACATCGAAATGCCAAGGAACCGTAGTGATTCGACCGCGCGACGGGGTGTGATCCACTGCCAGCGGGAGCCACGGCGTAGCTGCCCCACCAACGCCACGATGAAAGCCGCGACTGGCACGAGTGCGAGTAGACCGACTGTCGACGGTGCTGAACTGGCGTCGGCGGTGCGGTCGACGATCACCTGAGCGGCAGACGTTCCGATCACTGCGACCGGCAACATCCACGTCGTCTGCGAGAGTAGAGCCCGACTGGCAGAAAAGGCAACCGTACCAAACACACCGAGCCCCACGGTCACGGCTGTAAGAAACAACAAATCGGTCGACTGGACTTCGGTCCACTGGGCTTCGGCAGGCGACAGGGCGATACCCGCCAGGAAATTGAGCGGAATCAACAGCAGGGCGATGATCAATAACCCTTGACTCGTGGTTTGCAACTTCCAACGTTTGAGCGTGTACATGCCGGCCCCGTAGATGGCGAGCGTCCCGCCCATGAAAATCAGGGCAGGGAAGTAGGGGATCGCGGTACGCAAGGTCGACCACAGACTGATCACTAGCCCAATCGCACTTCCGACAATGAGAATGCCGCTGAGAATTTCGCCCCAGCGGATGTTTCGCTCTTCCATGAAGGAGGCTAACAGCGAAGTGAACGGGCGACTCGGTGTGACCGGCTCTGGTTCTCGGGACGGTTCTTCGACAGACGCAACAGCAGGCTCGGGTTCAACAACATCCAGAGGGTGAATTGATGCGGACGTCGCTGGCGTCGTTGAAGTAGAAGCCGCAGCGGCTGAAATAGGCTCGAACACAACCGGCTCCGCCACGATCGGCACAACGGGAATCGCTTCAACCGGCTGTGCTGTGGGTGTCTCGTTGGTAGTCGCCCCGTCGTTCAACTTCACAACACTTGGCGGAACAGGTGGCGGGGTGATCGGCACCGGTCCGGCGGGCGTCTGAGTGGAGGATGTTGCGGTTGCCGGCGGGGCGGTTGTCGAACGGGCGGCAGCATCGGCCCGAGCCGCGACCGGTCGTGTACGGAATGAATAAGCCGACGCGCGGAGTACGTTGAGCAACGTCACCTGATCGATTTGCTTGGCCGCGTATAACTCCCGCAATCGGCGGTAGAAGATCTCGCGTTCTCGCTGCTCGATGCGTTTGGCCTCGTCAGGCGAAGATCCAGGCCCAAACAAAGAACGGCCAACGAAGGCGAAGAACACCCAGATTCCATGGCCCAGAACGGCAACGATCGCGAAGACGATCACCAGAATCAGCAAGACAAATAGAGCTTCCATAGCGGTCACGCGCCATTGCAAAAGGTCAGGAATGGGACGCCGTCTTACTTGGAGAGACGGTTTTTCTTTGACCTGAAATTGCAAAGGCCGTGCCACGCAACATCGAACACGCACTAAGTTCCATGAACAACACGACTTAGGGAAACGCCACGCGATTCTTATGAGAACCCGGAAGCCATGCCATGTGCACCTGATGTCCAACTGCTGGCATTGGATGTACAGAAAGACGTCTCACGCTTGGCATTTCAGGAAGAAGCAGCCTGGGTGCAGGACATGCCGACATGCGAGCTTCTGCTGGTCCAATCGATATGCCCGGTGCGACCCGATGCTCGAAGCCCGCAAACTTTGCCTGCGCGGCTTCATCGTCCGACATGTTGCATTTTCGCAACGTAGATTTGTACTTCCTTGCTAGACCGGTATGCCACCAGGTCTACGACGATCCGTGGCGTGGACAAGTATTCCGCCGCTAACCTTCTTCCACGAAGGCGGGTCCGCCCGCTTTCCAGATCGACGCACCATCGGCCGTGATGAACTCGCAGAAGACATTCGCCTGGCTACTCTTCGCATTGGCGATCGCGTTTGCGCCGCACGCGCTTCGTGCAGCCCCGGCGACTACTCCAGTCGCGCCGCACAAGGTCGGCCAAGAGGCGTCGGAAACAACCCGACCGCCGGTGACCGCGCTCACTGTCATGTTCCCCGAACTGGCAGCCCAATCACCCGACGCGCATCGAGCGCACCGTCATTCGGTTGCATTCAAAACACTCATCACCGACGTGGCCGACGGACGACTCGACAACCACTCGCTGCTCGAGGCGAGCGTCGTCGCCAGTCGGATCACGAATGCGGATGTTCGCGAAGAAGTCACTCAACGGATGACGGCCGCTGTTACTTGTCTTCGCGACCGGCTTGCTGAGACCGCAGAGACGCACGAGCGAGCGGCGATCATCCACGCCTATCTCCACGATCACCTCTTCACAGGCCAGTACCGGCTTAGCGCCAGCGACTTGGGAACCGTATTTGAAAGTGGCGATTTCAATTGTGTCAGTGCGACACTCTTGTATTGTCACCTCTGCACAGAACTCAACGTCGAGTGCCAGCTGGTCGCCTGGCGAGATCACGTCGCCTGTCGGGTCATCGGCTCTCGCAGCACGGTGGCCGTGGAGACGACCTGTCCCGATTGGTTCGCGCCGCGCGCGGCGATCGCAACCGATGTCTCCGCAATTCGATCGACTCCCGGGTTTGCCAAACGCCAAGGAAGTCGACGGATCGTTTCCGAGCCACAACTTCTGGCACTGATCGACTACAACCGGAGCGTGGAGTTGTTGCAGGCGAAACAGCATCTTGCCGCCATGCGTGCTAGCCATCGGGCTTTGCAGTTTGACCCGAAGAGCAGCGCGTCGTGGAGTAATTTTCTTGCCGCGGTTAACAATCTGGCCCTGGCCCAATGTCGTCAGGGCGATCACCGATCGGCACTCGACTTGTTGCGTCGTGGTCGTGCCGTGGCCCCGACATTCTCGGCGTTCGACGCCAATGACGGCTACGTACGACGCCAGCTGCGTGAGGCGAATTTGCAACGCGGCTAAGGCGGACGACTCTTTCGCGATAATTCATCCGAACTGCAGGTTGGATAGATCCTTTTCAAGTTTGACAGACGCTGATTCGTGACCTATCTATTTCATTAGCGATGGTGGCGTCCGAAGTTTATTGGCCAGCGCGTTCGCGCCATGCTAGGCAGCCGATGACTTCATATTGTGCCCACGAGATCTTCGCGAAGTCCGTGGTTCACTCCACCCCGCTAATCCCAAGCTTTCGATAGCTCAAGTTTTGATCACGCCGTTTGGCTACCTGCTGCGGCGGCCAGACTCATTGTCTTGTCTTCCACCTGTTGAATTCACCGTTGAATTCACGCTTGAACCGTTACTTATACTTACCGTCCACGAGAACCTCTGACATGAACAATTCCTCTCCAATGTCAGAGTCGGCTGCTGGCCACGACTCCGCTTCCAGGCAAGAAAACGCGTTCGCCACTGGCCTGCTCGCAGACTGGCCACCGGTCGTGACTCCGCCCAGCGAAGAAGCCAGTCTGACCGATCGTATGCAAAGCCTGCTCCAAGGCTTGCAACCGGACAACGTCGTTACAGAGAGTCGCCGCCGGGAACAGCGATATCCTTACCCTTGCTTGCTGCGAGTGATCCCCTGGTCGGATGACGACTCATTCGACGCCTCGACCTCGTTCGCCGCTTGCGAACATGAAAGCATGACGGTCGTCGGTCGCCATCTGTCGTTGCACGGCATTGGCTTCTTTCATCAACAGCCGATTGCCGATCGACTGGTTCTGATTGAGCTACCCGATGCAACCTCGGCAATGCCGCTGCGGGTGATTGTCAAACTCTCTCGCTGCCGCTTCGCCCGCGAAGGCTGGTACGAAAGTGGTGGCCGTCTGATCGGCAAGATTGGCTAAGCGAAGAGTCGGCCGACGGACTCATCGCTCCAACGCATTCTCTCTTCGTGCGCGCCTGATGTTCCGTTTTGTCCGATTGCGCGGATTGACGAAGACGCATTGGCGCCACAACCTCTGACGGGTCGAAGTCTAACAAGCGTGACAAGCGGTGCATCAACGCCGCCCCTGCGACCACGACCCTTGCGCCTTATTCCCCTGAAGAGGTTAGCTGCAATGAACGAATCAGCCATCGGCCCCTGTACCGACGTTCTCTGCATCGACGACGACCCGAACATCCTGGCGGGTCTGACGCAACTGCTCATGGGCGCGGGACACATGTGCCGTTGCTGCGGCGATCGAGATTCGGCGCTCAAGAGTTTGCGCGAGAGTGCCCCGGATCTAGTGATCGTGGACATCAACCTGGGCGAGGAGAGCGGCCTCGATCTGTGCGACCAGATGCGACAGAACGAGCACTTGCAGGACGTGCCGGTCATTTTCCTTTCCGGCGCCGAGATCCCTAACATCGTACAGCGGACGCGAAGTGTAGGAGGCACCTACTACCTTCGCAAACCGTACGACGCAGAAGTGCTCCTGGAGCTCGTGGAGAAGGCGTTGTGGATGCCACACGTGTCGAAGACGCACCTGGCTAGCCCGCACTTCAGCGGAGCCCAAGTCCCGCAAAGCCAGGCACAGGGCATCCCGGCCCCGGCACAGGGCCTGCCAAGTCCGTCAATGCGGCGTTAGACAGGAGCCGCAGAGGAAGCGGAAACCACGACGGGTTGTCATCGTTCCAGCTCCCCGTCGTTCCGGCTCCCCGTCGGTCCAGCTTTCGGAGTGCGGCCCCACCCCGTTTTTGGCCGCCCATTAGTGATGACTATTAAGGCAGCCGGGCGAAATCCCCATCAACAGGGCCAGCCGCACCAGCTCGACGAGCGAATGAACTTCCATCTGATGGAAGATTCGGTGACGGCGGCCCTCGACGGTTCGTAGACCGATGTCGCACTTTTTCGCGATGGTCTTGTTGGGAACCCCTTCGACGACCAATTTCATAATCTTGCGATCTCGAGCGTTGAGAGCCTCGTAGCGGGCGTGGGCGCGAGCGACTCGGCTTCGCTCCCGGTAGGTCTCTCGATCGAATCGAAGCGCCTGTCGAATCGCTTCCAACAGTTCGTCCGGATCGCAAGGTCGCTGCAAGACCGTCATGGCCCCTTGCTGCATCGCCCGAACCACCGTGCCTAAATCCCCATTGGCGGGCGAAAGTGCGATCATCGGAAGTCCAACACGACGTTTTGTTAGCTCGCGTTGCAGCTCGAGTCCGCCCATCCCCGGCAGTTCCAAACTCGCCACGATGCAACCGCGACTCTTCCCATCCACGGCGTCGAGCAGCTCCTCTGCCGAGCCAAATAATCTACAGATCATTTTCTTGCTCTGCACGGTGCGCGATAACAAGTTGCGTGTCGACGACGCGCCGTCGATAACGAAAACCATTTGATTCTTAAGCGTCATTCGCGATTCCTGGCGTGGGATACTCCGAGGCACTTTCGTTGAGGTTCGTTCCAGTTGATTGCTACATGCGGACTCTTCCCCGCGACGGGATTCCTGCTCGCGAGTAGTCGGAGGCCGTCTCGGCTCCGGCTTCGTCCGCACGACGGATACGTCGCGTCGCAATGGGACGCCGTCGGTTGCCGTGGTTAGAGAAAGAGGTACGGAGGCATTGACTGTTTTTCCAGGAATCGTCGACATCGTTACTCCCATGCGTCTTCTTGAAGTCGTCTGCTTCAACTTGCGCCAAGACAGCCCTTCAACGGGTTCATAACGAACGAGCCCCCGCTGAACCGGACTATCTCGTGTGGTTCACCATTGCCGCTGCTTCTCTGATCCGACTCCTGCTCTTCTGCTTGCCACCAACACTCCCACCGCTGGGAATCTCTGCCACCGCCGCTGCCCCCTACGGTCGCGTGGGACCGCCGGCGGTGGGTGCTTCTGAAACGGACGCCGAAATCACGATGTCGGCGTATTCGCTACCCAAGCCTGAATGCCGGTCGTCACCATAGATGATGAGGGTGTCAACAGAATGTCACCGCAAATCGAAAGCGTCGCTATTTTCTGAAGATTTCTGAAGAAGTTTGACGGTCGTAGCACTTCGCCGCGGCTTTCGCCCCCGTGAATCGGTCCCATGGCGCGGTCAATAGATAATGTTGCGGCCCATTGATAATTGACGAACCCGATTAGTGGCGAGATAATTCGAGTGCACTCGTGACCGTAAAGTGACCGGTGAAATGATGGTCACGGGGAAACGATCGTGCCACGCCGATCGACCAAGAGCCTGCAAACCCAAGGGCCCCGGGCCCTGAAAACAACCTAACCCCATCTCGAGTTATGGAGAGACAAAGCCATGGAAGCTCAATCCTGTGACATTTTGAGCGGCAAGAAGTGCGTGCCGTGCGAAGGCGGAGTCGATCCCTATTCGCTCGAAGAATCGCAAGCCCAGCTAGAACTGCTCGAAGGATGGCAGCTGACCGAAGATGGCCAGCGAATCCGCAAAGAGTGGACGGTCAAGAACTTCAGGGCCGGCATGGCGTTCTTCAACCAGGTCGCCGAAATAGCCGAAGACGACGGACATCATCCCGACTTGCACATCGCCGGCTATCGAAACGTGGCAATCGAACTCTGGACGCACGCCATCGGCGGGCTGTCGGAAAACGACTTTATCCTGGCCGCCAAGATCGATCAGGTTCCCGTCGAGCTGCAGTAGCTGACCATCGCCGTCCAAAGAAACGCAAGATGGCGGCGTCAAAAAGTGCGTGAAGCGGCCAAGAGGTGAAGCCGAGAATCTAGCGGTGATAACTGCCAGGATTCCACGGCCAGTAACCGGTTCGCACGCCACCGAAGCGGATTTCAAAACCGCCGGTCAACGTGAAATTATGCATCGAGCTGACACCGGAACCCGACATGGAGATGTTGTCGAGCAGTTCCAGGCGCAACAGCGTCCAGTTATTGTACCGACATTTGACACCCAAGCCGATCGGAACGGCCAGCACATTGGCATCGTGTCCGCGGCTGGCAATATCTCGGTAGTCGAAATGGGCAATCCCGAGTCCGGCCGTGAAGTAGGGCCGTGTGGTTGTATCGCCCCAAGGATAGTAGACGCCGCTGACGTCCCAAATGATCACGTCGGCCGTCGAAGCAAGTGTCACCCCGCCAGGCGTCTGCACGTCGGGAGCCGCGAACATCAGCCGCGTCTCGTAACCCCAATGGTGCGTGACGTCTTGGCCAAGACGATATCCGCCGACCACCGTGTTGTCGAGCTTGTATCTTCCCGCCACGAGATCGTCTCCGACGAAAGCACCCATGAACCAGTCGGCGTGGTAAGGTCGATTGAGCCAGCTGGTTCCGTGTAGCGGTTCGCGACGCATTAGCTTGTGCAATCGATCCATGGCGGGCAGCTTCTTGAGCGGTGCACACCACTTGTCGAATTGGTAGTGAATTGTTTGCCAGTTAATGACGTCTTCCAGGCAGATCCAACCACTTCCGCCACAGCCACAACCGCGCGATCCACAGGCCGATCCGCGAGAGCAGGACCCGCAGTCCGCGCAGTCTGAGAAATTCGATTCCGCTTCTAGATAGGCATCGTCCGAGATCAATTCATCGGTCGGAAGATAGTCGAGCGATGAAGGGGGTTCGCCAGAATCGTACTCGGATGGGTCGTAGAAACTGCCATCAGCCATGCCGTCTCCCGACGCCCGGCCTGCATGTTCCGAGATTGGACGAGAGTAGGGCGTTTCGTCGGCTGGCTCGGGACCATCGAAGAGCTGCGCATCGCCAAGCGCTGGCTGCAACACAGCCACCGCCGAGAGCAGGGCAACGATGAACACCAAGAATCGCATTCAGACCACACGATGGATCGAGTCTGGAAACTGAGCTGGGCGACTCGCGCGAACGCGCGAAGAAATTCCACCAGCGTTTCCGGCGCAGTGAAAGGCAGTAAAACGCGGCGGGATTATCTTGATCCAACCTCCTTGTGTCAATGGAATTGCGACCCCGCTGGCAGTGCCAGCGAAGGATCACCCGCAGGCCACGACTGGAGCGGTCATGCCTGTAAGCCGAAATGGCCGTAAGAAGCCCCTGTTACCTCTTGTTTGCGCAACTTGACAGCCCGTGCAGGTCGCAGTTAGTCTAGTCATAAACGGGAGTTAGAGCATTTTTGGAACTAGCCGAGGCGTTCGCCTCATCGTACTTCTGCGTGACGCATAAGCCAGCACCGAAACCCGCTGGCGTCTCACTCGTCTTTGAGAAGAGGTGATTGGGTCGCAGTCAGGTCGGATGGCCAGCGCGCCAATGGTTCCGCTTAGCGGCCGAACTTGGTAACGAGCATGGGTGACTTCACGGATATTTTGCTCCGTCAGGGTGCTGTGAGCCCCGACCAACTCGATGAAGCCAATCAAATGGCTCGCGAGTCGAACATGACGCTGAGCGAAGCGCTCATTCGGTTGGGCTACTCCACCGGCGACGAAGTCATGCGGGCCATGGCCGAAGAGCATCGACTCGACTTCGTGAACCTGGAAGAAGTCGTCATCCCACCTTCGGTGATCGAACTGGTGCCCGAATCGGTCGCCCGCGAAAACATTATCTTGCCAATGGCGGAGGAAGGTGGTTCGCTGAAGGTCATCGTCAGCGATCCGCTCGACCTCGACACCTTCGACAAACTGCGGTTCATTTTGAATCGCCAGATCGACATTGCGCTTGCCCCGCGCGAGGCGATCTTGGGTGCCATCAATCGGCATTACGGAGCGATCGACGGCGAGAGCGCCGACTCGATGCTACAAGACTTTACCGACACCGCGATCGATTTCACCGAGACCGAGTTCGAAGAAGAACCGGAAGAGGAAATCATCGACGAGACCAGCGCCCCGATCGTGCGGCTCACTCAGCTGATCATCGGCGAAGCGGTCCAGCTACGAGCTTCCGATATTCACATCGAGCCGTTCGAAGATCGGGTTCGTATTCGGTACCGCATCGACGGCGTGCTGATCGAGCGAGACAGTCCATCACGGCGTCTGCTGGGAGCCCTGCTGTCGCGATTTAAGATCATGGCGAAGATGGACATCGCCGAACGCCGCCGAACCCAGGATGGTCGAATCAAAGTAACCGTCGGCGATAAAGAGCTCGATCTGCGTGTCAGCATGCTGCCGACGAACCACGGGCAAGCCTGCGTGATGCGGCTGCTCGACAAGGACAACATCAAGATTGGTGTTCGCCAGTTGGGACTTTCCGACGAGTCGTTCCAGACCTTTCAGAATTTGATCCAGCGTCCCAACGGCATCTTCCTGGTCACGGGACCGACTGGTTCGGGTAAGACCACCACGCTCTACGCGGCACTCAACGAGCTCAACGGCCCTGACCGAAAGATCATCACTGCCGAGGATCCGGTCGAGTATTACTTGCCGGGCGTTAATCAGGTCGAGGTGAAGGCAGGCATCGGTCTCGACTTCGCGCGCATCATTCGCTCCGTGTTGCGACAGGCCCCGAACATCATCCTGGTCGGTGAGATGCGAGATACCGAAACGGCTGAAATGGGTATCCAGGCGTCGCTGACCGGTCACTTGGTATTTAGCACGCTCCATACCAATGACGCCCCCAGTGCGATCACGCGACTGATCGACATGGGCGTTCCTTCGTACCTTTGTTCCAGCAGCCTGATGGCGGTATTGGCCCAGCGACTGGTCCGCGTTGTTTGCACCAAATGCAAACAGCGATACAAGCCAGGCAAGACGGTGTTACAAGGTGCCGGCATTACCCCGGCCATGGCCGAGGGCGCCGAGTTCGTCCGCGGAAAAGGTTGCGGACATTGCCAAAAGAGTGGTTATCGCGGCCGTATCGGCATCTACGAGCTGATGGTCATGACGCCGCGCATCCGACAGCTTGCCTTTGAAAGCGCATCGACGCAGGAAATTCGCAAGGCGGCAGTCGACGAAGGTATGGTCACCCTCTACGGAGACGGAATCAAGAAGGCTCTCGCTGGAGTCACCACGATCGAAGAGGTGTTCCGCGTGGCCAAGCAAGAAGGCGAATCCCATTAAGTAAGGACACACTCGTGGCGACAATTTCAATGGACAAG
>CAYLRE010000159.1:0-10904 GCA_964385715.1 uncultured Planctomycetaceae bacterium
CGTCGGGGGCCGGATTGAAGTTGGTGAACATCGCCTGGATGTCGAGATTGTCGACATCTTGATCGTGACCAGCCGGATTCGTGGTCGCACCTGTGCCATCACCCTCAACGTCACCCTGGGCCCGCGTCTTTGGATTCGTCCAGTTCGTGGTGCCAGGACCGGTAAAGTTGGTAAACGCCGCTTGGATGTCCTCCAGATTCGAGACATAGCCATCGCAGTCGGCATCGCCAATCGCACAGGTCACGGCCGAGAGCATGACCAAGTCCATCGGCCCGGATTGGTATTCGTACATGCTTCCGGAAACGAGCGACAGAACATCGCCTTCGGCGAGACCGGTCGGCAAAACGTTACCGATGCTGAATGCGCTTGTCACGGCACTGCCGGGCGATACCAATTCGCTCAACTCGGAGGTCCAGCTTGTTGAGTGGCCTCCTACCAGGCCGAGCGAGTGATTGGCGTCCAGGAGGCCGTCACTCAGGCTGCTGATCGCGTAGAAGTACATCGAAATTCCATCCGGATCCACCGTCACCTCGCCCGTGTTCGGGTCGTAGATGAAGTCCGGAACCCCCGGGCTGTCGGTGGTCGAGAAAGGAGCGACCGGTACGCTGGAGGTGGTGGGCCCAGTGAAGTTGGCTTGCATTGTGATTACATCGGTAAGGTCAATGTCCCCATCGTGTCCAGCGGGATTCCCGGTGGCACCAATACCATCCCCGTGTACGTCTCCTTCCGCACGTGTCTTACTGAAAGTCCCGGGACCGGTATAGTTGACCAACGCGGGCATCAAGTCTCCCGGGATATCAACATCGCCGTCGCAGTCCGCGTCGCCGATTCCGCACACGGGTACCAGGCTCGCTACGCGGAAGCCAATGCGAAGATGCTCGAATTCACCGGGATGGTAATGGGTGCTGTCTGAGGCTTCCATGTGATAGGCATCCGCGTCGGACCAAGCGCCGCCACGTTAGCGACGTGTTGAGCCGCCAACGAGCGTTTCGTTCCACTCATAGAGACTTCCACCCATGTCCGAAACGCCGTAGGGAGAAGCCGTCACGGGGTAGGATCCTACGTCCGTTAGTGGATAGCTCCATTTGCTGGGTGAACCTGCGCCGCCCCAGTTCGCGGAGTTGCCGGAGTCGGCCGACGGAATATTGTTGTCGGGAGCGGTGTCGGTGCCTGTCGGATAGAGCCAGTAGTCGGCACCGCCCGCTTTATTGGGGTCGTAGTACGCAGCCTTGTACCATTCGTCTTCGCTGGTAAGGAACACCTGGGCTCCTGCCTCACGCGTGATGCTCGTGCCATTGGAAGGAATGGGGGTGCCACCCGCGAGCGTGTAGGCGCCTGATTCGGTGTCGCCCGAGCCTTGGCCATTGTGCAGCCAGTTTGAGAAGCGGATGGAGTCGTACCAAGAGACGTAGGAGACCGGTTTGTTGTCGTAGTAGTAATCGGATCCACCAATTCCCTGACCAGCGACAGGAGCTTTGACCGAATAGACCCACGGGTCGCCGCCGGTACCGCTTCCGGTGCGGGTGATGCCGCCCCAGGTTTGCGTTGTCATATTCGAGCTGAAGAGCGAGAAGGTGTCACCAACCGTGGCCTTGGCGTTCAAGAATTCGACGTACTGCGAATTGGTCACCTCGGTCTTGCTGATGCGGTACTCATAACCTACAGCGCCCCAACCGGAATCATAAACGTCGGCGGCATTGCCGGTGTCGCCGATGGTAATCCAGTCGATCGTTACCGCTTGAACAGATGCGCTGCTTCCGAGGCCAAGGAGTGCGATCACGGTTGCCCAAAAAGTTGTCGCCCGAAGTCGAGTCATGATCATGGTGAATCTCTAAGGTTCATGTTGTGTTGTCTGTGAGGTGGCAAAGTTTTCGACTGGAAACATGCCGACCAGGGGCTCTCGCGGAATTTAATTTCTTGCCCTGTGTCTGCCCGCTATTGTCTGCCGCCCGCGCTTGTGTTGTACAGCTCTTGTTACGTACTACAGATTCCTCCTGGGTACGAACAATTCCCAGGATACCAGCGGTTGTGGCCGACCACAATCAAAATAGGCGGCTACCTGGGAGATGCCGCAGAAATGGGCGCCGATCGGCAAGAATGCGAGCCCTAAACAACGAAACTGTCGCCTCGCTGCGGAATATCAACCTGGGGAATATTAAGATCTCGTAGGCCGTTGGCCAAGGCGGCGGCCGGTTCTGCTTCACCATGGACCAGGAATACGCGTCCCAAATTGCCATTGAGTTGGGTTGAATCGGCCCAGGCAAGCAGCCCTTCGCGGTCGGCATGGGCACTGCAGCCTTCGATCCTGCCGATCTTCGCTTTGACTTCGATCTTCTTTCCGTAGATGGGTACCGGGCTCTCTCGGTCGAGTATTTTTCGCCCCAGAGTATTGGGGGCCTGGTAGCCGGCGAATAGGATCTGCGTGGCGTCGTCGTCGAGGTGGTTTCGCAGGTGGTGAAGAATGCGGCCCCCTTCGCACATGCCTGAGGCACTGATGATCACGGCGGCTGCTTTGTTTGTATTGAGCCTTTTGGAATCTTCCGTCGAACGACAGTAGCGGAGGCGGCGGAAGCCAAACAGGTCGCTGTCTTCTTCCAGCATGTTGCGGGCTTCGACGTCGTAGCACTCTGGATGATCGCGATAGATGTTGGTCGCGTCGACCGCCAGCGGGCTGTCGACGTAGATGTGAACTGGCGGTAGTTCGCCATCTTCAAAAAGCTCGTTCAAGCGGTAGACGATCTCTTGTGTGCGACCGACGGAAAAGGCGGGGATGATCAGTTTTCCGCCGGTGGCCTCACATTCGGCGATCGCCTGTTTGAGAATTCTCTTCGTCTCGGCGATGGATTGATGATTGCGGTCACCGTAGGTGCTTTCCATGATCAGCAGCTCGGCATCGGGAATCGTGCGAGGTTCGCGCAAGATAGGCGTACCACTATTGCCGATATCGCCACTAAAGACGAGTCGCTTGCGGCTACCATTTTCCACGGCATCGATCGCCACACTGGCAGAGCCGAGCATATGCCCGGCATCGTAGAATTCGCAAGTAACACCACGGGCCGGATCGAAGCTGCGACGATAGTTGACCGGCTTGAGCTGCCGGATGGTGGCCTCCGCATCATCCGTCGTGTAGAGCGGCTCGAATGGCTTCTTGCCGAGTCGTTCGCGATGACGATTGACGTACTTCAGGTCGTACTTCTGGATCTTGGCCGAGTCGAGCAGCATCCGCGAGGCTAAGTCACGCGTAGCCGACGTACAGAAGATGGGGCCTCGATAGCCGGCCCGTACGAGCGACGGCAGATTGCCGCTGTGATCAATGTGGGCGTGTGAGAGAACTACCGCGTCGATTGCGTCGGCATCGAATGGCAGCTCGCGGTTGATCTGAAATGCCTTCTTGCGATGCCCTTGGTAGAGCCCGCAATCGAGCATGATTCGCTGGTCGCCGACCTCGACGATGTGCATCGATCCGGTGACAGTTCCCGCGGCTCCCCAGAAATGCAATTGCATGTGTGCGTCCGACGTGGGTGATGACAGTTGTGGCCGAGTTCTATCTTAACCGATCAGTTCCGCGATCGACTGAGGAGACAATTCGTCAAGGTGATCTACGATACAGACCGCTTCGCCGTATTCATCGCGGTGATGCCCGCGGCTGACCAGGGCAATGCTCTTCATGCTAGCGGCGTTGGCGGCGGCAATGCCGGCGGCCGCGTCTTCGATGACCGCACATGCTTCAGGGGCGACGCCCATCTTGGCGGCACAGGTCAAAAAGACCTCGGGGTCAGGCTTGCCGCGGGAGACGTCGGCCCCGGTGACCACGCCACTGAACTTTTCGGCGCGACCGAGCTGAGCGAGCGTGAGGGCGACGTTTTCTGGCGGGCCAGAGGAGCCGACCCCGATCTTGAAGCCGGCTGCTAGAAGATCGTCGATGAGCTTGACCGCACCTTCCATGGCGGGAAAGTCGGCGGCCACGATCTCGCGGTAAAGGGCTTCTTTGCGTTCGTCGAATTCGGCGATCCGCTCGGCCGAAGCTCCAAACTCAGGCCACAGGTCGGCAATGATCTCGCGACTGGTGCGACCGAACTCGCGGGAGAATTCCGCTTCGGTCAGGGTGAGATTGTTTTCTTCAGCGAGCTGCTTCCAGCTTTCAAAGTGGGCGTGATACGACTCGACCAACACGCCGTCGACATCAAAGATGACGCCTCGTACGTCGGGCATGACAGGTTCGTCCTCCTGTTAGAACCGGCAGATGATGAAGTTCTGATGAAGCGAGCGCTTCACCAAGGATCTGCACGAAGTGCGGGCGCAGCAAGATCCTGTCGGCGCGCGGGCGGCGACACGCAAAAGGATACGAGCACCGTCCGGTTCGCTCAAGAGCCTCGCTCGCCAAAGCCACCCGAGAAATCGAGCGGCAATGGCCGCTTTCTTCGGCTAGGCGCGCAGACGCCTAGCGCTTGCCTTTCTGCTGTCGCAAGGGAAGCGTGGGCGTGACGTTCTTCAGGTCGGTCCAGAGCGTTCCTTCGCCGGCGTAGAACAGGTTGAGGTCGATCTCGTCGGGCAGACCTTCAGCGAATTGCCATTTGGTGTAGGCGCCGCCGCTGCCGAACGATTCGACGGCGAGACGGAACTTATCAGCCCGGGCCTTTTCTTGCAGCTCGTTAGCGGTCGCGTTGGCCTGACCGAGCACGACGTCCCGTTCCGCTTCCAGCTCCGCGATCTCACGATCGATGGCCGCTACCTTGCGTTCGGTCTCCGCCGAGATTTCGCGCGACTTGCGTTCACCCTCGGCCGCGACACTGGCCACCAGCTTTTGCGTTTCCACACGAATCTTTTCCGCCTCCAGGTCGACGGTCTTCTCAGCCTCGCGAAGGCGGGCTTCCGTCTTGGCCGTGTCCCGTTCTTGCTCACGGGTTAGCTTGAGCTCGTCGGCGATGTAGCCGTTTTGGATCGGGATTCGCACGTCGCGGGGAATATAGATGTGACGCACCAGCCCGTAGAGCAGTGTCACGTTTTTCGTTTTCAGCACGTCCTGGAACTGAGCGGACGTGTCGAGCTGGAATTTTTGGCGCGTATCGCCGACCAACAGTTCGACGGCACCCATCTTGGAGCCGTTATTGCGGCAGATACTTTCCGACTGCGGCAGAATTACCTTTTGTTCGACCGCTTCCACGTTGCCAAAGGTGCGAACGATCGGCGGAGCCTGATCCGGCATCACACCCCACACGGCGGTGAAGTCGAGCTGAATGTCGAAGCCGTCGTTGGAGGGGAAGTTGATACCGGTATCCTTAACGGCCAGTGGTTCGCCACTCTCATCGTAGACAACACGATTACCACGAGCCTGCTTCTTGACGGTGATGCTCACTTCGCGGTAACCGATTTCCACGATGTCGATTTGGCGTTCGTGAGGATTGACCGCATAGAGGCCAGGTGGCAAGACTTCGGTTTGCACGCCCTTGCGTTTGCCGAGCTTCGGGTTGTCGGCCAGGTAAGTTTCGACACCGACGTATCCGGTCGGAATTTCGACCCAGCCGGAATGCTTGATTTGATTTCCGTCCTGGAGGTGGCGGCGACTAACGATCTCGTGTTCGTAGCCGTAGGGGTTGATTCGATAGCGGCCAGGGCCGAGGGCCTTGCGCAAAACTCCCTTGTGAATGGTGTCTCCCAGGTTTCCGTCCGGATTGACCTCGCCATTCTCATCGTAGAAGTCGACGAGAAACTCGCCTTCTTTTAGCTTTTCTCCGAGCTTGCTGGTGATGATGGCGATTTCGCCGGGGTGAACGACGACGTCGGGCACAATGTCAGACTGCCACCAGAGTGGGCAGTAGAAATGGCGTCCGGGGCCACGCATCTGTTTGAGGATGCCGATCTGACCTTCCTCCGCGTAGCTGCCCGCCGGAGCGGTGTCGGCGTGTGCGAAGAAGGGACCGCGGTAACGCAGCAGCAGGCTGTGACCTTCTGGGACGTAAACGCGATTGAAGATCCAGTGCGCCGCCAACAGCAGAAACACCATCGACAGAGCAAGGAAGGCAAGGGAGAAGTAAACCTTTTTCATCAAAATGTCCTCTCAAAGAGGTGGAGTGTCTTGGTTTGAGCCGCTCGGGATGTGACGAGACTGAAGCAGGACGAACCTGGGCCGCGACGATTATTCGGCCGGCGCCGCTGCGTCCACAGGCGTCTTTCCTTCATTGGACTGCTTGTACTGCTCGAACATGTCCATGATCGGGCTGTCGGCCGTATTGACCATCATGCGACGGTAGGCCGGCGCCAGTTTCCGCATCATGACCCAACGGGCGAACTCGTTACCGTCGCCGCCAAAGGCTTCGACCGATTTCTTCCAACCGGCCGCCTCGGCGGCATTGTTGAAATCGATGACCTTTGCGAGTGCTTCACCACGCCGGACGACGGCAGCGGCGGTATCTTCGGCGGCTTCCAGTCGATACTTGGCAACGCCGAGCCGCTGGTTGGCCTCGATCAACGCGACTTCTTGCTCTCGCTCCGCGGCGGTGACGACTTTGACGACGTCCTGCTGGGCGGCCACGATCGCCTGGCTTCGTTTAACCAACTGTTGTTCAACCGCCAATTGCTGTTCCGAGTCCTGTTGCAGGATCTGCTGCTGGAATTGCTTTTCTTCCTGTAACGCGATCTGTCGATCTCGTACCGGGCTGGCAATCTTCTGCGGGGGGCGAATCGTGGTGATCAACGCCTGCACAATCACGATGCCTTCGCTGCGGCAGGTCGCGGCCAGCCGGTCTTGGAAGTCTTCTTGGAATTCGACACGCGTTTCGCCGGAGATGAACTCCCGACCGGAGTAGTTCGATCCACGCAAACGGCAAAAACTACGGGTATTCGGCAGGATGATCTTCTTCGTGATTTCCTGATCGACGCGGTCACCATTGGCGCTCTCGTCGTTGTATTTGACGAAAACCTCGGCAGCCATCTCCGGATCCACGCGGTATTCGATCACGCCGTCGAGCGAGACCCAGAAGCCGTCTTTGGAGGGAAAGCCCATATCGCCTTCGCGCGAAATGTCGAATCGCTGCGCCCGGCAATCGACCAGGTTGATACGCACGATGTACGGATTGACGTAGTAGGTTCCTGGATCGAGCGTCTCTTTTTGAACGCCCCGGTGGCCCTTTTCGACTAGCAGCACATTCGGGTCTTCCGGCAGCGGACCCGACAGAAGCGTGACCACGCCCTTGAAGCCCGCGGGAATAGTGATCGGTCGGTGGAGCTCGATGAGTTCGACGTAGTTGTCGCGTTCGCGACGGTAAACGGGCGTTCGTGCGTTGGCTGATTGGCGATCAGGCGCGTTATAGACCAACGCGTTAATGGCATAGCGAGCCGGTCGCAAGACTTCGCGGACGATTCCTTTTTGGTCTTCGTTCTGAGCGATAATCTCGCCGTGCGGCAATTCATCGCCATAGAGTCGCGTACGAACGCCAAGCATGCCTTCGGGGATTTCGACCTGGGGAACGATTTCCCAGTCCCAGTTATAGGGGTTAACGAAGTAGCGGCCTTCGCCCTTAACGACCTGTTGGATGCCTTTGACCGGTGGGGCTTCGCCCTCTTTCACTTCGCGGGCGATCTCCTGGCTGTTGGTCAGATCCTCGCCCGTCTTTCGCATCATGATCGCCATGTGCTTGGTCGGGACATCGATGCGACATTTTGAATAGACCACATAGGCCGTTACGACTAGCGTCGTGATCAACAACAGCACCGAAGGTACTCCCCAGCGGAACAGTTTTCCGATCGAGAGTTATTACGGTTGAAGGAATCGTCGTGAATCTCAAATTCACCGGACATCGCGGCGGTCTCCCCGAATAGATGCAAACAAACAGGTTGCTCTCTCAATGTCTGCTCGTAGGAACAGACATGACGAACGAAGCTAGGCGATGACTCCATGCGACAGAGGGTTTCCCCTCTCGCTGCCATCGCCTGGCAGTCGCGAAGATAGACTCGCTGGCGGCTCTTGGGAACCGTGCGTCCGAAAGCCGCGGCGGTTCTTAGCCCCGATAGAGCGACCAGCCCCCGTTAGAGCGACCAGCCCCCGTTAGAGCGACCAGCAAGTCTACCGCGCTACGCAAGTATAGGTTGCTCTTTGGCTTATGCCATCTGCTACCCAATTCGCGATTGCAAGAGTGTCTCCAAAGTGGAGCCGTATAGGAGTATTCGCCGGCGGATCGCCGATATTGGACGTCGGATCGTGAATTTTCTTGGATTTCTCAGGGGCGCGATTGGCCGCCTCAGGCCGCGTCAGGATGCCGCCGCGACTAGCTCGGCGATCGTCGATTCCAAGAGTGCGGTTCCGCCAAACTCCATGCCGAGCGCTCGCAGCTTGCCGGTCTCGATCTGATGCTTGGGTGAAGGAGGAGTGCCAATGATCTCGGTCGCGGAGCCCGTAAGCCTCCGGGCGATCGTGGCCACCTCGTGCTGGGAGATGTATCTGTCGTAGCAGTTGAATGCCTCGCCGGCGATGTCGTCGGCAGTGAGGAGGAGCAGAGCGGCGCGGGCCACATCGGCGGCGTGAACTTCTTTGCCACCGCGTTGGCATTCGACCGACTCGCCTCGCGCGACTTTGGAAACGAGATCGAACCACTTGCTTCGCTCCGCCGGATGAGCCAGCCCATAAATGCCGGTCGGTCGCAACGCACAGATCGGATAACCGTCGCCGAGTCCGTAGCTGTGGATGAACTTTTCGATGGCCGCTTTGTGAGCGCCGTAGTGACTGGTCGCCCACAGAGGGTGGGCTTCGTCGAGTGGGCGGTCGCTGAGGATTTTCTCATGCACCGCACACGTCGAGATGAAGACGAAGCGGCCAACGTCTGCCGCCCGGGCCGCTTCAATCAGCTGTAGCGAGCCAATGATGTTTCGCTGAGCGAAGGCGGGAATGTCTCCCTCGGCACCACGAAAGCCAGCCCCCGGTCGATCGAGAGCGGCGTGAATCACCGCGTCGCATCCAGTGACCAGATCCCGGCACGCCAATTCGTCGCCCAGAGTGCCAGGCAACCACTCGATTGCCTTGTCGGTTTCCGGCGAGAAACCGGAGAGATCACTTTCCGCTCGGTGCCAGCAGCGACAGGTATGTCCGGAGGCAGTGAGTTTGGCGACCAGATAACGACCGAGAAAGCCGGTCGCCCCAGTAATGGCAATGTGCATGGTGATAAGGTCCTGTCGGCAGAGCGTGTTGTTCGTGTTCCCAGGAATGGAAGAGTAGGAGTGTCTTGCTCTCGGCGTGAGCGCGACATGCACCCTACCGATTGGACCGAATCGCGTCTAGCGACTACGCGAGTTCCCTAAGCAAACTCCGCCAGGCCTTAACTTCGCGTGCCGGCTCAAACAGTTTGGCCGCCTTTTGGCACCTGACGTGCAGCTTCTTATAGAAGGGGCCATCAGTTTCGGCACGCACGATTAGATCTCGCAGGGCACGCGTATCGCCGACCGGGAACAGGCCGGGATAGTCGACGCCCAACAGGCCGGTGGAACCCGCAATGTCGGTGGCGAGTACCGGCAGCCCAGCCACGACCGCTTCGGAGATCGCGTGCGGGCCACCCTCGACCTTGGAACTGTGAACCAGAACCGCTCTTCCGTCGCGGCCGGCTTTGTTAATGGTTTGCATCAGCTTCGCGTGGGAGATCTCACCGCACCAGCGGTACCGGTCGTTACGCTGCGATTCCTGTTCGGCGCGTCGGCGGATGGAATCGGTTAGGGCCAGACCATAGTGGTGGACGATTGCTTGGGACGACTCCGGCAGATTGCGGACCGCCATTGCCGCGCGGAACGGATCTTTGACACTGCGAAGGTGCCCGACGACAAAGATGTCGAATGTGGCAGGGGCATGGCTGCGAGTTGCTGACTTGGTGTTCTTGAGCGGAGCAGGGGAGGGGACCGACTGGTAGATGACCCGCATCTTGTCGCGGTGGTTCTTTGGCAGGGCCTCGGCCGCTAGTGGCTGCAAGGCGATCAGTCGCGTGGCCTGGTCGAGCGAACGGAGAGCCAGCTTGTTGCCGCGAGGCACATCGATGTAAAGATCCGTGCCGGTTAGTGCCACGAGTAGCGGCCGGTCGGCGTGGTGCTGGTGAAATCGGGCGACCGCAGCGGCGCTTTTTCTGGCGTGCAGCGCCACGAGAAGGTCAAAATTCTCGCCCGCGTAATCTTGGCAAATGGTGACGCGATGACCGAGCTGGCGGAGAATGGTGCGCCAGCGGACGGCGGTGGCGCGATTGCCATGCTGCGATCGGGGCGGGGCAGGGGTGACGATTCCGATTCGCATGCGGTCTTCGTGGCTGTCGGGAGTTGGCTGCAGCTTCGAGTTGGAACGAACGAGCCAATAGTCGTGCGTCATCCACACACTCGCAAATGCACTATTCGATCGGGGTGCCACTGGCTCTGCCAGTGCAGATGAAAACCGTTTGGTCGTGTCCCTCGCTGACGCTTCGGGCTATGACTGCCGCCTCTATACGCAGCGGTCGTGCTCAGTTGCTCCTCGCTGACGCTTCGGGTTACAGGCTGGGCTGAATCGCTACGGCCCCGGGTCAGAAGTTTCCAGCCCGCCAGCCGATTCGACCGCGATGATGCGGTTGATCGAGTCGAGGAAGGCGATTGCGCTGGCCTCGACCGAATCGGTGGAGACGCCGCGGCCGTGGAATTGCCGGCCCTCGTGTTCGATGACCACGAGAACCTCGCCTTGGGCATCCTTACCGACCGATACGCTATGGACGTTGAAGTCCTTGCAGTCGACGTCGTAGCCGGTCAGGCTTTCGATCGCCAGGAAGATCGCATCGACCGGGCCATCGCCGCAGGTCATCTCGGTTGTGAATTCCTCGCCGCCGCGCCGGAGCGTGAGCGTGATTAGCGGCTTTTTGCCAGTGCCGGTCTGTTCTTCATACGCGACGAACGACCATTGCCCATGG